>JBAPNE010000001.1:0-20223 GCA_049278975.1 Candidatus Kryptoniota bacterium
ATTCTGAAGTCTGTTAGGATTGATAGGATATAAATCGATGATTGAATTGAGGAGGAGTAGGACATGATAAAAAATTACTTACGCGTTGCGTTGAGGAACCTTAAAAACTATAAGGCATTCTCATTTATAAATATAATCGGACTTGCAGTCGGCATCGCATGTTGTATCGCAATCCTGCTTTACGTGCGGGACGAACTAAGTTACGACAGGTTCAATAAAAACGCCGACCAGATGTACCGCATATACTTTCATGCTTTCTTCAACAACAAGGACATTAAGCTCGCGAATAGCTGCGCACCCCTAGAACCCACGTTAGTCAGAGATTTCCCGGAAGTTGTCGCAGCTACCAGGATCACCAACTTCGGTTTCCCAGTGTTGAGGTATAAAGACAAGGCTTTCAGCGAAGAAAGATTCTACGATGCTGACTCGACTTTCTTCGACGTGTTCACGGTTGACTTCATTCAGGGAAATCCCAAAACAGCTCTGACTCAGCCAAACACTGTCGTGATTACCGAAGCCATGGCGAGAAAATATTTCGGAAATGAAAACCCAATGGGGAAGATCCTGAACGCGGATCGGAGAAGAGACTACATCGTGACCGGCCTAGTCAAGGAGTTCCCACACAATTCCCATTTCCATTTTGATTTTCTTGCGTCGCTCACCACTTACGAGGATAGTAGGAACCAGATATGGCTCAGCAACAATTACCATACCTATGTTGTATTACGCAAGGGCACGGATCCGATGGCGTTTCAAAAGAAACTTAATGATGACATTAGAAAATACGTCGGTCCTCAGTTAAAAGCTGCGACAGGAATAACCTTTGACCAGTTCGAGTCCGCCGGGAACATGATCGGTTTCTTCCTACAGCCCCTGACATTCATCCATCTGAATTCGCATCTCGACTATGAGATCGAGCCAAACAGCGACGTCTCTTACGTATATATTTTTTCGGCGATCGCCGTCTCAATCCTTCTCATCGCCTGCATAAACTTCATGAATCTTTCCACGGCGAGGTCCGATAGAAGAGCAAAGGAAGTCGGGATACGCAAGACCCTGGGCTCCAATAGAAGCCGGCTTGTCGTTCAGTTCATGGCCGAGTCAGTTGTCACGAGCCTGATCGCTGTATTTCTTGCCGTTGGTATTGTGGAACTTCTTCTCCCCCTCTTCAACGATATTTCAGGCAAAGATTTAAGCATGGGAATTTTTGATAATTTATACTCGATTCCTTTGCTCGCTTTATTTGCAATCGTCGTTGGGATACTCGCGGGAAGTTATCCTGCCTTTTATTTGTCTTCTTTCATTCCGGTTCACGTTCTAAAGGCTGACTCAAGCAAAGGGAATCGCAAGTCCCTTCTTAGAAGCATACTGGTAATCTCACAGTTTGCAGTATCGATCATTCTTTTTATCAGCACATTCATCATATATCGTCAGCTCAAATATGTTCAGGATAAAAATCTCGGATTCAACAAGGATCAAGTTATAATAATCAATAAAACAGACGACATTGGTAAGCAGATAGAGTCGTTCAAGCAAGAGCTGCTCAGCAATCCCGAGGTCATAAGCTTTTCGAATTCCGATGGAATTCCGGGAAATCAAATCGGTGACGATGTCTTCGAGCCCGAAGGTGGAACAAGCCGCGACGCCCAGAGCTTACGCACGATTCGCTGCGATTGCGATTTTGCGAACACTTATCAGATTAAGATGGCGGCGGGAAGATTTCTATCGAAGGATCATCCATCAGATTCCATGGCGGTTGTGTTGAACGAAGCTGCCGTTAAGGCGCTCGCATTGAAAGATCCTGTTGGAAAAATTTTAGTCGGGCTTAAGGTCAACAAGAATCCGCCAAAGTTCCAGATCATCGGCGTAATGAAGGACTTCAATTATGAATCGCTTCACGAAGCAATTCGGCCACTTGCCTTCGGCATGTTCTCACATGGCGATTTCGGCAAGTTCGTGTCTGTCCGTATCGCTCCCGATAATTACCAAAACACAATCGCTTTTCTCGATGACACATGGAAGAAGTATGCCGGGAACGAGGCCTTCGAATACAATTTCCTGGATCAGAATCTACAACGTCTTTACCTGTCCGATATCAGAGCAGGCAAGATAGCCGCGACTTTCTCTGTACTTGCAATTCTCATCGCCTGCCTGGGATTGCTTGGCCTCGCCGCATTCATTACGGAACAGAGAACGAAGGAAATAGGAATACGTAAAGTGCTCGGCGCGTCCGTTTCCGAAGTGATAGCTCTACTGTCGGCTGAGTTTGCAAAATGGGTTCTGATAGCAAACGTGATCGCATGGCCTCTGGCTTACTATGCCATGAACAATTGGCTGAAGAATTTCGCCTACAGAATTGACATCAGCTTCTGGATTTTCTTCGCGTCGGGTGCCATGGCGCTTGTAGTCGCGCTTTTGACGGTGAGTACACAGGCGGTCAGAGCGGCGACGGCAAATCCGGTTGAGAGCTTAAGGCATGAATGAGTCGGCAGTGGGCCCTTCGCTGATGACTCAAAGGAGAACGACTATCCAGAAAGCACGCTCGGTATCTCGATATCTGGGCTGTGCCACTACAACTACTGAATGTGTTGGAACCTTCCATCTCAGTGTGATGTTGGAAGATTTGCCGGTCTCCCCAGAACTGGAATAACCTAAACTGGTTTCAAATAATTGAGATCGACGTTAGACAACAGAACGAGATTCGACCATAACGAGGAGGACACATGTCACTAAGGTTGTTTACCGCGGTGGCCGTCCCCGCTTTCTTGCTCGGCTTTTTCCCATTCGTCCTTGCCGCGCAACCCGATTTGTCCCGGCTTGGCACACGAGCCAAACTGGGCAGTGTTCATTTTGAAATCTCGGGCTCGCCCGGGGCCCAAGCTGCATTCGAGCGCGGCGTGACATTGCTTCACTCGTTTGAATTTGGACCTGCGATAACGGAATTCCATGCGGCACTTACAGCCGACTCGGAATGTGCCATGGCCTATTGGGGAATTGCTGTATGCTGGTGGGGAAACCCATTTGCTCCCGGGTTGAAATCGGTCAGCTCGCTTCAGCATGGCCGTGTGGCGATCGAGGCCGCAGAGGCAGCCAAAGAGAAAACACAGCGGGAGCGCGACTACATCGCTGCTGTTGCCCGACTTTACGACAACTTCGAGACTACCACTCAACAGAGTCGACTCGACGCTTACTGTGATGCGATGTCGAACGTAGCGGCGCGATATCCTACAGACACGGAGTCTACCATCTTCTATGCACTTTCGCTCTCTGCGTCGGCTGACCTGTCCGACAAGACTTACACGAAGCAACTCAAAGCAGGCGCAATTTTGGAAACGCTGTTTCGCAAGATGCCGCAGCATCCTGGTGTTGCTCACTATATCATCCATACTTATGATTTTCCGCCGCTGGCAGCACGCGCATTGGTAGCAGCCAGAGCCTATGCCAAGATTGCGCCCGATTCTCCCCACGCGCTTCACATGCCTTCACATATTTTTACGCGGCTGGGGCTGTGGAATGAATCAATCACCTCCAATGTAGCCTCACGGACCGCCGCGCGGAGGGAAGGCAATGTGACAGAAGAGCTTCATGCGAGTGATTATCTCGTCTATGCGTATTTACAGAGCGGTCGTGACTCCGCCGGCGAGCAGATCTTGCAAAATCTGCCAGAAATAGAATCGCGTTTTGATCCGAAGGCGGTTCCCATCGGGGCGGCTCCAGTATTGGCAGCATACTTCGCGTTGGCGGCGATTCCAGCACGCTGCGCTTTGGAGCACGGCGACTGGGTCGTAGCGAGTAAGTTGCAGGTACGCCTGACGTCGTATCCATACACTGATGCTATCACATGGTTTGCGCGCGGAATGGGCGGGGCTCGCATCGGCGACACGACGACGGCTCGAGATGCGGCGCAGCAACTCGCCATCATTCACGGACGTCTGATCGACAGCAAGGAATCTTACTGGGCGCTCCAGGTAGAAATTCAGCGGCTGGATGTTCTCGCTTGGGTCGCGCTGGCCACAAAGGATACCGTTGGGGCTTTACAACAGATGCGTAAGGCCGTCTATCTGGAAGATGGTACAGAGAAAAGCGTGGTTACTCCTGGCCCGATCGCGCCTGCCCACGAGCTGCTGGGCGAAATGTTGCTCCAAATAAATCGCCCCGGCGATGCAGTGCGAGAATTTGAAACCACCTTGAAGGAAGAACCGAACCGGTTTCGTGCTCTTTATGGTGCAGCAAAGGCGGCGGAATTGGCGGGGAATTCTCAAGTCGCGCAGCGATACGCCAATGCCTTGCTGAAAGTGTGTTTCCAAGCTGGCGACCCTCGTCGTCCTGAACTGGCGGAACTGCGTGCCATTGCAAACCCGTTGGACGACCACAAATGAAGCGTTGCGAGGGGTATTAAGTCAGATCGGGGGGCTGCGACGGCGAATCCGTAGAGTCGTTGATATATGAATAGGAAATTGAAAAGGAGAAATCGAAAATGAGAGATGTCAGTATTCCACTGCCCGATTTCGTGGACAAGCAAATTGCCGAGATTGAAGTGAAGATCAATGGCAAGAAACGACGGTACAACTTCCGGGTTGAAGCATTCCGCTGGGAACCGGAAGGGGTGGAGTGGACGGTCGAAGACAAAATAAAAATGCTCCAGGACGGATTGGCAAGATACGACAAGTCTTGGGAGCTGATACAGATATTCAAACCAAAGGAAGAATCGAAATTTATACAGGTACTTTATAGGCAGAAGCAGTCTGCTAATCTCACGGATCAATTATCATTGAACAGCGATCGTTGATTGTTGCCCATTTAAGAAGATTTACATAAAGAATCGATGTCCTGCAAAGTTATAAACCACCATTACCCCACCAGACAAAATTCGTAAACCTCTCCAGCATACCGTGATGGACGCTCTTCTTGATTTTTTTGCAGAAGCAAGATACCTTCTATAAAACAAACAGGAGAAATCACCATGAGTGACTTCGGACAAAATTTTGGCAAGTTGCTTCTTCGGATTACTATCGGCGGCTTAATGCTGTTCCATGGTGTATCGAAAGTAATTCACGGCATACCATGGATGCAAGGATTGTTAGCTGGATCCCACTTGCCGGGATTTATTGCATATGGAGTTTATGTCGGCGAGGTTGTAGCGCCGATTCTTATTATTCTCGGAATCTGGACGAGACCCGCGGCACTTGTTATCGCTTTTGATTTGTTCATGGCGATTGTGCTTGTCTCGCACCCAAGGATATTCGCTATTAGTCCCGGTGGAGGATGGGGCATCGAATTGGATGCGCTTTATCTTCTGCCTGCGCTGGTAATTTTCTTCCTCGGCTCCGGAAGATTCAGCGTGACCGGTCCCAACGGGAAATGGAATTGACTGAAAATGTTCTGTAACTTCATTGAGCCTGCGATTCAGATATTCTAGTACATAAAACACAACCGAAATAATAAACGTATTCCAATATGAAAATTCCGATTTATCAAATCGATGCGTTTACGGACGAAAGATTTCGCGGCAATCCCGCTGCAGTATGCGTCATGCAAGAATGGCTTCCTGACGATACTATGCAGGCAATTGCTGCCGAGAATAATCTTGCTGAGACCGCTTTCGTGGTAGGGAAGGGTAATTCCTTTGAGCTAAGATGGTTCACTCCTAAAATCGAAGTTGACCTCTGCGGCTAGGCGACCCTCGCTGCCGCGTTTACATTTAAAGAACATCTTAATTATCGCCCGGATGAGATTAGTTTTAAAACGAAAAGCGGGATTCTAAAAGTTCTCTTTGGAGGCGATTTCATATCCATGATCTTTCCGAGGAGACCCGCCGAGCCATGTGATGTCCCAGAAGAACTCGTTCGTGCGATAAACGCGAAGCCCGTTCAAGTCTTGAAGTCGAGAGATTTCCTCGTTGTTCTGAACAGAGAAAAAGAGGTGGTGGATTTGAAACCCGACTTTGAGAGATTGAAATCGTTGGATGCGTTGGGTGTGATAGCAACTGCAAGCGGAGAGGACGTCGATTTTGTCTCACGTTTCTTTGCCCCGCGAGCCGGAATCAACGAGGACCCCGTAACTGGATCATCGCATTCTACATTAGTTCCATACTGGTCGAAAAAATTAGGGAAGAATAAGCTTACTGCACTTCAGTTGTCGGAACGAGGCGGAAAACTTTTTTGCGAAGATCTCGGTGATAAAGTTAAGATAGCAGGAAATGCAGTAACGTATCTTACGGGTGAAATCACTGTTTGAAAAATAAGCGGTTGGCATTCGACCTAATAGTTCTTATGCAACATTATGTTTTGACCATCGTAGATTTATTTTGAAACATGGTTGACAAATGTTATACATCTTAGCTTTTCTTCTTCCGCCAATTGCAGTCCTGCTGAGTGGGAAGCCGATACAAGCACTGTTAAATTTCTTTTTGTGCTTTCTATTGTGGGTTCCCGCTGTTGCACATGCACTTCTTGTCGTGCATGATCATTATGAAGACAAACGGACAAGGAGAATTATCAAAGCAATAAATAGTCACCATTAAAACAAATCAGGGACACTTGCCAATTCCTGCTCGAAGACGGAAACCTGCAGGGAACGTGGAAGGCTTTTGCAGATTACAAACTGACACGGAAAAATAACTAACTCCACCAGCCGCTTTACTTTTCTCAAAATATTATTTTAAATTCATTACTCATTCTGCATCCTTTGAGAATCTATGCCTAAGAATTATATTCTCATTCTCCGAAGGAGTCATTCGGACAACAAGTTTTTGTGAGTCATTCATAACACGAAGGTTTGTCGATGGAATCAATTATACCGAAGGCGAATCAGCCAGAGGCTGAAGAAATCATTTCAGTTGTCCGCCACGATTGGACAAAAGATGAAATAAAACATATTTATAATTTCCCGCTGCTTGAACTAATTTATAAGGCTGCGACTGTTCACAGGCAGTACCATGATCCATCGGAAGTGCAAGTCTGTTCGCTCTTATCGATCAAGACCGGTGGATGCACGGAAGATTGCGGCTATTGTTCGCAATCGGTGCACTACGACACGGGAGTTAAGACTCAATCGCTTCTTTCAGTTGAAGAGGTCATGGAAAAAGCCAGGAACGCGAAAGAAGCAGGCGCAACTCGATTTTGCATGGGAGCCGCGTGGCGTGAAGTTCGTGACAACAGAGATTTTGACCGCGTGCTCACGATTGTCAAAGCTGTGAACGATCTCGGACTTGAAGTTTGCTCAACGCTTGGAATGATTACTGAAGAGCAAGCGAAGAAGCTGAAGGAAGCTGGTTTGTATGCCTACAATCATAACATCGACACTTCGGAAGGATATTACAAAAAAATAATTACGACCCGAACGTACCAGGATCGTTTGGACACGATTGAGAATACGCGAAAGGCAAACATTACGGTGTGCTGCGGCGGCATTATTGGCATGGGTGAGTCGGAAGATGATCGCATAGCTATGCTGATGACGCTTGCTAACCTGGACCCGCATCCGGAGTCCGTCCCGATAAACGCGCTGGTCCCGGTCGAAGGGACGCCGCTTGAGAATCAATCGCCGGTAAATGCGTGGGAGTTCGCAAGGATGATCGCAACCGCGCGAATATTGATGCCGACATCCATGGTACGACTTTCAGCGGGAAGGCTCCAGCTTTCACAAGAAGCTCAGGCACTTTGCTTCCTTGCAGGAGCGAATTCCATTTTCGCGGGAGACAAATTATTGACGACTCCGAATCCGGCGTTTAATGAAGATGAGAAATTATTTGCATCGCTGGGATTGAGACCCAGAAAACCGTTCCAGCTAGCTGATAACTGAAAATGCACTCGGCGGAAGAACAACTTCGCCTTTCGCTTGACGAAAGAAAATCTAAACATTCGCTGCGGAGCTTGACTGTTAGTAAAGGCTTAGTAGATTTTTGTTCGAACGATTACCTTGGCTTTTCTCGTTCCGAAATACTCCGGGAGAAAATCCAACAAGCGGAGAAAGAAAATCCGAGTGACCGCACTGGCTCGACCGGATCGCGTCTCATATCAGGGAACACTCGGTTTTGTGAAGAGATTGAGAACCGGATTGCAAAGTTCCACCATGCTGAAGCCGGATTGATTTTCAACTCAGGTTATGATGCGAACCTTGGAATTTTTTCCTCTGTTCCGGAAAGAAATGACACAATCCTTTACGATCAGCTTGTACATGCTTCGATCAGGGATGGAATACGATTGAGTTATGCTCACGCATTCTCATTTAAACATAATGACCTTGAGGATTTAGGACGAAGGCTTAAAGTTGCCACAGGAAATATTTTCGTTGCCGTCGAGTCTATCTATTCGATGGATGGCGATTGTGCGCCGCTGGTAGAGATGTCGGAGCTTTGCCGCCAGTATGGTGCAAACCTGATTGTTGATGAAGCACACGCTTCGGGAGTATTCGGGAGATGCGGTGAAGGAAAAGTTGTCGAACTTGGATTGGAAAATCAAGTTTTCGCGCGGCTTCATACTTTTGGAAAGGCACTTGGCTGCCATGGTGCAATCGTAGTCGGTTCAGAGACATTGCGTTCGTATCTTGTCAACTTCGCGAGATCATTTATCTATACTACTGCACTGCCATTTCACAGTTTGTTATCGATCAGTTGTGCGTACGATCTTTTGGCTTCGAAGGATGAGGAACTCACCAAACTGAAGAGTAGAATTTCTTATTTCAAAGACAAAATTAAACCCGATATTCGTCGGCGAATGATCGAAAGCGATAGTGCAGTACAATGCGTCATTGTGCCGGGAAATGAAAACGTGAAACTAGTCGCGCACAATCTTCAAGAAACTGGATACGACGTTCGACCAATTCTCCATCCGACTGTTCCGAACGGTGCTGAGCGGCTTAGAATCTGTCTTCACGCTTTTAATACAGAAAACGAAATCGACGGTATGATTGAGACACTTGGGTGTAATTTGTCAAGGCAAGTTAGTGTCAAGGGTATTGCTTTATCATGAGAAGGATTTTTGTCACTGGAATTCACACGGGGATTGGAAAAACCGTCGTATCCGCAATTCTCACAGAGGCTCTCGAAGCCGATTATTGGAAGCCGATTCAAGCTGGAGACCTAAAACACTCCGACACCATGGTTGTGAAAAAACTTATCTCAAATTCGGTTTCAACTTTTCATCCGGAAGTATATCGCTTAACGAAGCCGCTCTCGCCTAACGCCGCTGCGGCGATTGACGGGATTACGATCGAGATGGATAAAATCCGCTCGTCGCTTCCTGTCACAGCAAACCGGGTTCTCATAATTGAGGGAGCAGGCGGTGCCATGTCGCCTGTCAACGATTCTGCGGTCGTGATAGATTTGATAAAACGGCTTAATGCTGAAGCGATAATCGTCTCGAAACACTATCTCGGTAGTATTAATCACACACTCCTTACTGTCGACGCGATTCAACGGAGAGGGATTCCACTTCTTGGAATTATCTTTAACGGTGGACCAAACAGACCGTCGGTCGATTTCATCATGAACTATTCAAAGGCAAAATTGCTTGGCTTCGTTGACAGGGAAAAAGTCATCAACAAAACAATCATAAGAAAATATGCCGGTGCGTTCAGGCATGTCGTGGATTAAATGAATCTTTCCGAACGGGACAGCAAAGTAATCTGGCATCCTTACACTCAGATGCAAACCGCAGGATTGCCGGTTGCAATCGTTCGCGGTGACGGCGCGAAACTTTTCGACGAAAAGGGAAACGAATACATTGATGCTATCTCATCGTGGTGGGTGAACGTTCATGGACATGCGAATCAATATATCGCTCACAAAATTGCCGAACAGCTTCAAAAGCTGGAGCATGTGATATTTGCCGGCTTCACGCATCAACCTGCCGTCGAACTTGCCGAAAGATTGCTTAAAGTCTTGCCAAAAAATCAATCGAGAATTTTTTTCTCCGACAATGGCTCGACAGCGGTAGAAGTTGCAATAAAAATGGCGGTGCAATACTGGTCCAATCGGGGAATCAAGAAAAAGACAATAATAGCATTCCGTAATGCGTACCATGGTGATACATTCGGGGCGATGTCGGTTAGCGAACGAGACATTTTTACGGCGCCGTTTTGGGATTTACTGTTCGACGTTGTTTATATTGAAACGCCTCTGAAAGGAATGGAAAAGGAATCGTTGTTCCAGCTTGAACGGGCAGCAGGGAAGAACGATGTGGCAGCATTTATCTTCGAACCCTTATTGCAAGGGGCAGGCGGAATGATCGTTTACGACGCCCCACCATTGGATGATCTTATTCATTTCTGTCAGGAGAATGGAATCCTGACGATTGCCGATGAAGTCCTAACAGGGTTCGGCAGGACGGGAAAGTTTTTTGCCTCCGACTATCTAAAAAGCAAACCGGATATCGTTTGCATGTCGAAAGGAATCACGGGCGGGACAATGCCATTTGGTGCGACATCCTGCGCGGAAAAAATTTATGACGTTTTTCTATCTAACGACAGGAAAAAAACTTTTTTCCATGGGCATTCGTATACCGGAAATCCGATTGCATGTGCCGCAGCGCTTGCAAGCTTAGATTTGTTCGAGAAGCCAGAAACGTGGAACAATATTAGGAGAATCGAATCCATGCACCGGGATTTCTTATCAAAGATTTTCGATGATCCGCTTGTCAAGAAACCGCGACAGATTGGAACGATTGTCGCGTTTAATGTGAAGACCGGTGAGGAGACTTCTTATCTTAACTCGGTGAGAGACAGGATGAATGATTTTTGTTTGGACCATGGAGTTATTATTCGGCCATTAGGAAATGTTATTTACCTGATGCCGCCGTATTGCATTACAGATGAGGAGCTGGAAAAGGTGTACTCCACGATGTACGCCATGTTAGACGAAATCACGAATCCCAAGTGAAATGAACAAAACTGGCAGCCATATTGCCATCACCGGTGTGGGGTCCATCTCACCGCTCGGTTTTAGCGCAGATGAAGTTTGGCGATCGTATGAACACGCAGAATCGTTTCTTAAGCCGGCGTTGTTTAACGGCGAGAAGATACCAGTGGCAAGCCTCTCCGCACAATCTCAAAACATACTGAAGTCCATCCGGCTCGAAGAAGATGATCAACAGTATTTAGACAAAACCGTAATAATGGCGATGCACTGCGCGCGCGAAGCTGTAGAGCAAGCTGGATGGAAACGGGAGGAGAACCTGAAGACAGGTGTGAATGTCGGCTCTTCGCGTGGCGCAACAGAACTTTTGGAGAAATACCATAAAGCATACCTCGAAAATCCTTCAAGTCGTATTTTCCCGTTGACATCTCCGATAACAACGCTCGGGAATATATCCAGCAGCGTCGGTCACGATATTGAAGCAGATGGCCCGGAAATCAGTCATTCGGTTACATGCAGCACGGCACTCCATGCCGTGTTCAACGGAATAGCGTGGATGCGTGCGGGAATGGCTGACAGGTTTATCGTCGGAGGAGCCGAAGCACCGCTGACAGGATTCACGATCGCGCAGATGAAAGCACTAAGAATTTACACGAATGACACTGAAGCCAATTATCCTTGCAGACCATGTTCATCCGAATCATCGCTCCATGATACCATGGCGCTCGGAGAAGGTGCAGCTCTTTTTGCCCTCGAACTGTTGACCGATGAAGAAATCAAAAAGAAAAAAGTGCTCTGCGTCATCGAGTCGTTCGGTTATGCGCTGGAAAGTTCGGAAACTCCAACCGCAATTACCGAAGAAGGAAATGCGCTGCAACAATCGATGAAGATGGCATTGGAAAATATTCAGCCAAGGGCTGATGCGCCTCCTGTTGACTTGATAATTCTTCACGCACCCGGCACAATAAAAGGAGATGCAAGCGAGCTGAATGCCGTAAAGGCGGTATTCGGAAATGATTTGCCTGTTCTCGTGTCGAACAAGTGGCTTATCGGACACACTTTTGGAGCTTCAGCCGCGCTGAGTCTTGAATATGCGCTTCTCATCCTTGCCAACGAGCGCTACGTCGATTTCCCATATCAGGTGGTTTTTAAAAACAAGGTTAGACCAATCAAGAAGATTTTGATAAACGCCGCCGGTTTCGGTGGAAATGCAGCAAGCTTGATCGTGTCACGCCGCTAAGCACTATCGGCTGTCCTCACTATCATTGTCATGGTGAAAGAGTGAGGAGATCATACATCGAGAGGTTTGCGTCATGAAGCATTTGGTGCGCTAGGCTTGCTTGCTAAACCCATGATGCTTAAAATAGCCTCAGTGAAAATTCAAAAGGAGGAGGATGAAATGTATAAATTAATTCCAATGATTCTTGTGATTGTGCTTTGTGCCATGACCGGGTTTGCGCAGCCGAATGAACAAAGGCACGCTCGCTCGGCTGAGCAGGATTCAACTCAAGCTGGAATACCGAAACCGGTACAAATTGTAACCCACCATACCATCACGATCAACGGTCAGCAAATCCACTATACCGCGACTGCTGGAACACTTCTCTTGAAGAATGAGAAGGACACGTCGGTCGCATTGTTTGGGTTCGTAGCTTATACAAAGGACGGAGTCACTTCTAACGATGACCGCTCGGTAACATTTGCTTACAACGGCGGGCCGGGATCGTCTTCGATCTGGTTGCACATGGGTGCTCTCGGGCCGAAAAAAGTTATCGTCGATGACCCGGAATCAACACCGCCGCCGCCGTACAAGATGGAAGACAATCCGTATTCGCTGCTCGACATAACGGATCTGGTGATGATTGATCCCGTCGGGACCGGACTGAGCAAGCCGGTCGGGAAAGCGAAAGGATCTGATTTCTGGGGAGTTGACCAGGATATCAAATCGGTAAGTCAATTTATTTTCCAATACATCGCTGCGAACGACAGATGGAACTCGCCGAAGTTTCTGCTCGGCGAGAGCTACGGGACGACCAGGTCCGCAGGAGTCGCCGACTACCTGTTCGAAAATATGGGCATCGCCGTGAACGGTGTTATCTTCGTCTCGACTGTCTTTAATTTTCAGACACTCGAATTCCGGAAAGGCAACGACCTGCCGTACATCCTGTATCTGCCCACATTTACGGCGGTATCATGGTACCACCACGCGCTGCCTTCACAGGTGTCTAACCTCGATTCTCTTTTGGTGGAAGTCAGGCAATTCGCTAAAGGAGAATATGCGGATGCGCTCTTCAAGGGTTCGGCAATCGACAGCACGGAGCTTAACGAAGTCATCGACAAACTTTATGAATACACCGGCATCTCTAAGTCTTACTGGAAGAAAGCGAATCTTAAGTTGAGCGAGCCGCAGTTTACGGAAGAGCTGCTTCGCGATCGCGGAGTCACAGTTGGAAGATTGGATTCGCGGTACGAAGGCCCGACGCCCGACCTGCTCGGCGAATATTCAAGTTATGATCCACAAAGCTCGACGATCAGTCCGGTGTTCGTTACCGATTTCATGAACTACTTCCATACAGATCTGAACTTCCCAACGGATCAAACGTACGCTATCGACGCATACGACAACAAAGATTTTAAGTGGGATTGGAAGCGAGGCGATCGGCGCGAGGGGATGGGTTATCCTGATGTGTCAGGCGACCTTGCGGATGTCATGCAGAAATATCCGTACCTGAACGTTCTTGTTCTGAACGGATACTTCGATCTGGCAACGCCGTTCTTTGCGACCGAGTACACCATGGATCACCTTGGAAACAATATCCCGGGAGTCAAAAACAGGATTCACATGAAATATTTCGAAGCGGGTCACATGATGTACATCCATTCAGGATCGCTGCCGGTTTTCAAATCGACGATTGCAGAATTCATGGAGAGCATGATACACCCGAAGAAGTGAGTGAAGCGAGTTTTACTTTCTCTACTGTTTCCCAAGCTCTCGCTTGGGAAACATAAATGAGGTCATAAGCATGAGCGTTTTAAAAGAGGTTTTCGGACCCAGTAAAAAAGAAGTCTGGGAGAAATTAAGTGAAGAGATCAACGCCAAATTTATTGAAGGCGGATTTTGGAAGGGAGATAAAGTCGTCGCCAAAGTGGGCGAATGGACCGTCACATTGGATACCTACACAGTTTCCAATGGGAAATCCTCAACGACCTTCACGAGAATGAGAGCTCCATATATCAACAAAGACGGTTTTAAATTTAAGATTTATCGTAAGAACATTTTTAATGAGATAGGCAAATTATTCGGTATGCAGGATATCGAGATTGGCATTCCTACCTTTGACGAGAAGTTCATTATCAAAGGAAACAATGCGTTTAAAATCAAAGAATTATTTTCCGACTCTAAAATCCGAGAACTCATAGAAATGCAGCCGAACATATATTTTTCGGTGAAAGACGATGAGGGATGGTTTCGTAAGGATTTTCCCAAAGGTGTCGATGAATTGTATTTTCAGGTAAGAGGTGTAATAAAAGATGTGGAAAGATTGAAAAGTCTATATGACCTCTTCGCGGAAATCTTGAATCAATTGTGTTATATCGGCTCAGCGTATCAAGATGATCCAAAGATAAGTTTAAATCAGTAAAGAATTTTCCCTCTCTTTTCAAGCCGGAGCTTGGGAATGAGAACAACTAACCCTTCTTGACATTGCCGTAATTGCATTCTAAATTCATACGACATGGTTCCGCGCCCATGGGTCAGGAAAGACGGGATCCTCCCGAAGGGCGAGCGGGAATCATTGAAAGAAAATGCAAATGGAAAGTCAGAGGGCCGAAGCACAAATGGACTTACAAGATTCACGTCACGCATGGAGAATAGTTGTGTACCGTGTTTGTCGGACAGTTAGTTCCTTTTTGGGAAGACAATGACCACAACCAGACTCCTCCTTGCGCTCGGCATCGTCTTTTGTCAGCAGCAATCCCCTAAGTCTGGACTTCAAGAACGCAACATCTCCTTGGTGGAGTCCATCCCAATTATGCAGAAGTATTTCCAGGAGTCTAAACTCCAGATGAGAGGCTATTATTGGACTGCTCTCCAAATTAGCTATCACGGGGATAGCGTGCACTATGAGGCATGGTTCGTCAAGCCCGACAAGAAGGTGGGAATCTTCTTTGGTCTCGGAGTCACGATGATAGGAAACCTCTGGCCTCTTCAGGTGCCCAAATTGCTTCACCGTAAACCAAGGATGCTCCCAGCTCCGAAAATTTCTCTACAAGCAGCTGTTTCACTTGCATCAGAATATATCTATGCAAATAGCATTAACAAAGACACATTGTATTTGGAATCGGTTAACCTAATTTTACCAGGCAATGAGGTGAAGGAACCGTATTGGGGCATAATGTTGAGAAAAGCTGTGCCACTATCATCAGATCCTTCCGCTATGATCGCTGTGTCTGGAGACGAAATCTGGATCGCTGTATCCATGGATAGTGTGGTTCAGCAAATGGGAACCATGTAATCAGTCCTCTAAGCACCGCAGTGTCCACTTTTACATATGAGCTGTATTTCTCTTCTTTCCCAGGTTCCCTGGGAAAGAAGAGACCTAATTATCCGCCGGAATCGGGTGTGCTATCTTTGCGCTGTCGGCGGAGAAATCGAATCCATGATAGAATGGGCTTTCTTGATTGTGACACTTTGTGCAGACTTCCGCTGTCGGTACAATCAACCCGACCTGAGTCCCGTCAATTTTCTTGTCGTGTATGTCTTTCATGGTTGACATTTTCCAGTAGTCGCTTCCCGGACCATGGCATGTTTCGCATTCAACTCCCTGTGTCGGGTCGAAAGATGCTTCGAACATGCTTGCAGGCTGACCGTATCCGGTTACGTGGCATTTCAAGCATTGTGGAGCTTTTTGAGGATCATCGATGCCGCGAGACTTGCCGATCGCCTTTGCAGTGTCCGAGCCCAAGTCGGCGAATGCATGCGCATGTTTCGACGCTTCCCAGATCTTGAACTGAGCGCCTATTTTATCCGCACTATGGCACAGCTTGCATTTGCTTGCACCTACATATTTATGAGTGCTGTCTGCAGGAGCCGATTGAGCAAACGTCAAACTCACTCCGAGCATAAACACAAAAACAAGAATCAACAGGATTACGATTCGCTTCATTGTTTCGATTTCCTTTCTATTTGTCTAATCTTAAAAAACAAGAGTACCACCAAAAGAGTAATCACTAAAGTTGCAATTCCAAGCCCGTGCCTTCTGAAATAGTATTCATCTATTGCACCCAGCGCACTTTTCTGCGCGTCTGCAACTATTTTCAATCCGGGCTGAGCCGCCGACACGAGCGGCGCAACCGCAAACGCGTGAATCTGTACACGGGATTCGACCAATGATTGGTTGACGTCTTTGAGTGAGTAGCTCGCATCGGAGACGTCCATTCCAAGTTGTTCGGCGTGTGCTATGAGCAATGCGGCATCTTTCTGTCCGTTTGTGAGGCTGTCCAACGCGGCCTTCATCGCTAAGATCGATGTTGAAGCGGAGTCAGAGGAATTATCCTTGTGGCATTTTCCGCACACAGCGTTCTGATCGAAACCTACCAACTCGTCGGTTGGAGGTTTCACAAGATGATTACTGTGGCACACGACGCAGTCCGGCAGGTTTTCTTTGGCGAAAGCATTTTTGTGAACGCTCTTGTCGAACAGGTCCGCGTTTGCTTGATGGCAGGTTCCGCAGACAGACGCAACTGAAGACACGCCGGGCGGAACAGCGCCATGGTTCCCGTGACATGAATTACATGCTGGGGCGCTTAAATCCGAATTTTGCAGCAACGCTATGCCGTGAACGCTCTGTCTATAATTATCGTACTGGTCGGTGGGGATATGATACTGTGCCATGTAGGACTTATTACTATGACATTTCGCGCAGGTCTGCGGAATGTTTGTCGGATAGACCGTGGATCGCGGATCCTTGACTGATCGAATTAAATGATTCGAATGGCAGCTGACGCATGTCGCAGGCTTAGGGTCGCCGGCCTTGTTCTTCTCGCCGTGGATACTCGTTAGATATTTTTCGTACTGATCTACAGGGAGCCCAGGATTGAATTTCTTCATATATGCGGGATCGCTGTGGCACTTCGCGCATGTCTTCGTTACGTTGGTCGGATAAACAGGCGAGTGCTTGTCGTCCACATTAACAATGTTATGAATTCCGTGACAAGATATGCATTGTGGGCCATCGTTACTTTGATTCAAGGCTCTGCCGTGGATGCTGGCCATGAAATCATCCATGACATCGTTCAAATGAAAATCCGCCCTGAACTTAGTCTTGCCGGGTCCATGGCACTTGCCGCATATTTGAGGAATTGCGGAAGGCTTTGGTACACCGATGTATCCCTTTGCCGGGCTCATTGCCGCATCCTGATCTTCAAGCGTTGGATCTCCACCATGGCAGTCCGCGCATGTGACGCCTGCCTTGAAATGGACGTCGTTCGCATATGCAGCCGCTTCCGCGCCGCCTATGTCGTTATGGCAGCTGTAACATTTATCGACAACTTTCTTCTCTTGCGCACGAGTTGACGAAACCGACGACAGACAAATAAAACCGAGAATAACAAAAAGGAGCATTTTCCGTTTCATTTCTACCTCGCTCCTATTATTGTGAGAACTATTATGTAAAGCACCACGCCGATTCCGACATAATTAATGATCTTGTTCCGCGAACCATTCGGTGTTTTGGAATCCCAGAACGGTATCAAAAACCACAGGAGTCCCGCGAGTCCGAAAAGACTTACTCCGACTACCTCACCGTCAAAGCTCAGAATCTTTGCCGGGAAGAATTTCAATGACTGGAACATAAATAGGAAGTACCACTCCGGTCTTATTCCCATCGGCGCCGGCGCAAAAGGGTCGGCCTTGTTGCCGAGTTCCCACGGGAAAAATACCGCGAGGATCGCAAGTACGTTCAACACAATCAGCCAGAGAAGTACATCTCGCATTACAAAATTAGGGAAGAACGGGATGTGTCTCTTTTTCGATTCAGGAATATCCTTCCATGACTCCGGCTCGCTGATTCCCTGTACCTGTATGAACAGCAGGTGTATTCCGAGGACAACGGTAAAAATCGCAGGGAGAACTGCGACGTGCAGTCCGAAGAAGCGTGTCAGCGTTGCGGTGGTCACGTCATCGCCGTTGCGGAGCAGCTCCACCATAGGTTTGCCGATTCCCGGAACGATTCCGACTATTTCTGTGCCGACTTTTGTGGCAAAATAGGATAGAGTGTTCCATGGCAGCAGATAGCCGCTGAAACCGAACGTCAGGCAAAGGGCCAGAAGGAGAAAGCCGCTGTACCATGTTAGCTCTCTCGGCGCGCGAAATGCCCTTGTAAAATATACGGAGAACATGTGAATCAAAATGGAGAGTATCATCAAGTTTGCGGACCAGCTGTGAATCGATCTGATGAGCCAGCCGAACTGGACTTTGGTGACGATGAAACGCACGCTCTCGTAAGCGGTTTGGGCGCCCGGTTGATAGTACATGAGAAGCAAAATTCCGGTCACTACTTGCACTATGAAAAGAAACAGACTTACGCCGCCGAAATAGTACCAGAACGAGCCTCTGAACTGAGGCACTTTTTTCTCTTCTGTAAAATGCTGGATAAGGCTCAGGTTATAACGTTCGTTGAGCCAGCGGATTAATTTTGAATCATTATTCATCTATGGCTCCTTAGCTCTTCGACACGATTATGTCGTCGCCTTTAACAGCGACTTTATATTCCTGAAGCGGACGCGGAGGTGGGCCGGATATGTTCCTGCCGTTTAAGTCGTATACGCCGCCATGACAGGCGCAATATATTTTTGCCATGTCCGGACGATACTGCACCGTGCATTGCAGGTGAGTACACACCGCGCTGAACGCCTGCAGCTTGCCATCCGGAGTGTCCACGATAATAGCAGGTTCGTTTCCAAACCTGAATACTTTTCCCGAATTAGGCTTAAAATCTTTTACTGAACCGGCGACAACGCTTGATGGAGCAGCTTCGGTTTGCTTGGGAACCTTGAAGTATTCGACTATCGGATAGAGAACTGCTATAAGCCACGCCAAAAATCCGAAACCTAATAGGTAGTCGAGAAATGTTCGACGCGATATCTTATTATTTCCCGGAATGTTCATGCCTTTCCTTCTCTTGATGAACTGATTCAACAGCATTCCGCTGTTGTCTTACAGGTGTTTCTGCTGACTCTTCTTACTGAAACAATGGGTATTTGCTATTAAGAGGTTTTAATTGTTCTTACTAAAAAATACAAGGGTTTAATATTGCAGACTTTGAGAAAATAAAAAAGCCCTTCGAGAAAAGGGAAATCTTGAAATAAGAATGTGCTTCGTGAAAATCCATCTCTGGTTCAAACTCGGTTTTACTAAGGCAATGCTTATGCCGTCGGGAGGCTTTAATTTTGTGCAAAACTCTAAGGAAATTCATATCTTGCGGCGAGTCGCCTGCAATGTTTTTATGGCTGGAGGCAATTCTCCACAGATGGCTGCCGATTCTCGTTATTAAAAAAGATAAAAGGTTCATCTATCTTTTGGGCTTGCCTTCAGTTTAGACTTGGCATAGATGAGTGAGACTGCAATTAACACAATGCCGAGCACGAGAAGTGAAATGATTCGCAAGGTCGGCTCAAGTTTTATTATGCCAACGATCAAGAGATACAGGGCAGTCAACATGAAAGTGAATAATGCCATCCAGCGGTATTTTATGTTTTTCAAAATCAGACTGATGACATAATATAAAATTGCGACTAACAGCCAGGACAGGCTTACATAGTCTGAAGGTACGGTGTGATATAGTGCATACGGAAAAATAAAGAACGCGGCAACCAAATATGCGGTACGCATTCTGTCGGTTTTTAGTTCTAAACGATGTCTCTGCCAGCTCAAAACTCGAGCGCTCAACAGCGCGACTGCGCCAAAGCTCAGGCTGGTGACGCTGACGGTCCCCGCCAAAACCAGATATGTAATGAAAATAATGGTATAAATAACAAAGTTGGTGACGACAATGAACTTCGAACGAAACCATACCGCCGTGGAGACGACTAACAGACTTTGCCAGCACAACCAGATGAAAGAGTCTGGCGTTTTGAATTGTGCCACTATAGCAACGGTCAATGCCGCGTAACCCGTCATTGCATAGAAAAATGTTTGGTACTTGCTTTTCTCCCGCAGCCATAAAGCCATCGCGAGGATTATGAACACCAGTGAAGCAATAAGATTAGAGAAGGGAAGCTTATCCTGGAATTCTGCCACAGTCATCACCAAATAAAGTCCGTAGCCCATGAAACAGTTAAGCAACGAAGTCAGAATTACCGTGCTGTTT
>JBAPNE010000002.1:0-11902 GCA_049278975.1 Candidatus Kryptoniota bacterium
TTGTACAGCCGCAAAGAAAACATACTGTTGTCGAAATAAATAGTGCTGTAAAAAATATTTTCATAGGCATTTAGCTTGTATTAACGATCAAAAATTACCGCACCATGGAGAGGTTGTCAAAAAGTATTATCAACTGTCATTGCGAACGAAGTGAAGCAATCCTTTTGGTTATTTCCTGGAAAACAGAGAATTGCTTTGTCACTTCCTTCCTCGCAATGATGTTTGATCCGAATTTCTTGACAACCTCAGTCATGGGAGCAGGTCAATTTCTTACTTCAACAGCAGCATCTTCTTTACCGCGGTGAAGCTTCCGGCATTCAACCGATAGAAATAAACGCCACTGGCAAGTCTTGAAGCATCAAAAGTCACTGTGTAATTGCCCGCAATCTGATGCTGGTTCACAAGTGTTGCGACTTCTTGACCGAGTATGTTGTATATCTTCATAGAAACATTACTCGAATTAGGGATCGAATACCTTATGGTCGTCGTCGGATTAAACGGGTTAGGATAGTTTTGCGCAAGTGAAAAGACAGTTGGGATAGACGATTGCGCTCTCTTCACTGCATCAATCTCTCCAACAAAGTCACTGTTTGTTCTTGGCTCGAGTTTGTACTCACTGTTTTTATATTTTATAATTCCTGTGAGGCTCCTTATGAATGCACCGTCGGGCATAATGTGGAAGCCGAACGTCGTATCATGCGGATCGACGCTGAAATTATTGCTGCCGTCATCATCGACGCGAGTGGTACCTGATCCATCATTGACAAGGTATTCCCTGAAACTGCCGTTTGGACTTGTGATGCTATAAGTCGGACCATCTGGATCATTATTGGTAATGTGGATACTGTCGTATACTACCAGGACGCCCTGCCATTGCCTCGCGAGGGAATCGCCGCTTGCTCTTTGTCCGATAGTTCCCGTTTCTATTTTGACTGCAGGATAAGTTTGTGTGCCTGTCCCTAGAACGCTGAACGAGTCAACGGAAATTTCGGTCATGCCGTTATACATGGACACGCTACCGGTTATGGAAACACTGTCACCTCTGCGGAGCTTATCGGCTGTACTGTCGTACAGCATGATTCCACTCCATGGCGCTGCTGCATCTTCCATGTAAGCGTACGGCGTCTTCGTGGACTGATTTTCATGGTCAATCTCTGCCGGGAAATCGGAGGTATCGGCTTGGACTATTCCGATAACTGTTACAGGCAAATCAATCACGCCGCTTACGCCATCACTGAAGGGAGTATATTGGACGTCTTTGATTGTGTAGCCATTCGCTCTCACGTAATAAAATAGTGGAGCTATCGACGAATCCGGAGTTGTTGATAGTAAAACGTTACCCAACGAATCATTTGACCATGCTGCAAAGAAGTATTTTACAAGAGAGCCATCTGCTTGCGGGGGTATGGAAGCTACGAATGTATTTGACGTATCGCGCGTCATCAAAATGGATGTGTACGCTCCGTTATTCACAGAATAGTAAACTTCTGCCCCACCCACGATAGTAGGCTGTGGATTCAAATTGACTGCGGTTATCCTGACAGTCACCTGATCGCTCGGCTTTGGAAATGCAGCGGAACGCCTGGTTGAAAATCCGGTGGCGGTGATACTCGGAGTGTATGAGTTGATTGGCACGTCGCCGGGATATAGTGGAATAATCTCGTAGCCATAAGAAGAATAAGCAGATAAGAGTCCCTTAATATATTTGATTTTTGAACCTGGTGCGGGCGGTGTCCATTGTGGAGTCCCATAAGTTCTTCCCGTGAAATATTTTGAAGGATCATATAGGCTTATTGTATTTCCTAATGAATCTTCTACTGATACTGTCCACTGCCCGGTACTGCTGTTCTGCGTGCGGGTTTTCATTATAAGGCTTTGGATAATCACATAAGAGTTTTTGTATTTCGTTCCGGTGTCGAAGTATACTTTTCCTCCTGATGTCTTGTCACCACTCACAAGATCGCTGAGATTTACTTGGACTGGTGCAGGTCTTTCGCCTGCCGCGCTAAGAACGTTAATCGGGATTGGTGTTATGGATGCACTTCCAATGGGTTCTAACTCAAAGTTGCCCCAAATATCGGTTCCATATTTTGTCAAAACTCCCGTCACTTGTATGATGTAGCCGCTGTCTATAGATCCGAAACCCGCATTCAGAACTGCTGCGGAAGTATCCAGAGTGTAAACGTCCATTCCGCCCCAAGCTGCGCTATCAGGGTTTTGGATATAAAAAGAAAAATGGGCACCTACGTTTCGGATCACTCGTGTGTCGGTAGTGAGTATGCCTGTTACTGTAATCGTATCATTTAAATATCGGCCGTTCGTCAAACTTGCCCTCAATGTTCCACCATTGACGAGCAACGAGTCGGCGATAGTTAGTGAATCATTTGGAATAAAGTTCACGCTATCGAGCGGAACTACAGGATACTTTGACTGTGCAAAAGAATATCCCGTCATTAGCAGAATAAGCAATAAAGCTTTTCTCATTTTAATCCTCCTTGTTTATTCGCGTGACGCTTGTGGCGGTACGCAATGTTTAGTTTATTTTGAACTACTGTCAATGCCAATTTCCTGTTAATATTTAACTTTTAGAGTTTGAAGAAATACGTCCAATATTTTTTTCCTATCTATTTGAGAATCGAGCATGCCATGTCGAACAACCAAAGATCCCGAACTTCCCTCAATAGTTGAAGTTCTTTAAAGTCCATCATCCATTCTTGCTGATCACTAAAGGCAAAATGCAATTGCTATTTTATTACCAAAAATTTTCCGCGCTCAATATTGCCATTGGCCAAATCCTTTACTGTGAACAAGTAAAGCCCGGTCGCGATGGCCTGATCTGCATCGCTGATCAAATCCCATGCATGCAATCCGCCGGGCATTATCTGTTTGTTATCGGAATCGTACTGCTGGAACCACTGTATGTCGGAGCCATTGTAAGTTGCTGCATTATGTTCGAGTGTCGCCACGATGTCACCCGCAATCGTGTATATCCTGATCTCGCATCTTGCGGGAAGATTGTAGAAGTAGATTTTCCTTTCACGCTCTCCGGTCCCATCCCAGATTGCTTTCGTGTAATAAGGGTTCGGAAACACACCGACGGCCGGCGAGTCGCCTGTAGTAGCAGCCGGACCCGGGAAAACTTCTTCTGTCTCACGAATGGATGTCTGGCTCGGCGTCCCGGTCGCGGGGTCTCCTTTGTCATAAGCCTCAACTCCAAATAAGTACTGCCACCCGTTCAAGAGGTATGGTACATTATATTTGTACACATACTGATAAGGGTCCCCGGAAAACTGCTTTGGTGGGTTCAATTTTGCCGGCATTCCCGCGTCAAGTCCAATCGAATCGATCAAATCAAAATCAGCGATCTCCTCCCAAGGGTTCTGAATCCCCTGAAAATCATAGCCAGGTATTGATCTATAAAGCCGATAGCCTTCGAAATTTTTCCGATTCAAAAACGGATCAATAACATTTTCACAAGTGTCATCCCAATAAATAGTTGCCTGTCCGTTGCCTGATTCGACATGCATGTGCGGTGGTGGAAGAATGTTCGGGAAAATGTACCGTATAATTTTTCCATTTATGTTTTCACCATTGTACGTACGCTGTGCCCATGTCGCGTTAGCGTATAACGTCGCTCGCGAAGCAGCAACATTATTTTGATAATCAGTCGGAATTCCGGTGTCCAATTTAGGAGCGCACACTATCGCGAACGCAACTGTCATCGACGAGTCCGGTGGCAGTTCTAATGGTCCAACTGAGAGAAGCGTGTATCTGTTTCCAGCCGCTCCTAAATAGCTCGGGTTGGTAGGATCGTTGTAGTAATTAGAGGGGATCGAGGTCTCCATCTTCTCAAAACGCAATGCGTCAGTACCGGGCGAAAGAAGATTTGCATCTCCCGTAGAAGCTCTGAATTGCCATGCGGAAAAATGCGTGTAGCTGTTCAGCGAGTCGACGGTTGCCGTCTGCGATTTGACTACCGAGCTTAAAGGATCGACGCCGAGAAGTTTTATTGAAATATAATTATCGGTTGGCAAGTCGCTCGTATGATGTTCTGCGTCGAATGCGTAAGCTAATCTTAGCGAATCGACATAACCGGTTCCTGTACCACTATAGAAAGGGGTCCCTTCGGTCGGCAGCCGGTAGTTCGTATTCCTCACGACGAAATCATTTACAAACCCGACGAACATCGAATCGATCGGAGTTGTGCCTGTGTTTGTAAGTTTAAAGCTGAGAACGACAAAAAAATTTGCAATCGGGTATTCCCAGGCATAAGTTTCCTCATGAACAGAAACATTGAGCGGCGTGTGGCCGACGATTTCCTGATTTGTTTTAGGATCAATAGTGTTGGAATCTGTAAAATCTGCGACGAAATCTTGATGGCTGACTGCACTTGGGGAATAGTACCGGGAATCGAGAAGCGAGCTACGTTCGACAAGTCCGCTGTCCAATGGCTGTGTAAATTCAGAAGGATTACTGTAATAATCCGTGGTAACCGTGCTGACAAAAGGTCCCTGACCGTTCTTATATCCCCCGACCCAAAGTCCTCCGCTGAACAGATGTTCTATTCTTGAGCGCACAGGAGAGAAGGGATATTCGCACGACGGCTGTGCCGGCCAGAAAGATGGGCTGAACTCATTGCCGATGCGCCCGAAACTCGTTATGGCAAGCCCGATATTTCCAATGTTGGTGTAGTTGTTATCGGAAACCTGAGCATGAACAAAGCTTGTTATCGATAGAACTAATAAAAATGCTTTATTGTACTTGGTAACCACACCAATCACTACTTGCTTGCCTTCATAAATGCTGTTAAAGCTAAACAACTGTAAAAAGAGTTTCAAGGAAACCAAAGTTAAGTTATTGTTGTTATAATATTTACCTAACCTTAATACTTGTTCACAAATAGCGGATGAAGAAGAAATGAAAACTGTGAGAATTGTAGTTGCAACGCTTCTGGCAGAGGTGGTAATTTTTATAATCTTTATTCAAACCGGGTTTTATGACGTATCAGCAAGTTCACCTGACCCGAGACCAATCCGTTGGATTCTCGGCACGACGAGCGACAATTCCATCGAGCATTATGCAAAAGGGATCGCATTGCCTTCCTTGACCGATAGCTTGATGATTAAGGAAGGTTTCGATCATTATGATGAGATGTGCGTTGGCTGCCATGGTGCGCCGGGAGTTGACCGCTCGGAAATTGGGAAAGGATTATATCCGCATGGACCTAATTTGGCAAACTCCGCAAAAGAGATGATGCCGGAAGAACTTTACTGGGTAACGAAGAACGGCATCAAGAGTACGGGTATGCCGGCGTTCGGAAAGACTCACTCGGATCAGAAGATTTGGGCGATTGTAGCATTTCTTGAAAAGATGAAAAACGTGACACCGCAGGGATATGCCGCTATGCAGAAGTTCGGTGTTAACGAGGAAGGAGGTTCTGATATGAAAAGCATGAGGTCTCCTTGGGAAAAATGAAATTGGAAATGTTTTTATATACTTGATAAACCAATCAGAATATTCATACACGAATTGCGCAAATAATTTCCGGTGTTCAAACATGAATTACACGAACATTATATAATATATTCGAGGCATTCGTAATTTCGAATTTGGTATTTGTACCATTCGTGGTTCTGGTTTCCGTTGGTTTGTAAAGTATATAATCCCCAAAAATATCCCTTTCGTCCCATCCTTTTTTTTGCTAAATTTCTACTTGGCTTCATTGTAAAAACTGAGAATCGAGTAAAAGGAATTTATTATGCTCAAACCGCGAAAGAGAATAACTAAAAAGGAATTAAAACAAGACAAGTTGGTGACCACGTACTTTAAGGTGGTCGAGTATTTAAAGAATAATCGCAGGATAGTAAGCGGTACGGTGACAGGGATAATCATTGCCGTTATCGTTGTCGTAGCTTATTTAAACAACAGGCATTCTGACAACTTGAAGGCAGCAACTGAGCTTTCGGGCGTTCTCGATATTTTTAACGGCGGAGCGTACCAGGTTGCAATTAACGGCGATCCGACGCACAACATTACGGGTTTAAAATCGATAGTCGAAGACTATGGCGGCTCCGAGACCGGCGAACAGGCTAAAATTTATCTTGGCGACTGCTATTATTATCTCGAAGACTATGACAACGCCTTAAAGTGTTTTAAAGATTACGATGGAAGCGATAAATTTTTGGAAGCGAGTGCTTTTGCAGGAGAGGCAGAGGTTTATGAAGTCGGAGGTAATTTTGAGAAAGCCTCTGAATATTATGATCGCGCCGCCTCTCGTGACTCGAAAAGTTTCTTGGCGCCGCAATACTTAGTTGGTGCTGCGAGAGACTACATCAAGATTGGGAAAAAAGACAGAGCGATTGAGCTCCTCACACGTGTGCAGAAAAACTTTGCGAACTCGCCATACGCCGGAAACGTGGACTATTATTTAGCGGAAGCGAAAGCTGAATGAAAAGGTCTCCACAGATGCGGATGAGCCTCTGGCTCAAAAAGGATGACCGCAACTCATAATTCAAGATTGAGTTTGCTCATTTTTTTGTATGTGGTCGATTTCGCCTAAGATATTACGCCGAACAATCTCAATCGACTCCTCCATTTGTGGGCTAAGCTTTTCCGAGTAAGAATAATCTTTCCCGGTAATCCCATAGACAATAACTTTTTTTGGTAACCGGTTCATGGCACGCGCAAGTTCTATTGCCTGCACCGAGTCGATGCTGTGTGTGGTGAACGCGTGAAAGTCTTGTGGAAGAGGCTCGCTGCTAGCATCGATCCGAAACATTGTACCCGCAGGCGCTGACGATTGGACGGCATCCACGATGATCATAGCATCTGTTGTTTGCATTAGTTTGAGTAGGCAGGTTTGGTCGCCTTCGAGTTCAACCGTTTTTATTTCTGGTCCCACTTTTCCACTAAGACTTTTTACCATCAGTAAACCAACGGCATCATCTCCGCGAAATCTATTTCCTATTCCGACAATAGTAATCATGGCACATAGCTCATAGCTCAAATCGCTTGTTATGTGAAGTTGTTTGGCGCATTGAACTCAGTAGACTGTGACTAAAGCAGTCTCGTAAGTCTTCTCAACGTTGCCGTCTTGCACATTTACCTCCACGTTGAAAAACTTTTTCATGTTTCGTGAGCCAACTTGGGGGAAACTGATTACCCAATAGAGATCATCGGTACACGAATCATACTCCAGCGACGTGGAAAGAGAGTCGGTGGTCTTACTCATGCCAGCGGCTACAGCAATGGACGTTTCAATTGCTGTATCTAGGGGAAGGAATTTGAAAGCAAGCGGCAAATGCGCATCGTGTATCAGCGACTGATCTTGAGAGTCAAGGCTGTCATAACTAAAATTTTTGTTTGGAAGATTCATCTCCAAAACCTGTCCGTATTGGTCTAGATCCAACTCTACCTCATACCGCCCGACACCTACCGACGAATCGGATAAGGAAAATCGTAGATCATATGCTGGGACGACCCATCGCCTGTCCGCTTGGGCGCTATCCTTGTTTAGATAGGCTGGGATGTCGATCTCCTGTCCATGTTCGAATGTCAGCTTGCCAATAAATCGGACGGGAATTCTATATATAATAATCTGATGCACAATCGCTTGGATTCTTGGGGGGATGGCTCGAAGGTCAGAAAATTGCTTGCCGACCCCTTGATCTGAAATGAAGCAGCCTGATTTTTTGTACATCTGGTGCATTTGGCAAACAGCGCTCTCAAAGCAAAAGAGGATCAGGATAATTGCGGGAAACAAAGGTTTCGTTATAGATTTCATGGCTTTCCGGAAAACAATTTCACGTAGCTAACAGCTAATAGCAGCGATGATCTTTCAGCTTATATAATTTCTAATTTCAGAAAATGTGTGGCACAAGAGATGCATGGATCGTAGTTTCTTACCAATTGTTCGCACTTGAAGGTCAAATCTTGTTTTGGCAATTGAATATTTTCAGTCACAAAACTTCTTAGGTCGGATTCGATCATCCTTTGATTTTGAGAAGTCGGCGGGACAATCTTTGCATCTTTAATGAGTCCATCCTGGTCGATTAGGTAGCGGTGATAAAGAATTCCGCGCGGCGCTTCCGTGCATCCGAATCCGAAACCCGCCCTTACTTCGTAATCAACTGCCGCTTTGTCTGGCATTTCATAATTATCTATGATTCGAATAGCTTCGTCACAAGCATAAAGTGTCTCGACTGCGCGAGCAATTATACTTTTGAATTGGTTCCGAATCGGCGGCTCAGCATTTGCCTCTTTCGCAGCTTGTTTTGCTATCGGGGAGAGTTTGTCAAAATTCAAATTGTATCTCGCCAACGGTCCAACGAGATATGCTCCCTTGCCTTTCAAGGTTGATTGAAGTGCGTTTGAATAAGAAACATGTGTTTCATGGAACATTAATTCATAATCGCGTACCCCGATGTTGAGCCCTTTGCTCGAAACGATTCGCCCTTCATTCAAAGCATATTCGTCAGGATGGGTCAACGCGACAAATTCATAATCATATTCGAAATCGGGAAAAGGCAACGTCGTGCTCCACAAGACAGTTTTGTAAGCCGCGTCTCTTGCCCATTTTAAATTCTCCAGAATTTCCGCAAAATCTTTTTTCATAGGAAGCTTGTAGAAGCCGCCGATCTTAACGTTGATCGGATGAATCTCTCTTCCGGCCAGAACGTTAACCAGATCATTTCCCGTTTTCTTCAGGCGGAGCGCGTCTCGGACAATATCAGGATGATGTTTCGCGAGTTGGATCGCATCGTCGAACCCTAAAAAGTCAGGAGCGTGTAGCATATAGATGTGGAGCGCATGACTTTCGATCCATTCTCCACAGTAAAGCAATCTTCTCAGTTCGCGAAGCTGTCCGTCTATCTTCACATCGAAGGCATTTTCTATGGCATGAACGGAACTCATCTGATAAGCTACGGGACAGATTCCGCAAATGCGTGCGGTGATGTCGGGTGCTTCCGAATATTTCCTTCCTCGCAAGAAAGCTTCGAAGAATCGCGGCGGCTCGAAAACCTTAAATTTGATATCGTCGACCTGGCCGTTCTTAGTTCTTATGAGAAGCGAGCTCTCGCCTTCGACTCGTGCAAGGTAATCGACTTTTATAGCTTTGCTATTTTTCATGCGCTTCACTTTCTTTTCGAAATGCGTCTGCATAAGCGTTGAATTTCCGGAAGGCAAGTGAAATGTCAAGTTCGGTCTGGCCGAGCTCTTTGAAATGTTCAGCAACAGAAGATGTGTTCGGAGATTCCATCGGCCCGAAGCAGCCGTAACAGCCGCGGTTATATGACGGACAAATTCCGCCGCAGCCGGCTTGCGTCACCGGTCCGAGGCATGGGATTCCCTGTGCCACCATGACGCAAACATTTCCTTTCAGTTTGCATTCAATGCAGACACTGTGCGTATGAATATTCGGTTTTCGCTTGTTGAGAAACGCACTGATAACTTCGATGAGCTGGTATTTGTTTATCGGGCAGCCTCGAAGCTCGTAGTCAACATGAACGAACGAGCCTATCGGAAGCGATCTGTCGAGAGTCGAGATGTGCTCCGGCGACGCATAAACAATGTGGATAAAATCCTTAATGTCCTTCCAATTTCTGAGTGCCTGAATTCCGCCGGCAGTTGCACAGGCGCCGATTGTGATAAGCGCCCCGCATGATTTTCTTATTTCTCTGATGTGTTCGACATCGTTCGGAGTTTTAATGCTGCCTTCGACGATGCCGATGTCGTACGGCCCTTTCAGCATTCTCCGGCTTGCCTCCGGGAAAAATGCGATGTCGATCACTTCGGCAATGTCAAGAAGTTCCTCTTCCGCATCCAGGAGCGAAAGCTGGCAACCGTCGCACGAGGCGAATTTGAAGACTGCTACTTTCGGCTTTCCGCCGTTTTTGCTTCCGGGCATTTTATATTTCCTTTTTCTCAAGTAGGTGGTAAACGTCCGTCAGTTTAAAAACAGGTCCGGACTTGCAAATGAATTTCGGTCCAAACTGGCAATGCCCACAGACTCCGATTCCACATTTCATATTTCTTTCCATTGAAATGTAAATCTGCTCTTGTGTTAATCCTCGCCGCTGAAGCTCTTCGACTGTGAATTTCATCATGACTTCCGGCCCGCATACCATGGCGACTGTCGCCCTCGAATCCATTTTGATGTAAGAAAATAAATTCGTCACGACGCCGATGTATCCCTTCCAACTTGAGTCGCCGCGATCAACGGTTATTATGACCTCGATATTTGGCAGCTTGCTCCACTGCTCAAGCTCGACGCGGTATAAAAGGTCGAGCGGGCTGCGCGCTCCATATAAAATTATTACCCGCTTGAAGTCTTCTCTTCTCCTGATCAGCGAATATATTACCGGCCTCAACGGGGCCAATCCGATTCCGCCCGCAGCAATGCAAACATCTTTGCCGACTGCTTCATCTAACGGCCATCCTTTCCCGTAAGGTCCACGAAGCCCGATTAAGTCCCCGCGCTTTAACTTTGAAAGTGCCGACGTAACAGTTCCGACGCGATGAATCGTGTGTGCCAGCATACCTGTTTTCTTCGGATCGGAGCTGATGGAAATGGCAGATTCACCGATGCCGAATGCGTAAACCATGTTGAATTGGCCCGGCACGAATGAAAATGCTTTGTCGTCGTTTTGTGGATGATCGATAAGGAGAGTAAATGTATCGTCCGTTTCCCAGATCACTCTTCGAATTGCCGCGAGTGACGGGACCATCGGATTATCAATCAAGGGTACGGTTTCAAGAATCGATTCGCTCATTTAGATTGGCTCCATTTCATTTCTGATTTCTCACGTCCCGCTGTCTATCCTTGTGCCGCCATCCTGCATATAAACTCCGTACATATCAAGTAATTGCATCCGAGTTGCCTCAAGCCGCCGTTCAAGCACCGCTGAAAATCTGCGAAGCATTTCATACCCGAAATGATAGTCTGTTTCGCATTTCGTTCGCAAGCATGTTGTGTCTATCGCGAAGGCATGAACTTCTTCCACTGCAATAGCATCGAAATGTCTGCGGTATGGCGAAATAAGCCACGACCATCCAAGGACTTCACCCGGTCCTAACGTCTGTACCCTGATTTCCCCTTTCTCTCCAGCTTGAATTTCAAGTGCAACTCTGCCGCTACGAATAAGGTAAAAATTTTTCGCGTCTTCTCCTTCGCGAAATAAATGGGCGCCTTCTTGAAGGACAACATTAGAGGCGCATGACGTCAAGGTTTTGATTAGGTCATCGCTCATGTCGCTTAGGAAAGGATGCTTACGAAGAGATTGAGACAGATCGTGCTGTTCCATGATATTATCCTCTTTGTTTTATTATTCCGAACCTCTAAGCGTTCGTATCTCCGCCGCTACATCGATGCCGACAGGGCACCACGTGGTGCATCTTCCGCATCCGACGCATCCGAAAATTCCGAACTGTTCCAGCCAGTATGAAAACTTGTGCATTACTCGCTGACGATAGCGTGACCTCGGAGTAATGCGGAAATTTCCCCCCGCAACTTTAGAAAAATCCATAGTGAAGCAGGAATCCCACTTTCTAACTCGCTCTGCATTTTGGCCCGACAAATCGGTTACGTCTTCGACTGTTGAACAGAAACAGGTCGGACAGACCATGGTACAATTACCGCAGGTCAGACAACGTTTAGCCATGTCATCCCAGTGAGAGCTTTCGAGATTATCTGAAAGAAATTTCGGCAGATCTTTAGTTTTCAGAAGTTTCTTCATCTTATTTTCAGCCCGAGAAATAAGCTTGTCTGCTTCTTCAACTTCTATTTTCGTTGCAGGAGTTGTTTTTATCTGTTCCATGATGGCATATCCGCGTTCGCTACCGATTTCAGTGAGGAAGTAATGATCGTCGTTGCTGAGGACTTCCGTCAGAGCAAGATCAAATT
>JBAPNE010000003.1:0-2165 GCA_049278975.1 Candidatus Kryptoniota bacterium
GAGCTGTTCCACGATAAGCTCGGTACTGAATTAAATAGCGATCCTAAGTTTTTGACAGGAGAAGCCCGCAAAGTTCTTCGTGAGAAATTTCTCAACGCGCAAGTTGGAATTTCAGGCGCCAATTTTCTAATCGCTGAAACCGGCGACGTTGTCATTGTCGAGAATGAAGGCAATGCGCGCCTTTCCACATCTTCGGTGGAGGCGCACGTCGTCGTTACGGGAATAGAAAAAGTAATTTCAAAATTCTCCGACTTGAAAATTTTCCTGAGACTCCTCGGCCGCAGCAGTACAGGACAAAAGTTGACAAGCTACGTCTCGATCATTCGTAAACCAAAAACCTCCGATGAAAAAGACGGCCCGGAAGAGGTTCACATTGTCCTTCTCGACAACGGAAGAAGTGGTTTGCTCGGGACGGAGTACCAGGACGTTCTTCACTGCATCAGGTGCGGCGCGTGTTTAAACGTCTGCCCTGTCTATCGCAATATTGGCGGCCATGCTTACGGCTCGGTCTATCCCGGACCGATCGGCTCGCTTGTAACTCCGCTGTTTTACGGAAAAGAAAACGCACGCGACTTGCCGTTCGCCTCTTCACTCTGCGGCAACTGTACCGAGGTTTGTCCTGTCGGCATCGAAATCCACCACCATCTACTCTCGCTTCGTCATGAGATGATTTCGATAAAGAAATCAACAATGGAAAGTTTCATCTTTAGAAGTTTCAGGAAGACGATGCTGAGACCAAAGAGATATGATTTCATGGCAAACGTTATGCGGTTTCTCTCAAAGACAAAATTACTTAAGCGTTTCACGAAAAGTTGGACAACTTATCGGGAGTTTCCGCAATTCCCTGCCGCGTCGTTCAGAGAGATATACAAAAACAAGAAATCAAATCAATGAATGACAGTCGCGAAATAATTTTTGCCGCGGTAAGGCGAGGACTGCGGAACTCGGAACAATTTACTGCAAAAAGGGACAGTAGGTCTCCGCTGAAAGTAATTCCGAACAATGATTTTGAATCCATGTTCGACAAATTCAGAATGGAGTTGAAGAAGCTTGGAGGCGATGTGGTTGTCTTCGATAACGAGGGAAGCGCGCACAAATTCATTGCAGATCGTGTCGGAAAAAATATTTTTATTTATGATGAATTATCGTCATTGCGCAAGAACTTTGCGGCAAACACAAATAATCCTGTAACAATTAAAACTTCTTCGGATTTCGATCCTAATTATGACAAACGCCAAGCTGCGGCATTCGATTCGGCAATATCGTCTTGTGCTGCGTGCGTTGCCGAAACCGGGACGGTAGTGCTCGAAAATAGGATGCGGCTTCCGGCTGCTCTGGTAGAAAAGCTGTTCATAATCGCCGAACCGTCGGTGCTTGTTCCTTCTCTCGATGAATTATTCACAGACAAATATAGAGATTTTAAAGGTAGCAATTTATTTTTGATTACGGGGCCAAGCCGCACAGCCGACATCGAGAAGGAGCTTGTTACCGGCGTGCACGGCCCAAAAGAAGTTTATGTAATTTTCATTAAACAATGAGTGGCCGATGAAACAAGTAATTCAAAACATGAAGTCGGGTGAACTGAAAGTTGAGAGCGTTCCTGCGCCGACGATGAGGTCGGGCGGGATAATTGTGAAGAACCATTTTTCGTTGATCAGCGCGGGGACTGAGAAAAGCGCAGTCGATCTCGGCAAGATGAGCATGATTGAAAAAGCGCGTTCGCGCCCCGAAGACGTGAAGAAAGTCTTACAGGAAATCAAGCGAAACGGTTTCTTCGCGACTTATAACAAAGTGATGACAAAATTGGATTCGGGGAAACCGCTGGGCTACAGCAGCGCCGGTGTCGTTGTTGCTGTAGATCCCGGTGCGTCAGGGTTCAAAGTCGGAGACCGGGTAGCGTGCGCTGGCGGCGGTTATGCAAATCATGCTGATATTATTTTTGTCCCGAAGAATCTTGCGGTAAAAGTTCCTGAAAGTGTCGGGCTTGACGAAGCGGCATACTCGACGCTTGGTGCAATTGCGATGCAAGGCGTTCGACAAGCGCAGCCGGCACTCGGAGAAAGTGTCGTTGTTATCGGGCTCGGTCTTGTCGGGCTGCTTGCAGTCCAACTTCTTAAGGCGAATGGGTGTCGGGTTTTCGGCATTGATGTCGAGCTCGATAATGT
>JBAPNE010000004.1:0-3960 GCA_049278975.1 Candidatus Kryptoniota bacterium
AACTTGTTCTGCGTAAAATATTTTGTTTGCCCATCCGTCATAAATAAAGAAAGTGCAAATAAGTTTAGTGACAGAAAACTCGAGACAGATAGAAGCCACTATCGAGAAAGAAAAAGGCAGGCTATTCAATTTCATCAGGCGAAATGTGCCTGCTAAGGAAGATGCGGAAGATATTCTGCAGGATGTTCTTTATCAATTTGCGAATGCTTTTGAAAGCATCGAATTCATGGACAGAGTTTCTTCGTGGCTGATGAGCGTGGCGAAGAACAGGATCATCGACTCGCGAAGGAAAAAGAAGCCGCAGGCTTTTGGCGAAATAAAGATTAGATTTGCCGGCGACGAATCGGGAGACACACTTTCGCTTGAAGAAATCATTCCGAACCTCGACGGGCTCCCCGATGAAGTCTATTGGCAAAACCAGATCTGGGACGCAATCGAAAACGCGCTCGATGAAATGCCCTACGAACAACGCGAGGTTTTTGAGATGAACGAGTTTGAAGGATTAAGCTTTAAGGAAATTTCCGAAATCAAAGATGAACCGATCAACACGCTACTTTCGAGGAAGCGATACGCGGTTCTGTTCTTAAGAAAACGTTTGAAAAATCTGTATGAGGAGTTAAAAGAAAATGCATAATGAACATGAACACGAACACGAACACGAACATTGGAACGGACACCATGGACACTGGTGCGGACCGAGGAGACCATGGTGGTTCATTTTTGGGTTGCCATTTGTGTTGTTGTTTTTAGCAATCGGAAGTTATGTTTTGATGTTGCTGTGGAACTTGCTGCTTCCTGTGATATTCGGAATAAAAATGATCAGCTTCTGGCAGGCAGTAGGATTACTGATATTGTCGAAGATTTTGTTCGGAGGATTTCACAGGAGACCGAGGCCGTTTTACGGTCGCCGAGGACGTTGGGAACATTGGAAAAAGTGGCACGAAGAGGAATCCGAACCGACGGAACCCGAAACCCCAAAGGAATAAATAATTGGCTGAAAGGTAGGCCGACCAGCCATGGTCGACCTACATAGAGCTGCAGCTGGTGGACTTTCAGCCGGAAACCGGCGGCAAGCCGATGTACCAGTATAGGTTCGTTCGGGACGGCCTTGACATCGCATAAATGCGAATACTTGCGGAGTTTTCAGGGGGACACAAAAATGGAAATATGGAAAGCTGTGTTGATAATCGCCAGCACATTGATATACTCATGGACATTCATCACAAGACAAATAAACATCCGTGTCTTGAAAGGACTAAAATAATATGAAATACTTAATCGCATCGGAAGGTAATACACTTGAAAGCAATGTCAGCGGGCACTTTGGCAGGGCGCCGTTCTTTCTAATTTACGATGATGGGACAAAAACGTTAGAAGTAAAAGCGAATGATGACGCTGTCGATCCGCACATGGTCATCCATGATAGCGCGAAGGATGGCGTGAAGAAAATGATCTGCGGCGGAATCGGCCCGCACGCGTTTCAGGTGGCTGAGAAATTTGAAGTCGAGGTCTGCATCGCTTCGGGTATTCCAGTGGCTGAAGCAGTGAAGTTAGCAGCAGAAGGGAAACTGCCGGTCACCACTGCTCCAACTGCTCACCATCACCATGAACATGGCAACCACCATCATATGAATAACTGATTTCGCTGTCAACCTTCGCAAGATTGAAAAAAGCTTGACAAGGTTTCTCGATTAGATTTCAAGGTTACGATAAATATCCTTTCGGTGGCCAATTCGTCGAAGGTAAATTGCCTTCTCGTCATACGAGAAGATCAGTCTGTATTCCTTTGCAACGGCGACTCTGTAATATCCCTTCAGGCCCGTCAAAGGCCGAACATTCAATTCCTGCTGGAATATATCGTCACACAATTTTTGCGCCGTCCTGAATGCTTCGCTCTTCACATGATCCGGCAAAGATTTAAGATCTCGCGAAAAACGAGTTGTACGAAAAAGGGCTTTTCTACTTGACGAAGTCATCGAATGAGCGTACTTCAGCAAACTTCTTTTTCAATACATCTTCATCAGACTCTTTAAGACCTCTCAAGAAATCTTCTGAATAGATTTCATCTGCTGAAAGAGCAGATGACAGAAAATCCTGAATGGTTTTGTACGCCTCAATAATCTTAGCCAATTGATCTTTTGATAAAACGATGTTCCCGGATGCCATTCAAACTCCTTTTCTGTAAAAAGTTAATAGGCTCCATTGGGAAAAGCAACGTAACTTCGGTCATTACTATGAAGGTTGTTAACGCGCGCAAGAGGACCCTGAACCATCACCATGAACATGGCGAGCATCATAAAGTCTGAACGGCGCTGATGATTATTCGTACCGGAGCGATTCTACCGGATCGACGCTCGCGGCGCGGCGCGCAGGGAAGACACCCGCGAATAACCCTATTGCAGTCAGCACAATCACGGTGAAGAGCATGATGCCCACCGACAATATCGGCCTGCCGAGAAACCGCATCGGGCCGCTGCTGGTGTCGAGGAGACCCATGGCGGAAACGATTCCCCACGAAAGTAAAAGACCGAACGTTCCGCCCGTCAAGGAAATGAAGAGCGTCTCGAACACGAACTGCGACAGGATATAAACTCTCTTTGCTCCCACCGCTATCTTTATTCCGATTTCTCTCGTGCGCTCCTTGACCACGACGTACATCACGTTTGCAACGCCGACGCCTGCGATCATTAACGTGAAAAATCCAATCACGCCCAAAAAGATTGACATGCCGAGAGTTATCTTTTGGATGATGCCGTCGATTATTACTGTGTCGAAAACATTGACCGCGCGTTCATCCGTCGGGTCGAACCGGTACTTTGAGCCGAGAACCCTGTAGATTTCCGTCTTCATCTGGTCTTCCATGTTCGGCGCGCCGGGCTTCAACAGGATTGAGTTTACGTATTGATATCCGTAAATCATTCTGAATGTGGAATACGGTATTATGGCACGCCGCGAGTCGGGGCCGTTGTTCATTGAAGTCTGCAGTTTCTTTTCCATTATACCTACGACCGTAAACGGAACATTGTCGAGCAGGACAACTTTGCCGATGGGGTTTTCTCCTTTGAAGAGATCTTTGATAATATCGTCTCCGAGGAAGAGGCTTCGCTTCTGGTATTGTACGTCGTTTTGATCGATAAACCGCCCGCCGCTTTGCGGATACATCGCGCGCATGTTCTCGAAGTCATGGTTGGCGCCTTCGCATTCGGTCGTCAATCTCGTCTTGCCGTATGCCAGCTCGACGCTCTTCCTGTACTGCGGGCTTGCCATGATTATATTCGGCACGGCCTTCGTCAATAGATCGACGTCGCGTTCTTCGAGATTGATCGTGCGGCCTTTCGGCAGTCCCTCGAATACTTTTCCGGTTTGGCCGCTGTAAACTATTATGACGCGGTTGAACGCGTTAACCATTCCCGATCTCATTGCCGCGCCGAATCCGGATCCGAATGCAAGGAGCAGGACGACCGACATCGTACCCCATGTGATTGCGATAAGCGTCAGGATCGCGCGCATCCTGTGGCTATTCATGTCGATGAGAAATTCCTTTATAAGTTCTGCAAACATTTCGATCCTGCCGCTCTTTAATCTCTCAGGCAGTCCACCACGTCCAGGTTCGCGGCGCGCCGGGCGGGCATCATCCCCGCGAGCAGTCCAATTGCAGCCAGGATGCCGACCGTTGCGATGACAACCGGTGCCGACATCTCCGGAGTCCCGACATAATCCTCGATCGGAGCATAGTGGAGCACCGTAACGATTCCATAGCCGATAGTAAATCCGATAGCCGCGCCGAATCCGATGATCATGAAAGTTTCCGCGAAGAACTGGAGCAGTATCGTCGTCTTCCTTGCTCCGACCGCGCGCTTGACGCCGATTTCTTTTACCCGTTCCTTGACCACGATGAACATTATGTTCGCAACTCCGAGTCCGGCGACTCCAAGAGTGAAGCTGCCTATGATTCCTAGG
>JBAPNE010000005.1:0-16169 GCA_049278975.1 Candidatus Kryptoniota bacterium
TTTTTTTGTCTCCCAAAAGATGCGTCAAATTGGTTTTCTTGCCTCTGCCATCAAATTCTTTGGCGATTGCCGTCAAGCACGACCTTCCAAGCGCGTAACCGCTTCCTTCATCACCGATGAATCTTCCCCAGCCGCCGACGCGTTGCATTTCTCCGTCAGCTTCTTTTGCGAATAAAATTGAGCCTGTTCCTCCAATAAAAATCATTCCTGCCTTCCCACCGAAAGCCCCTTCAAGAGCGGCGATTGCGTCGCTGCCAACCTGAATTTTCGGAACCGGATATTTTTTCACAACAAGAAGATTCACAAAACCATTGAGCATTTTTTCCGCGTCGCTCTTCCTACCCGTCCCGGCTAATCCGAGATACATCGCTTTGACCTGAGAAAAGTCGGCATTTAACTTCCCGAGGATGGATTCTGTGACCTCGAGAATATTTATTGAAGCTTGCTCAATCCCCATGATTTGAAAGTTTGCTGGCTTTCCAACTTCTTCAGCCACCACCTCCTTTTCCAAATTTAGGGTAACTGCGCTGATCTTTGTTGCTCCTCCATCGAAGCCGAGAAAATATTGTTCTTGTGCTGTCATTCGAAAAATATCTTAATTTTTAATTATCACAAAATTCATTTGGGAGGGTTGCATCTCAGTAATGCCCTCACCTCACCAAGACCATTTTCTTAACTGCCAGGTAGCTACCCGCAATTATGCGGTAGAAGTAGATCCCGCTCGGCAATTTGCTCGCGTCAAAGTTCACGGAATAACTTCCTGCATTTCGTTCTCCGTTAACGAGTGACGAAACTTCCCTGCCGAGAGCATCGTAAACATCCAGTATAACATAGCTTTGGGCTGAAATTCGATAGCTGATATTCGTACTCGGATTGAACGGATTCGGGTAATTTTGAAGAAGCTCAAATGAGGCCGGCTGTACCATGGTGCCGCTATGAAGCGCCGTTACTTTCCCATTTACCTGAATATCGTCGATATAAATTCCACCGCTGTCTAAAAGAGCAGACTGCAGGCGTCTAATTGCGAAACCTTTGAGAAGATCCGTTGATGCGTCGGATTGGTTGCGCCACATGCCGATAAATTTCCAGCCGTACCAGTCGATCGTGTCAACAGGAACAAGATTTTCCGGCGATGAGCCGAAGATGAAAGCCAGTTCGTTGCGGCTGTCATCTCCGAAAACCCAAATCCCAACTGAGGATGCTCCGGAGATGTTGAAGCCTTGACGGCTTTCCTCGGCACAGATAGCTTTGGAAGAATCAAATTCATAAATCAAAAGCCCCGCATTGTTACCATCATAAGCTTTAGAAGCTATTCCGAATTTTGACAACGACGTGTCAACGCCGAATGTTGTGGGGCTTGCGGAAGGCTGCTGCCAATTGCCAAGACCGGACTCAAAGTCTTCGATGATTGAGCCAGCGGATGATGCTGTGTCAATAGTAAATGTGGTCGAGTAAGCCGCTTTGCTCAGAATTCCATAGTAGTCGGTAAGTCCGGGAGCAATTGCTGCGGTGTATTTCATTCCAGGGGTCAAACTGATTATCGAGCGCACGGCGATAAGATTCAGATTATTAGAAGTGATCTGAAATTGATCCTTTGACAATGAAAGCTTGTTTCCAATCGAGTCGACGAGTGAAATTCGGCTCGCAAATGAATTATAATCGACAGGTTCATCCATAACAAATTCGATATATGCCTTCGGAATAGATGTACCACCATCTCGCGGGGATATAGCGAGCAGCAGCGGCCCAGAAGTATCCATGGAAACCGTCGTGAATTGAACTACATATGGTGCTGCAACCGGCTGCAGGTTGGACCCTTTTGACGGCGGGCTCACCCTTACAGTAAAAGTAGTTGACCATGGTAAAAGCGTATCTGGATGAAAGGTTAACTGCGTCTGGCTTGGATTGAAAGACAGATGACCTAGTACATTAGGTGTTATGCTAAATCCGGAATCCGTCGAGAATGGTTCCATTGGTTTACTGAAATTTATCACCACATTCGAATAGGCTGGTACGCTGGCATCATTCATTGTCGGAGTTGAGCCGACAATTTGTGGCTGCGTCGTGTCGAAGGAATGAATCAGGTCGAAGTAGTGATGCCAATTCCAGTACTGTCCGGGATCGGTATGATTGTTACAGGTTGCGTAGCCTGTACCGACCCATTGTATGTAAAGTGGAAATGGAATAAGACTAAACCATGGATATGTCCATGCATCATGGCCGAAGATATGAAGCGAGTCTTCGGGTATAATATATTTTTCGCACAAGGACGCCGTCAATCTTGCCGATGACTCGTACTCAGCCTCTGTATAAAACGAAGGGGTGGAGACAAACCCTTCGTGCTCTATATTAAGCGTTATCGAGTTCCAACATACCACCGCCCACGCCCTATCGCTGTCCTGAACAAACTGGTCGACATAGCCGTCCTGGCTTCGCACAAGGTATTGAGCGCTGGCCTGGTCGCTGACATTTTCAAACAATGAATGCGCGTAATCAAACTGTTCTTCAGTATCATGGATGATTACGAAAACTATCGGTGCCCCGCCGCGCGAATTATAATTGGGGCTTCCGACCCATACCGGGCTGGGAATAGTATCCCCCGGTTTTATGAAAGCTGTTGCCTTTACGGAATCAGAAAAATTACTCAGATCAATAGTTTGGGGCTGGATGACGATCCCGTTTGTATCGACACCAGACTGTACATGCAGGAGCGTATGATAGGCAAACTCCAGAGCTATTTCACTTTGCGGAATCCCGCTGTACCGTGCAATTACTCCCGACCACGATGACAGATCGGCAGTTACAAGCGTTGAATCTTTGTTTGCCTGGTCTCTGTATTCTGCGAGAAGGGCAGCGGCGCCTCTGATGTTTTGATAAGGATCGTTCAGTAATGAATCTGTCGGAAAACCGATTAGCTTTGCGGCGCTGTCGAGAGAATACGAGAACCGGCTGTCATCGCGGAGTCCCATCACGCCGCGGTCTGATATTTGTGTCCAATGCGTTTCGATGTAGCCAAGCGCTTCAAGAATCGAAACCGGGACATTAAATTCCGCAGAGGCAGATTCGAAATACTGCTGACACTCAGTAGGACTTTGAGCGAAAGCTCTAATGGCAAATAATATCGTGAAAAATAAAAGAATAGTTTTCATGAGTCGCTAATCATAGCAAGCAGTAAGGAGTGGATGCGAAACAATCGTTTGATTCATACTATTTACCACCTGTTTGATTAGTGATCTCTTGAACATCGAGACTATAATTAGACTTGTCGAAATAAATATTATGCTCATCGGTTTCAAGCTCTCCCCTCTGGAAATCTACGTTATCAGATCGAAAATAGTTCTTCGGCGGCACAAGTGTCTGGTTATTGTCGGAATTTGCTGACATGCGATACTGATCTAGGCAACCAAAATAAAAATCGTGTACCAGCTTCCTCTGTTTCGTGGAGAGATCCATCATATACCTATAAGAAGCAATGCCCATATAAGGATCGACAGGAACCCAACCATACGGAAGAAGATAAATTTCCGTCCAATCGTGAATGTCCTTGGCATTTGGAAAAGTGAACCACCCTGATTGCCACCTTGCGGGAATGCCGTTGTAACGGCAGAGAGTGATAAAAAGCATCGCTTCCTGTCCGCAGTCGCCGTATTCCTTCGTCAAACAATAGTCGCTGATGTTATTTATCGTCGAGTATTCTCTGGCAAAGCTGTATTTGACGTTTCGTGAAATCCAATCGTAAATTTTCTTCGCTTTCAAAAGGGTGTTACTCTCTTTGCCGATAATTTCGTTGGACAACTTCTTGATTTTGTCAGTAAAAATTATGTTTGGTGCTTCACCTCTAAATTTTGTGTAGGTGCTGTCGCTCTTGTTGTATGGTGCAATATTTTTTTTATCGAGATTAAAACGTACACCGAAAGTTCTATATGTGTATCCGATCGTAAACTTCGCGCCTCCGTTCGAGTCTGCCGGCTGTTCTATATAAATCGAGCGGATCGAACTTTCCGGCGGAGAAATATTAACCGGCTTGCTCGATGATGAGACCATCTCGAAATTTGTTTGAAACGGAAACCTTCTCGGAATCGGCAGCCATGCTTTCACAACCTCGCCCGGTTTTGCGGCGCCGGTATCGGCAGCTATAGACATTTCCATTCTAAAATCTTTCGGCAGCACGTAGGGCTTCCCTAAGCTGTCTGACGCTTTTTCTATTGCAATGCAATTATTGAACAGCGCTTCGTGAAATTTGCTTTCATCCGTAGACGGGACCCTTCTTGAGACGATATCTTCATTGCGAAAAAATAAATTGCTCCTGCTCGTGCCAACGAATCGGAGAGTGTCGTCGATAATCTTTGCATCGAATTTTCCATCCTTTACCCATCGGTCAAACTCTATTCTTGAAATGTTTTTGATACTATGCTCAAGCTGCGCATATAGTTCATCGGCTGTCAATGAGTAATCAATTCGAATGCGCCTCATTCTTTCTATCTGAAAAAGAATCTTGCCTTTTTCGTCGGCAGAAATTGAGTCTGGATTTTCCGTAAGCGCTTTTTCAAGAAGTGAAACCGCCGCTTTAAATTTTCCCTCATTCTCTAATAGGAGTGCATCTGAGTATGATTTTGTTTGTGAATGACATATCTGAGCTGTTGAAAAAAATGCCAGCATAAAACAAATGATTGTTAATCGGCGTTTTCGGATTGCGGAGTGCAAAGGTCTGAATCCGAAACTCATGACATGAAATTCAAAATGGGGCATTTGATTTATCCTCTTTTCGCTTAGTTAGTATTGCAAAATTTACATCTATTTTATCAGAACTAATTTCTTCGTGTCAGTGAAATTGCCGCCAGTGAGGCGATAGAAATAGACACCACTCGAAAGACGTGAGCCATCGAATTCAACTTGGTATCTTCCGGGACTTTCAATTCCATTCACCAACGTTTTTACTTCCCTTCCGAGTATATCGTAAACTTTCAAAGTAGCATGGCTAACCGTCGAAACCTGATATCTAATCACTGTGGTTGGATTAAACGGGTTCGGATAATTCTGGAAAAGCTGAAACGAAAAAGGAATTCCACCAACAGGGCTTTGCAAGCCCGTGACCTTTCCATTTATTTGTATATCATCAACATAGAGAGCGCCTTCGCTGAGCAGTGCTGCTTGCAAACGCCTCACTGCAAAACCTTTGAGTGTATTGATTGAGGAATCTGATTTGTTGCGCCACATGCCGATAAATTTCCAGCCGTACCATTCTATCGTGTCAACTGGAACTATCTTTTGTTGTGAAGAACCGAAGACAAAATCAAGCTCATTTCCGCTGTTGTCTCCGAAGACCCACATCCCGACCGAACCCGAACTGCTGATGTCAAATCCTTGAGTATTTTCAACTTCACAAATGGCATTGTCATTCGTTGTATCGAACGCGTATTGCAAACCACCCGCTTCATTACCATCATATTTTTTCCCGGTTTGAATCGCGAAACTTGTCATGGTCGTGTCAACTCCAATTGTACCATGGTTAATCGGGGCGAGCACCCACGAGTTTGAAGATGACTCAAAGCTTTCTAAGATAGAACCACCCGTAGCTTCAGATGCATCAATCGTAAATGTGGTTGAGTAAGTTGTCCTGGTCGGATTCCCGTAATAGTCAACCACTCCGGGCGAAATGGCAGCAGTGTATTTCATCCCCGGCGTCAGAGCCAACGCTGACCGAAAAGATATCAGTGTAAGGTTGTTCGGTGTTATTTGAAATAAATCTCTTGCGAGAGACGCTTTCTTGCCGGTAGAATCAGCAAACGTCAGGTGTGACACAAATGAATTATAGTTAATCGGTTCGTTCAAGATAAACTCAAAGTATGCGTGCGAGACGGATGTGCTGCCGTTTTGCGGCGAGACCGTGAGCGGCAACGGAGGTGTTGTATCTATCGTGACTGTTGTAAACTCAAACAGATATGGAGGTGTCAAATGTATTCCAAGTAGAGAGGCGGCTGAGCTGTCTATACTTACCGTGTATTGCGTTGACCAAGGAAGTAGTGTATCAGGAACGAATGTCCACTGAGTAAAATCCGGATTCAGAGTCAGCTTCCCTTTCACCGGTGGATTTATGCCGAAAGCCGTAAGTACGCTTGCTGCATTCATCGGAGTGTTGAAGTTTACTTTTATACTATCATAGGCAGGTACATTCTCGGCCGTTAACGGCATTGAAATCACAGCCTGAGGAGCTGTTGGCGGGCTGTTTGCCCAGCTGGCGGCATAATCACTCCAGTTCATGGAGTCCATGTCCGCATATTCCCAAAGGCTGACGCCGACATAACCGACGCCTTGAGATAAGCTGCAGAATTGTTGAATGTCGCCATAATGCTCCTGGTATCCATCGCCCTCACCATCTTCGCAACCGATAGGCACAATTGGTTTGATGGAACTGATGTATCCTTGATTTATCCAAATCTGTTCCCATGATTCAAAGTCGCTCCTCATTGCACTGAATTCCTGTGAAACCGAGGTGGGTCTGAGAGCCCAATATGCTTGCGGCATGTTTACATCGCAGCTTGCAAAAAAAACAGTCCATGGCATCGGTTGACCGGTGACTCTCGCAAATGATGTCAGCGCTACAAAGCTGTTTGGGTGAACCGCTCTGATGCTGTCGAGGTACAGAGCCGCAACTGTATCCATGCCGTGCACTTCAAACTCAATTTCCGCATCGATGATAAAACCATCTATACCGGGCAAGTCGAGTATTTCGTTTGAAACATCTGCTTCAGTTGCCGTAGTACCGGTGCCACTATACTGGCTGGCGCCATACACGTATTGCCAGCCAAAGAATTTTATCCCGTTATCGTGAAATTTAATGATTACACTGTCAAGCCCGCCGTAACCCAAAACCCAAGTGTAAAAATCGTGTCCCGGACTATTCCAGGGACTGTTGCTATCACCTAACTTTACAGCAACCCAGCTAACGTCCGTTGCTTTCAACCTTGAAATGATTGAATCTAAGTTCCCATTTTCGTAAAGCCAAGTTTGCCAAATCCACATTCCCTTGGCGGTGGTGGGTATAGAGGCATAAGCCGGAAGACTAATCGTTGCTAAGAAAATCAGGAACAAAATAAAAGTGCGTATCGATCTCATTCTAAATCTCTCCGTAATTTCTCGAAGAGCTACTTCGTAATTGAAAACGAATCGAGGATTTGATTGAAACTTTTGACATAATCATTAGTCGTATCACGCAGCGCGTCTATCAAATTAGCCCGCATTTGTTGCTTCGTAGTTCTGTTGCCGTTCACTATTTCGCCCGGCATACCGGCTAGGAAGTTGTGTCCCAATGATATTATGTAATACTGGCCATCATGGAATACGTAACAATTAATGACGGTCTCCCACTGTCCCATTCCGGCATATACCGCCCAGTAATCTCGCGCGAATGTTAGCCCATTAATGCTTACAGAGTCGGAGTGAATATAGTCAGAGAGCACACCTCCAGTTTTGCTATCATTAAAAAAGTATCGTCCACCATATGTTCCCGGCAAATAGACGAATGGCCGCTGGCTCAAAAAAATGCGCGTATAATTTTCTCCACTCTTTGCGTCTGCCTGCACCGGCGACTTAATCACATATTCATCTTTGCCACGTACAGATAATGTACCCTCATACTGGACTTTGAATCCGTAAAAGCTGTTTACATAGACTTTGATCTGTTTCGCGCTCCCTTGTTTGACCTGTGCAGGAACTTTATTACCCAATAGCAGGAACATCATGCCTCCGATCAAGCTGAGCCTCGCTATTTTTTTCATGGTCGCCGACTCCTTAATTTCATTCCGCTTGGTCATACTAAACTTATCTTAGACATGTGAAATGACCTATACTCGTCGCGGTCATTATCCACACATTCCACAGTTCACATTTGGATAGACTGGAAAGCTGAGTTAACGAAATGCCTGCATAAATGATTTGAAAGAAAATCAAACCACGAAAAAAATATTCCATGTTTCGCTCTCCGTTTAAATTTCTTATCGTACCATGCCCCCTTCTTATACATCTATCCCTGATTCCTTATTGAATCCGAATGGACCTCGCATCGTGTACCTTCCCATTTCCTACGCAGAAGAGAAAGCCGATGTCAATTCACCTCCTCGTCCCCCTCTCTATGGAATAGAGAGGGGGATATTCAAGGAGATGGGATGCTTACTTCATTAAGACCATCTTTTTGACCATCTTGAAACCATCTGACGTTGTGAGCGAATACATATAAACGCCGGATGCTAGGTCGTTACCATTGAATGTTGCATAATGTTGTCCAGCAGACTGCTGAACGCCGTCCACTAATGTTGCCACTTCTCTTCCGAGGACATCGTATACTTTTAGAGTGACTTTGACATTGCTCTTTAACGTGTAGTCAATCTTCGTTGTTGGGTTGAACGGGTTCGGATAGTTCTGCGACAGAGAATAACTTAAAGCAACCTGCGGATTGGTTTTTACTGCAGTACCGGTGGTGTTCACGAACATTTCCACGTCATTGTAGTGTGAAACGCCGGTAGTGTCACCACCGCCTCCGGCGAAGACGGATACGTAAACAGTGTCACCCGTTGGGCTGAAGGCGATACCTCGCTCGTCTATGTCACCAAATTCACCTGTGGAAGGTCCGGCCCATGTAAGACTGTCTTTGAGCACTGGAGCGGAGGGCGTTGTCATGTCAAATGCGTACCAGGTAAGCGGACTCCATGGCGGAAGCGATGGATCTCTGGTGGGACCACCGGAGCCGCACCAGAAGTATCCTGTCTTCGGATCCCATGCCATGGATTCAACCGACATTCCTTTGAAAAGTGTGTCCGCGAACGCATAAGTGCCGAGCGTTCCGTTGTCGCTGTGGTAATGAAAGACCACAGGGCCTGCAGGGATACCTGCGAAATATGGCACAAATACGTCATTACCATCGGCTGTAACCCCAATGCTTCTGGCGACACCGCCATAAGCAGAGGTATCTATAGTCGCTATAACCGAACTAAGATCTGCCGAAAGCGCCACTGGTCCAGGTCCACCTATGACAGGTACCAGGAAAACTTCTCCGGCAGCATCTATTGCAAGATCAGCAAGAGAAGAGGAATAACCGGGAATAGGATAGACAGCTTTTGCCAATCCTGATCCATCTTTATAGCTGAGTTCGTAAATGTAGCTGCTTGGTTTTTCTACATAGATATTCCCGTCCGGGCCGGTCTCCAATCCATAAGCAGTACCACTACTAACGGAATCACTTCCGGTTGCCCAACTTCCCTTAAAGACCTCGATGGGCGAGAACGAAGCCTGAGAGCCGTCAGGATTGAAAACCCATACGGCACCCACATGCAAATACGTTCCACCCGTTTGAGGAAGACTGTCAACCGTGCCGCTGGATCCTATCCATACTCTTCCCGTCCCATCTACGGTAACGGCATTGTTAATCCCAGTGCCTGCCGGGTTAGCAAACGTGCTGTCTGGGAACACTTTGGTGAATTTCCAGTTCTGTGCATTTGCTGAACAAGCGAATATAGCCGCCAGCATTGCAACTGGTAGAATAAGCTTTCTTAACATCGTAACTTCCCTCCTAGGAGTAATTTGTTTGAAAATGTTTATCTGTGCGTCATCTAAGAGCGCACTTTACGCGAAACAAACAGTTTACCGAGATCACCTCCTTATTTGAAACGTGCTTGACCGAAAAGAAATTAATGTCACTTCTCAAATGCTTTTATCCGGAATCTTGTTTTTGAAGATGAATAGACTCTCCATTGGAACTTGCAAGAATGACGACGAGTTACAGATTTTTCGGACAATCATACGTGTTATTGAATACCATAATATGGAGCACCTTGTTTCCTTGCCGTAATTTTCAAAAGTCCGCCGGCTGTCGTGCTCGTATAAAGATTAGTCCCGATCCAGGCAAATGCTCTGCAGGGTGAATTCAACACGCCGCTCGCCGCGTATAATGAATATGGTCGTTCAGCTATGCCGCTTGGATGAATAACTATCAAATAATCTGAGGAATCTGTCCCGGCATACATATCGCCATCGGCAGAAAAAGTAATTGCCCAAATCGTGTTACCTCCGGTTGGATCACTAGAGAGATTGAAATAGGCCTCCGGAGTCCCGAGCGAATCATTCACGAGTGGCGATCTAAAGACCTGGCTTGGTGAGCTTCCGACATTTGCCGCAAAATAGAGATTGCCGTTGAAATACCTTACCGCATGAATCGCGCCCGCAAAAGGGAAAGTCTTGATTGTAGCGTCTTGCGCTATTCTGTAAATATTATTCGTACCAGCGACCCACAGATTCCCGTTCTGGTCGAAATCCAAATCGGAGAAGGTGCCTGAAGAAGCCGATGCCCAAATCGCTCCTGAACCGCCCTGTGGAATTCTATAGACTGCCCTATTGCCTTTGACGGCATAAATATATCCGCCCGGACCGAACTTGATAGCTCCCCAATCCACATTCCCAGACGTAGGAGAGGCGTAAGAAGTGCGAGAGCCAGTTGTTGTGTCTATTTTGAATATCCCTTCATCCTTAGTGCCGCTAAGATTAGCATTAGAAAGTGACGCATAAAGATTTGCGTCCGTTCCCGTACAGAGGCCATACGCAGCCTCGCCGGACGCCAGTGTGCTGAAGGGGCTGATTGCGGCTATTAGTTCGTAAGTCACTGTTGAGCTGAAATCCACTGCGCCGATTACATAAACTCTGACTTGTATGCTGTCACCGGAAAGTGCCGGTGCCTTCACTACTAATTGGCTCTGAGACGCACTGATAATTGAAGTGTTGTAAAGCAGTGTCGAATTAAAATATATCCCGTCGCTGTCCCTATTCGCTGAGAAGTATTTTCCATAGATCGTAATGGTATCTACTCCTGCAAGTGCACTGCCGGCCGGAGATAAACTATCCACAACTGGCTGTGGCAAACTCTTAAAATTCGGATCATACAGACTTGGTGCATTTACTTTGGTGCAGCCATTTATTGTCAATGAGACAGCGATAGAAATAACGACCGCGGTGAATCCTGCTAAACTTTCAAAAATGTTTTTCATTTTGTTTCCCTCGCGAAGACAATTTCTTTCTTTTCGAACATCATCAAATTTAAGTTAGTCGCAAATAATGGCTTCATCATCTTTCACCTCAATAGGCAACGTCAAATGAAAATCTTTGCACGTCCGAAAAACCACCTGTGAAAGGAGTCCACGAATAATCGATACCGAGTTCGACACCACCGATCTTTTCATGTACACCCACTCCGGCAGTAACGCCGTACACGTCATTATTAAACATGTAACCACCGCGCAACGATATAATCTGCAAGAAAGTATATTCAGCACCTACATTAACCTGTTCGGGATAATCTCTCGGATGTGTGGCATCAACAGCTATTAGCAAAGATTGTGTTTTGTTATCGATGCCCCACATATCCAAAAGATTCATTGAAATCCCAAGGTTGAAAATGAGTGGGAGATCGAAACTCTCCTGTTCGTATTTAAGTTCACGGGAAAAATTTCTTACGTCCATGCCGAACGCCAGGCTTTTGTACCCGGTTTTGTATATCATGCCGAAATCAAATGCAACGACGTTTTGCTTCTCTTCCTTCTGAACATAACTCCCATCACTATTGATGTCGGTTATGCTCTGACCGAGATCCTGGTCCACATAATTTATATCTCCACCCACAGCGAACTTATCACTCAAAGCTTTGGCGTAACCGATGCCTGCAGAGTATGCAGTCGGCGAGAATGTCCCGACATCGAGGAATCCCTGCGCATTGTTCGCGAGAATTGTTTCCTGCAAATCACCGTAGTTCACGGATCTAAAATTGAGACCGATAACGCCATATTCTCCGTTGAACGGGCTAAATGCCGCGCTTGCGTAAAAATGTTTGATGTCTGCGATCCAATCCACTTGTCCTACTGAAATTGCTGCCACGTTTTCAATCCTAGCCATCCCGGCAGCATTAAAGAACATCGATGTTGAATTCCCGTCCAGAGATGTTACCGCTTCCCCGATGGCCTCAGCTCGCGGATCGGTAGCAACATTTAGGAAGTCCATACCTGATTGTGCCAACTTTTGCTGACCGAATGCAACAGCAGCTATAGAGAGTTGCAAAATCATCAGCGAAGCAATCCTCCGGGCAGCCGAGAGGATAAGAAATCGTGTCTTGCTCATTATAGTTCCTCTTTTCATATGCGTCACCTAATGACTACGAATTTTCTCATTGAGGTCTGACCGCTTGGGGTCTGGAACACAACTATATATATTCCACTTACGACAATCTGGTCGGAAGACGTTGTACAGTCCCAATACTCGTCACCACTCCCGTTGGTGTGCTGGATGGTCTTGATCAGTTGTCCAAGCTCGGTGTATATCTTTATGGTACACTCGGGAGGTATGTTTAAGAAGCCTATCTGATTCGGCTCACCAACGTAACGAAGCGTATTCGGGTTAGAAGCAAGGTTGAAGGGGTTCGGAACTACTCTGATGCTATCCATATGAGTGACTCCCGGTCTCAATAATTTTCCAGGATCATACGTCTGCGTGTAGTATCTGCTGCTTTCAAGTGCACCGGCAGGCGTATTCCCTGAACCATTGTTGTCGGCAGCATCTCCTAAGGATGTGACATAATAGTAATAATCTATCCCGCGGATTGCAGAGGTGTCATTGTAACTCTTAACACTCGGATCGCACTGATAGAGTAACGTGTATGTACTGTCATACAACCCTTCGGCTCTATAGATTCTGAACCCTTTTACCTTGGGATCATTCGGAGGTGTCCATGATAATGAAATTTTATCTCCTCCCGAAGTGACAGTGAATACCGAAGGCGGCTGCGGGGGTTGTGGAATATTGTACCCCGAATGATAGTTTGCAATCGCCCTTCTAAACGTCTGGAATAAAGAATCTCGCCCCGTATAAACTGAATCATCCTTCTGGGCTGCGGTTATTTCTCCCCACTTGAATTCGTGTCCGATTCTTATACATGCTTCTCGGCTGAGTCCTGCCGCCGCTTCAGCTATAACAATGTGGAAACTCTGCCCAGGGCCAAGATTGTATGGTCCATACCCAGATGCGACAGCCATCCCGCCGCTCGTGCCGAATGATGGGTCGCCACCTAAACCAGCCTTGTCCGCAAGACGCTCACCACTCCAATTTACTTGGCTCGCTATCCAACCAACACCATGGCCGACTGACATCAAGGTATATTCTGACTGCATCTTCGTACTATTAAACTGACTATTCTGCGAATTCAAAGGGTCATCTGAGCTCACATAAGCTGTTGTGGTCGGCTCGCTCACATCGTCCGTCGTATCAGTAGCGGACTTGTCGGCGTGGATTGTCGCAAACCCGATGAACTGAGCGCCGCCCAATCTTCCCATTGTATCATTTGCCGCCGGTCCCGTTGCTCCCGGTGTGCCTGAACCCGGCGACCAAATAGGTCCTCCGATGTCATCACTCGGCGGCGCTCCCGGAACACCAAGCCCTGGCATTCCGGAAAATGAAAAACTTCCATACGATGGGTTATTGAAATTACCAAGCCATGAATACTGTGCCCTGATATCATCGTCCTTGTTTGGTGGTTCTTCCGTGCGAACAACCGATCCAAAAAAAGTGGACGCGGGATTTAGTGCGTCACCACGAGTGTCACTATCACATCCAATCCCCCACCTTTCAGAGTTGCCGCCGATTACATAACCTATCTCCTGGCAAACGGCATATCGAAACTGCAGGAAAACACGTATGCTGTCAAGCGTTTGATTCGACAGCGCAGCGGTCGTGCCAGAACCAGTGTTTCCTGTATTGGTAAATGTATAGTCGTAGATAACATAATTATCATGGTACTGCTGGCTGAACCCAATGATTTTTCTAACCATCGTTAAGCCAATCGCTGTGTTCACGCTGTCATAAATCAACCTGTCTTCGTTCAGAGTCGGATCTGTATTATCAACATCGGGCGGAATATTATAAGATGGGCTCCCATCCACAATAACTTGAGGAAGAGCAATTCGATCCGTCGTTGTAAATGTCAAAGGAACGAACTCTGATGCATCGCCGTCATACCGTGGACCGAAATGGATGACCTTATATGGCCACACGGTACCCGTAGCGTCTTTCCAGTTTCTAACTCCGATCCATAGTCCCTTTGCCGCTTCCATATCCTCAATAGGGTAGATCGCAGGCCAGCGATCGCCGTCTTGTTGCTGCAAAATTCTTCCTTCTTCATACTCGCTCCCGCCGTTCATGAACCAGGTTTGAAACGAACCTATATCCATCCACTTTGTTGCGAACTGAGCAGAGGCCGGGGCGCTTAAAAAGATTAGTGTAAACAACATGGCACAAAGCGATTGCGCAAAAAGTATTTGCAGCTGCGATCTCGACGCAGGTGAGAGAAACAATCCGTTACGTCTAACATGATTCGACGGGATTGCTTCGTCCAACATCTCCCCGCAAAGATGATTTCTTCCTTCTTTGATAATCACTCTTGCGCGATGACCCGTTTCAATTTCTAATTTCATTTCTTCCTCATTTTTTACGGTATGTCATAAGTGAATCTAATTCCGTAATAGACCGTTCTCGGATTAAGAAAAGCCAACTGCCAAAGATTCGGCATATTGATGTAAGGCTTGCTTGCTGTCTGATAATCTCCCGGTTTATCATTACCGGGAGTATTTATGTATCCTAATTTTGGATTAGTCGAATCACCTGCAATAGAAGCCGGCAAGTGCAGAGACATCATATAAGCATTAAAATCATTGCCATCATAAAAGCCATAGTAAGGAGACATATATTTAAAATTAAAAATGTTATAAATGTCGGCTAATAGCTCCATATCGACTCCATAAAAATGGAAGCCTCGACTTATTCGGAGATCGAAGTCAATGTAATCTGCCCACTGCACGTTGTCCTGTACACCGGGGATGGATCCGCCGCCAGCCCATGTGAACCACTGCCCGGCTTGCCAATTGCCGAGAAGGTTGAAATGCCAATCCGCAAGCGGCTTTACTCCTGACCAGTTTGGACCGAAGGAGTTAGGGGTGAAGAAATCTAAGTTCAATCTTGCGTACGGTTGCGGAAGAGGTTTTGACTGGTAAAGGTCTGTGTAATTCGACAAATCGTACTGTCGTTGGTCTGCCGGGCTTTGAAACTCTTCCCTATACCCAAAGTTGCCGTAACTTTGAACCATATAAGTATAGTTAATAAATCCTTGCAGCCAGTCGCCTCTATTCTTCGAAAGCGTGATCTCAAAACCTCTGATATCCTCATAGTAGTTGCTCGTGTATAGCGTATAATTGACTTTTGAATCTGAGCTTAAATATGTAGTACCTGCGTAGAGACCATCTGGCGAGCCACGCTCGTTAGATACGTCCTTGTAGTAGCCTGCGATGTGAATCAAGTATTGATCGAGCACGCTTTGCTCAAAACCCAACTCGTAGGCAATTGTTCTCGGAAGGGGAGAATTCGGATCTGAAACCAGACTTACGTTGTTTGTACCTGTTAATCTACGAATAAGATATAAGTCATTCGGCGAGGGCATCGAGTAGAAATGTCCATAGTTGAAATATAATTTTGAATCGACCGTTACCGGGAACGACACTCCTAATCTGGGCTCCACATAAATAATGTTCTTGGTCGGTGCCTTGGAAACCGTGTCAAGTCCTAATAGATCAGACCCCGAAAAGATAAGAGAATATGGGTCGTTGATGCTGTACCATTCCCCGCCTGCATGGGAATCATCTACTCTAACACCTAAGTTCGCTATCATCCCTTCGAACTCTAGTTTGTCCTGCAAATATACAGATGCTCGAATAGGAAATGTATGCCAATGCGACGCCGATGTGCCTGTCGGCAAGTAAGAATCGAAGGTTGCGTAGTTGACATCATTGTCGGTATAATCAAACTCTAACCCCGTCTTAATCTGGTTATGGTCGTCAAGCTGGCTCGTCAAATCGAATTTCGCGTTGTATTCAGCAAGCTTGCTGCTATCGCGCCCGGTGCTCAATCCCACACTCTCCCTCATTCCGTCAATCGCGGTGGAAGGGTCGGGCCAGAATCCGACAGGGGCTTCGTCTGTGAAGTAATAATTTCCAAATTGGTAAATTGCGGCTGTATCACGAAGAGCACCCGGGTCTGTGTGGTACTGAGAACCCGTTTCACGCAAACTTATTTCATAAAATGTGGTTGGG
>JBAPNE010000006.1:0-2096 GCA_049278975.1 Candidatus Kryptoniota bacterium
ATTCAGGGGTGTTTAAGAGCCATCGTGACCCAATGAAAAATCCAACTGCCGCAAGTACCGATGTTATGTAATAGCCACGGTTCAGCGCCTTCATCGGATCTGCTTCTTCGCTTGTGCGAACGAATATCACTCCAATGATGGAAGCAATTAATCCGAAAGCACGAACAACCAGCGGGAACATAATTCCTTTTATTCCAAAGAAATGGAAAAGCGCAACTCCTAAGATCATTGCACCAATATTCTCAGCGGCCGTCGATTCAAAAAGGTCCGCACCACGACCGGCGCAATCGCCGACGTTGTCGCCGACAAGATCGGCAATCACAGCGGGGTTTCGTGGATCATCTTCCGGAATTCCAGCTTCAACTTTCCCGACGAGGTCCGCGCCCACATCGGCAGCCTTTGTATAAATTCCGCCGCCAAGCTGAGCGAATAATGCGACGAATGATGCACCAAATCCGAACCCAACAATCATAAACGGTATTTTTTCGACCGGCATGCTGATAGCTTGCAACGTTGCAAATAGTCCGCCCACTCCAAGTAAACTCATAGAGACCACGAACAATCCTGAGACCGCACCACCACGCATCGAAATCTGAAGCGCCCGATTAAGCGAAGTAAGCGCAGCGTTCGCCGTTCTCGAATTCGCTCTTATAGAAACGAACATCCCGATGAACCCGGCGATCCCTGAACACAGTGCTCCCAGCAAAAACGACAGCGCCGTATAGGATGCAAGACGAACAGGATCGACAGGATCGTTAGGCATTGGGTTCCGAACAAATGCATACAGCATGAATATTATCGCGGCGAGAAGCACACTCAAAAATGCGATCGTCGAATATTGCCTTTTCAGAAACGCTTCGGCCCCCTTACGAATAGCGTCCCCGATCTTCTGCATTTCTGGTGTTCCACGATCTTGTTTTAAAACGTATCTCGCAAGGTACACCGCAAACAAAAGTGAAAGTACGCTAATAGTCAAAATTAGTGTTAACTCCACTATAGATACTCCTTCCCAACAATTATTATGTTTTTAGTTTTATGTGAGTTCAATTAATGAAAGAAAAGAGTTGTCCGCCTGAACGCTTTCAGCCATAAACTATCAGTTAACGATCACTCGGACAACTTAGTTAAAGCAAACATATTACTCGCAGCTAAGATCTTTTTGAAGTTTCAGCATCTCCGCGTTCTTCGGGTCTAACTTCAGCGTAGTTTTTATTTCCTTACACGCGTCTTCAGTCTTGCCGAGCAATGCATAAGCGTCAGCAAGCAGAGCGTGAGTTCTCGCATTCTTGGAATCATATTTCAAGGCTGTCTGAAGACTGGAAAGAGCTTCATTGTAGTGCTTCTTAGCTTCATCAATCTTTTCTGCTTTTTGAAGTTTGCCGCCGCTCGCTAATTGATAGGCAGCGATCGAACGGTACGCTTCGTTAAGTTCCTGTGAATGGTCGGATAAGGTATCTGCCAGAGCAAGCTTTATCATAGCCTGGTAAGTATCTGTCGCTTGGTCAGCTGAATCAGCGTAAACATAGGCAAGTGCCAGCCAGCGGTATCCAAGATAGTATTCGGGTTTTAGTTCTGTGACTCTCTTAAATGCCAAGATTGAATTGGGAAAATCTTTCAAAACAATGTAGCAGAGGCCCATATTCAACTCAGCGCCAGCATCATCCGGCGTCATGGCGAGGTGTTTTCTAAAATGAACAATCGCTTCGTCGTACCTCTTTGCAGCAAAGAGCGTGTTGGATAAAAAGTATTCGATGGGCGAAAGCGTTGTATCCAGCTTGACTGCCCGTGACCACGCATCTATAGTTGCAGTTGTATCATGGACGGCATTTGCTGCTTGTCCGTACCTTACCAGGCTTTTCGCATCGAGAGAATCAACAGGTATTGTCTTGAAGACGTTATAAGAATCAACCGGCTTCTTGACAAAGAAAAAAGCAGCCGCGAGATTCTTCTTCGCCTGCAGATTGTTAGGATACTTTGCCAGGTATTCCTGATAATATTTCACCGCCTCGGGAAAACTTTCTCCATTAAGTGCAGACTCTGCGAGATGAAGAAGTGCTTTATCGTCGCTTGGCACAAGCTGGTGATATCTTTCAAAG
>JBAPNE010000007.1:0-11719 GCA_049278975.1 Candidatus Kryptoniota bacterium
GCGTTACACTCAAGTCGGTCACTATTCATCAGGAAGTTGATTTCAATGCAAGTCCCAATCGGGTGTACGAAGCATTGCTCAACTCCAAACAATTCTCCGAGTTCTCAGCGCAATCAGGCCAGTTCTCCGCTATGTCGGCCAAGATAGATCGGGCGGAGGGAGGGGCATTCTCTTTGTTCGACGGGCACATTGTCGGTAGAAACGTGGAATTGGTACCGAACCAACGAATCGTTCAGGCCTGGCGCGTTGCAGATTGGCCCGCAGGAGTTTATTCGATAGTGAAGTTCGAACTCAAGCCACAAGGATCTGGAACACATCTGGTGTTTGACCACACAGGGTTTCCGGAGAATTGGCGTCATCATCTTGCGGCGGGCTGGCAGAAAAACTATTGGGATCTGCTAACAAAGTACCTTCACTAAAGCTTCGGCATTAGGAAGATTTAGCATTCAATCCACACTTTATATAATCTGCAACTCAGCCGCAAGCTGAAAAATGGTGCGGAATGTTGTGCGGATGCTTGGCAGCATAAGCATAGTTAGGCTGCAGCAAATCGCACATTTTATATAAAGATGTGCCATAATATCCATAGCCGCCAAACTATCGCTTCCATAGGTTTATGTTCCTTCCAAACGTGGGAATTGGACCCTGAGAGTACCATCAAAGTCAGTTTCCACGGGAACCCCCAATATATCTGTTGTGTTGTACCGTGTAACAGGATGGCACAAGTCGGGAAGATAGCAACATGGGGATTTAAAAAATGGGAAGACGTGATTGCCCAATGCCGGTAAACTACAGGTTCGATTCTAATATAGTTGTCATAGAAATGGTTGGTGAATATTCTATGGACGATATTCGTACAACCATTCTCAACTCACTTAACGATTCTAAGTGTCCAGCCAACCCGTTCATTTTGGCTAATCTGAGCGAATCTCGAAGTATTTATATTCGATCTTCAGAAGATGTAAAAACCATGGCACGCTCTCTTGCCTCACTCGCTAATCGTTTCAATAATCGTATCGCTTTGGTTGCTCCAAATGATTTGATCTATGGTCTAATGCGTATGGGTTCAGTATTCTCTGAAGAAAAGGGAATGAAGGTAGAAATATTTCGTGTTTTCACTGAAGCTCGGAAATGGTTACAGTCATGAACATGCACAATCGCCTAATCGGTCGGTCCGGTTTGTTAGACAGCAATATATTTTTGGTTTAAAGAATCCGTGGGCAATATCTAAAATGACAATAGTAACTTTTGAAAGAACAGTCATCTCCCTTTTATCTCTGAATTTATTATCGTATCGACAAACAAATACTCATATGACGACAACCGACGCACACGATAACATTATCACTGTGAAAACAATTTTGAATTGCTCGATTGATACTGCATTCAATTATTTTGCCGACAGTAAACTTTTGACAAAATGGTTGACGCAAAAGGCGGACGTCGAATTAAAAGAAGGCGGCAAGTATGAATTATCGTAAGCCCGCTTAAGAAAGTGAAAAAAGTAAAGCAAGGCAATTCTAAAAAGATATTTATCCATTTATAATACAAAGGAGGAAAACATGAAACGGGTCACTGGCATTGGCGGCATCTTCTTTAAGGCGAAAGACGCTCCATCACTGCAGGCTTGGTACAAGCGGCACTTGGGAATCGATGTCCAAGCCTGGGGCGGAGCCGCCTTCGATTGGACCGACGCCGAGGGCAAGCCGGTTGCAGGCACAACTGCCTGGTCAATCGATCCGCAAGAAAGTAATCACTTTGCTCCGAGCTCTGCTCCCTTCATGGTCAACTACCGAGTGGAAGACCTCCACGCCTTGGTCAAGGCCTTGAAGGAAGAAGGCTGCAATGTGCTCGAGAAGATCGACGAATCCGAGTATGGGAAGTTTGCATGGGTGATTGATCCAGAGGGAAACAAGGTCGAACTATGGGAGCCGCCTCAAGGCCAATGAGCAGACTCGTTACTCACGGCCGCGAACTGCATTCTAACCCGCCGTTCAAGCTGCCGCAATAATCATCTGTGAAAGAACGAGATGGTTGTTTCTTCGAGAACCTCCAATTATATTTTGTCGTGGCACAAATCAAGATGGTACGCAAATGACATTCTCGCTGCCGGAATGTTATGCGGATATATGGCAGGCTAGTTTTTTTATTTTAGGATGAAGATATGAAAAGAAATTATTGGCTAGATCTTTTCACTGGGGCAACATGGGATGAATTCCTTAAAGCTGGTGGAAATATTTCCGGATTTAGAGAATCGAGATGGTCTATTCTACAAAAAATAAAGATCGGGGATTATTTAATTTGCTATTTAACCGGGGTATCGAGGTTTATTGGAATGCTAGAAGTCATCGATGAACCTTTCAAGGATGACAGCATAATTTGGAAGGATGAAAATTTCCCTTCCAGGCTCAAAGTAAAAACCGTCGTTGCATTAAAACCAGATACTGCCATTCCTGTCCACACAATTCGGGATCAATTAACCTTTTTCAAAGATTTAAAAAGTCCTCACGCTTGGACTGGGGCGTTTCGGTCATCCCCCGCAAAATGGTCAATGGAAGATGGAGAGGTAGTCTTGAAGGCATTGCTGAACGCAAAAGATAATCCGATTGAACGCCCCGTCGATCCACGGAAATTAAGTTATCGTCCAAAAGGATTTAAATCTAAGATTGGCACCGTGTCCATCCCCGTGACTGATATTGCGGAAAAAGAAGTCGGTGATAAAAAATCATATTCTGATCATACTGAGGTACAATATCTGCTTCTTAAGTTGGGCAGTGATATGGGCTTTGATATTTGGGCTGCTAGAAATGATCGGGGTCGAGAATATAAAGGTAAAAAAATAGCTAACATACCAAGACTCAAGTCGGAATTACCTAATCAATTTGATGAGATTACAAATCGTACAATCGAAATGATTGATGTTCTTTGGCTGCAAAAAAACACATTTATTGCTGCTTTTGAGATTGAAAGTACCACATCAATTTATTCTGGACTTTTGAGGATGTCTGATTTAATTGCTATGCAACCCAATGTTAATATACCACTCTATCTTGTAGCTCCGGATGAAAGGAGAGAAAAAGTAATCACTGAAATAAATCGAGCGACTTTCTCAAGATTAACTCCGAGATTATCTGAAATTTGTAGATATATTTCCTTTTCTGAACTTAGAGAAAAAGTTAAACAAATTGAAACTATAGTTCAGTATGTTAAACCAGAATTTTTAGAAGACTTATCTGAATCTTGCGATTTAGAAGAGTAAAAAAATATGACAACCCAAATCTGGACGGAAAGCCGCAAGTTTCCGCCCGCTCCTGCCTTCTCCTCCTCCACTTCTGCGACGTCTGCACCAGCACTTTAACAGTTTTCCATTTTGATTTCTATTCTACCGTAACACTCTTCGCCAAGTTCCTCGGCTGGTCAACGTTGCAGCCTCGCTTGACGGCAATATGGTACGCCAATAGTTGAAGCGGAACAACCGAAAGTATCGGGCTCAATATTTCGAGCGTCTCAGGAATCTCGATGATGTGATCGGCAAGGCTGCTCAACCTGTCGTCCGCTTTGTTTGCAATCGCCAGAATCCTTCCCTTGCGAGCGTGAACTTCCTGAATGTTACTCAGCACTTTATCGTAGGTCGAGTCTTTCAGCGCGATGAATACTACCGGCATGTTCTCATCGATGAGCGCGATGGGGCCGTGTTTCATTTCCGCCGCCGGGTATCCCTCAGCATGGATATAAGAAATTTCTTTCAGCTTCAGTGCACCTTCGAGTGCTACGGGAAAATTCACACCGCGGCCGAGATAAAGAAAATTCCTGGAATCCTTAAACTGCTCCGCGACATTTTCAATTTCATCGTGTACTTTCAGAATCGACTCGATCTTTTCCGGAAGCGTCTGCATTTCCCTTACAATCTCTTTTCCGCGCGACTCGCTCAACATTCCTTTTCTGCGGGCGACAAAGAGATTTAGGAGATTCAGAACAACGAGCTGAGAGGTAAACGCCTTTGTCGAAGCCACACCGATTTCCGGCCCGGCATGTACGTAAACGCCGCCCTCCGACTCGCGCGCAATCGTGCTGCCGACAACATTCACAATTCCGTACGACGGAATTCCAGCCTGCGTCGATTCTCTCATCGCGGCTAAAGTATCCAGAGTTTCCCCGCTTTGGCTGATTGCCCAAACGACATCGCCATCAAGAAGCACCGGGCTCCGATACCGAAACTCCGAAGCGTAATCGACTTCGACAGGGATTCGGGAGCACTGTTCGATGATATATTTTCCAACGAGTGCGGCGTGCCATGATGTCCCGCAAGCTGTAATAATAAATCTTTTTGCGCCGAGAATCGTATCGGTTATCCCGCTGATCCCGCCCATCTTAGAAATTCCATCCTCAAGAATCAATCTCCCTCGCATCGCATTCAAGACCGTCTCAGGCTGCTCGTGAATTTCCTTCAGCATAAAATGTGCGTATCCACCTTTTTCGATTTGCTCGATGTCGAATGTAATTTCCTCCGTCTCTCTCTGCACCTGCTCGTTGTCGAGGTTTTTCAAGACGACATTATCTCGAGTGATGACTGCCAGATCATTATCGTGGAGATATACGACTTGTCTCGTGTGACTGATTAAAGCCGAAGCATCCGATGCAACTAAATTTTCCGAATCGCCTCGTCCAATGACCAAGGGACTACCACGTCTTGCGGCAATTAGAAGATCCTCCTCATCGGCAGACATCACGACAATTCCAAATGTCCCATCGACTTCTTTCAGTGCGAGCCTCACGGCAAGCTCAAAGTTTTTATCCCGCATATGGAATTCTTCGATGAGATGGGCAAGAACTTCAGTGTCCGTCTGACTTATGAATTTATGTCCCAATGAAATCAGCTTCGTCTTCATCGCGGCAAAATTTTCTATGATGCCATTATGGATCACCGCTATCCTGCCGCTGCAATCGGTATGGGGGTGCGCGTTTACCGCATTGGGTTCGCCGTGAGTCGCCCAGCGAGTGTGACCGATTCCGATTTTAGACCCCTCCGAATTTGATATCAGGCTCTCCAATTCCGTAACCTTCCCGGGCGTTTTTGAAACCACAATGTTATCACCTACCAGAAGCGCAACTCCGGCAGAATCATAGCCGCGGTACTCTAAACGTTTCAGCCCCTCGATCAGAATTTTCTTGGCATTCTTATCACCGATGTAACCCACAATTCCGCACATCATTCCTCCGATCTAATAGCAATAGCTGCGAGCATTCTTCCGCTTGACTCACCGTCTCTTCTAAAAGAATGAAAATTTGTATCGCATATCGTACAATGATTGCTTACCTCAACGTTTGATTTGGGAACTCCGTTTTCAATAAGCTGCGAGAGATTTGCCGCCTTCAAGTCAACCATAAACTTTCCGGGCTTCGAACCCTCCTGCATTTCATTGCTTGAGAAATTTTTTGCGACTTCACCATCGACTTCATAACAGCAGATTCCAGCCGACGGTCCGATGAAAGCAAAAATATTTTCCGGCTCGCAACTTAATTCACCACACATGAATCCTATCGTTTTCGCGGCAATCCGTTTCACGGTTCCGCGCCACCCGGCATGAAGAGCGGCTATAACACGCGATTTCTTGTCCGCGATCAGAATCGGCACACAATCGGCAACTGAGACCGCCAAAGTTAAATTTTTATTTCTCGTAACGACGGCGTCGGTTTCCGGATAACTGCCGAGCGACTCGACATATTTTACATTATTACCATGGACCTGCTCGCCGCGGGCAACGGATACTTCATCAACACCAAGTGACCGAAAAAATTCCCTCCGATTTTCCGCTCGGGCATTTTCATGTGTACCACCACGCTTCATACTGAAATATTCCGGCTTATTTGCGACTCTCAAGCTCACTGCGTTGACTGCACCTGCTTCGGAAAGCATTGCCGATGAGATATACAATTTCGTCAAATTTGGTTCAGAGCCTCCTGCAAATCCCGCAAGATGTCATCAACTTTTTCAAGTCCGATTGATAATCGCATTCCGCCCGGGTCAATGCCCTTCTTCATTTGTTCGGCTGCGGGGATGGCGGCATGCGTCATGCTGCCGGGATGTTCCACCAAAGTCCTGATATTCCCCAAGCTGACGGCGAGCGTTATAGTGTACGCATTCTTGGCAAGAAAATTTATTAATTTCTCTCCACGCGATCTGCTCTTTTCAGGTGAATTTCCTTTTACAGCAAAATAAATCATCGAGCCGGGAGCGAAGTTTCCATCGAAATCATGCATCTGTTTTTTTGCAAGGCCATGATGTTTGAACTCTTCGAGACCGGGGTAATTTACAAATTCGATTTCCGAGTGACCTGAAAGAAAACGTGCGACTTCGGCGGCGGTCTCTTGCTGATGACGAACGCGCGTTGAAAGAGTCGGCAAGCCATAAACAAGCGCATCCCATGCGTTTCTTGTTCCGAGGACGGCGCCGAAATCTTTACGATACAACAGAAGCTGATCCCGACTCCAGAGCGGTCCGACCACCGCTCCGCCGACATCCGTCCCAAACCCGCCGATATTTTTGGTGAGCGAGTGTACCACGAAATCCGCACCAAGCTCGATCGGGCGCTGACAGAACGGAGTTGCAAAAGTATTATCGACAACGACACTGATCCGGCTTTGCTTGTTCCGTCTCTTGTTTTCAGTTTCAATAATTTTTGAGACAGCCTCGATATCGATCAAATCCAGTGTAGGATTCACGGGAGTTTCAAAATAGACGACACGCGTTGCAGGAGTGATCGCATGCTCTAGACTTTTCGGATTTGTAAGATCGATAAATTTTACATCAATATTATAACGTGGATACCAAAGCGTGAGCAATTCATACGTGCATCCATAAAGCATCTTATGCGAAATAATTTGATTGCCGGGTGCAGTTAAAATTCCAAGTGCTGCGGACACCGCGCCCATGCCGCTGGCAAACGTCACGCACGTACCACCCGACTCCGACATTGCTAGATTTTCTTCCAACAAGTCTTTATTCGGTTCGCCAAGCCTGTCATAAATGTAAATCGGTGCCTGTTTGGAAATTTCTTTGCCTTGATAAGTGTGGGCAAATTCCACGAACCCCTGTGCACCTCGCTGGGCGGACTCTAAACGGAATGTTGCACTCGCCGTTATCGGTGGAACAAGATGGTGTGAATAATCCCACTTTTCAGTATGGCTCTTTCCGTAGATGAGATGCGTCTCCATGCTGTAATCGTTGGAGAGGCGGCTCTTCTTCTGCTTAGCTTTTGGCTTCGCATTGATCTTTTTCATGTGATGGCTCCTTTTTCACATTGATTATCGAACATCTAAATTTTATATTTCAATTTCAGGATCACTAGCTCAATTGGTAGAGCAACTGACTCTTAATCAGTGGGTTCGGGGTTCGAGTCCCCGGTGATCCACTGAAACAAACAAATCTCGCAGGTTTCCCTTCTTGTTCCTTCCTAATTTTCAGAATCTTCGGAGATTTCGCTGAACGTTTTTTGTACCATGATATCTGAAGCGGTCTCGAAGTCTAACCAACTGAAAAGCCCAAGCATTGAAACTCTCCCAAAGTCGGCTTTGGCTTTCCAAATTATTTGAAATAAGAACAGTCTGATTGGAAAGTTTCATGGTACATTGAATCTACGCAACGACTTGTGCAGATTCAACATCGCAGTCGATATCATTTATATTAGTGGTACAGACCGGTATCCGCTTTCGTTATGATAAGGATCGAACTTCTCCCTGCCCCAAAGGGGCCGGTGTACAAGAAGGGGAATAATCGCGTTGTTGAATTGTCGCCGTTCGGTTCATAGATTGGGGGTGACCCTTTATGGGAATGCCAGCTAATTTCAAACCTTTGCCTGAATGAGTTCCTAAAATGTACAAATCACATAGCATTTGGAGGATTCGATGATTAAAGCGACACTGTTGTTCATAGTAACCGTGACTCTCAGTTCCATTTCCGGCAACGCACAGAAAAACTCGGGACCAGCACAAGTAACCCTTCAGAACAACACTCAGTATGATCTTTGTCTCTATGTGGACAACGAGAACAATCTCGCTTGTGGCCCTGCCTCGGGTAGTGGCGGTATCTGTGTAGCCAGTGTTGAGTCTGGGAGCCATGTGTTCATCGTAGCAACTGTAGGTGGCAAGATCTCAGCGTCCACAGATCCTGTCGATCTCAACTCAGGTGATAGTAAGATTATCACCGTTGCAATAGGGAACGATGGGCAGCTTATGTTAAGCATCAATTGAGTTCATTCCAGAAGAAGGATACACAACAATATTTGTGAGGATTTTAATGACTACCTATCTCCGCAAGTATTGACACGATATGCAAAAATACGGCGCTCTGTGGACTTTCATCAAGCTTCAATCCTGCAGTTCTGTCGTTGACGCGTACTAACCAGATAGTCAAACTCCATTATTCTATCCTCCTCGGTGAGAATGCTGATGCTGTGGATATTACGGCGTCAGGGCCTGAACGAGTGTTAGGGTCGATTGCAACTGTGCCCTGTCCCCATGTTGTGTACCAATGACAAATTGGCGACCCTATTAAGCATTGGCAAACTGGCAGGAGTAATTACGCATATCTGCAACATACGCAACTAATTGGCCGCAACTCTAATGTACTACTTCCCGAACCAAGTTCCATGGCGTTTACGTTATGTGCCATGGCTTTTATGTTTACGCTCGCTTCATTGGATTGAGCCGCTGGTTAAGCGGGCGCTATGATAAACATATTTATTATTTTACATTTCTTATCTAACGATGCAAAATCATGGCCACACTGACATTCTGGAGTTATGTAAACAGACAATATGAGGCCGAATGACCTGAAGACTAACGTGTACCCAATGTCCTGTTCGATAAATTTTGGAGTTCCATAGTGATTGACAAATTCTTGAATCGTTGACCCAACTCCCACCCCTTCACTTGTTCTAAAAATGGAATCTTCAATCAGAATCTCCTGGGGCTCTGAAAAACGCAAGAACTTGTGACCTGAAATTGAGATAACCCAAATTGTATCTATTTCACGAACACTTTGATCGGACATGAGATTGTGCGGAAGTATCTCAAGAGAATTTTTTCCTATCCGACTTTTTATTTCTGTAAGTGAACCTGTGAAATTAACACCATCAATTCTTCGCGTAGCCAAATCAATGCTACATTCTTCTCGCGAAACACTAGAACAACCTTGTAAACACAAAATGAGAATTAAGAACTTGTTCGTTGTCATAATTGTTGCGCCACAAAACTATAATCATCCTGCCATACATTCCGCATACCATTCCAACAGCAAGAATGTTGTGTACCATCTTGATTCGTGCCACGACATAATATGTGTGGAGGCTTCTAACGAAACAACCTTCCGAGAAAACTTCAATATTTGAGTCGCATCCGGCTGTTTGCAGGAGTTGAACTTCTGTGCCGGAACCTCGACAGCGTTATCGATTGATTAGCCCTTGGTTCAACTTTTCGTTTTTCTTCTCGTGTTTAGCCGCCTTTTTTTCCTTCTTGGTTTTTGCCGGCTCTTTCTTTGAATTCTTCTTGCTGTTTTGACCTTTGCTCATGATTTTCTCCCTTGTTTTTTGGACATATTGCTAATTTCCAATACTATAATTTGCAAAATCCTCCGCTTGATATTGTTCCGCCTGTGCCATCTTTATTTCGTGCCTTGACATAATTTACTCGTAGCTTCCTGAACAAACAACCTTATCGGGACCCTCAACAAGTAATTTTCGTATCGTACCTATTTCTCTGATTGGGTTGCCAATGCTTGATATGGGAAAAAACTGACTTATAATTGGCACATAATGAAGCGGCAGGTCAGGATAACGGGCACGGATCCTCTGCCAAGAACTAAACTGAGCTGCGAAAAAAAACCAGACACTATCAAACCCTTTTTAATTTATTTATTCCCCAAGCGACAAACTTAATTGCGTAGAGAATCGTAAAGAAAATAATAACTGAATTTATTACAACTCCTGCTCCATTCAGAATTGCTATGTTAAATTTGCCACTGTATTCTAAAGGGCCACCAAAGTCCCATAATTTAGACCAGGGAACAGCTACTAAATATGAACCTAGATTATACAAAAAACCTGTGGAGCCATAGTCGGTCACTATTACATCAATACCTAAGAAGCAATACGCAAAGGCAAAGATTAAACCAACAATTATGTCAATCTTTTTTGCCTTGGTTTTTGATATGTTCAATGAACTCCACCTAACGGATGGCGGCTAAGTCGTCAGTACCAGAACCTTCGATGTACCACCTCCCAAACCAAGTCCCATATTGTTTACTTTAGGTGACATGGATTTTGCACTCATTACATTCCGTCAGCTTGAGCCGCTTGTTAGCCAGCGCCCGATCAATCAAAAAACGCAAACCTATCGGAAGGAGTTATTTTGGCGAAAAGCCTTTTCGATTGATTATCGACTATGTGGGTCTCTGGAGCATATCCATTGACTTTATTATGGATGAGAATCTCTGTCAATAAGCAATGTTTAAAGAATTGTGACGTCTGTTTCCACATCTTTCCATCTACAAAGAGGATAGTTCTAGATTGGGTTAGTTCGTATTTCTTCACAAGCCCATATTGCATTAATCGAGGCAACGTATCCTTGGCAAAAAGGTTTGCGATTCTCATTTCATCGTTGTCAAACAGCTGCCCTTGAGGAAGAAAAGTATTGCCTAGGACCTGAAACGACGGCCTCTTTGCAGTAATCGTATTGTCCGTACGGGTAACAATACCAATTATCAAAAAACTTATAAGTGCACACAAAACAAGTTCAATTGAATCTCTTGCTTGACCTCTTCTTATATTCATAGGACTCCTTTTTCAAGCTGGCTAACTACACTTATCCTGCCACGCATCCGCATAAAATTCCGGCAGCAAAAATACTATGTGCCATCCTAATTCGTGCCACGACAGAATATGATGGGGAACTGCCAGTTTTACCTGGCAGTTCCTGAAAGTGTGTTTTCATTAATCCTGTTCGTAAGCAGTCTCGCCGAGCAATGAAGTATCCATACCTGCCTGTTCCTCTGCTATTGTGACTTTTACCGGAGTTATGTAGTTAATTATCTTCAACATTATGTAAGTGAACAAGAAACAATAAGTGCAAGCGGCAATAACGGCGATCACTTGCTTGAAAAAGAATTCAGGCGAGCCTCCGACAAGCAATCCCTCCACGTGTACCATGGGATTGACTGCGCTTGAAGCGAATAGACCGAGCATAATGATACCGATTGATCCGCCGACTCCATGAACTCCCCAAACATCTAATGCGTCATCCCATTTGAGTCTATTCTTTAATGTAATGGCAAAGTAACAAACTATTCCGCAAACAATTCCGATAATTACTGCGTTGCCAATTGTAATGTATCCTGCTGCAGGAGTTATTGTTGCAAGTCCCGCAACGGATCCGGTCAACAAGCCGATTAGCTTAGGCTTCTTCTCAAATATCCACGCAAGTACCAGCCAGGTTGTTCCGGCAAATGATGCAGCAACGTCTGTGTTAATAAAAGCGGCGACGGTGATTGCGTCGACTCTCAATTCACTTCCGGCATTGAATCCGTACCAGCCAAACCAGAGCAAACCGGTTCCTAACGCAACGAGAGGAATGCTGTGCGGACCGCGTTCAACAACATTTCGCTTTCCAACGTAGAAGACGGAAGCTAACGCTGCCATTCCAGCACTAGCATGAACGACAATGC
>JBAPNE010000008.1:0-3380 GCA_049278975.1 Candidatus Kryptoniota bacterium
CTTAAATACGGGATCCAGGACAATTACATTATTAGAGACATCTTTGCGAAATAACAGTTGGTCGTTTGTCTTGACAGCCCTGGAGACATAATAAATGAAACCCTCGCCGACAACCGTGGACAACCTTATGTAGGGGCATGTTCCTCGGCGACGCGCACGACCCACAAGTCTTCTTGGTTGTGTTTCAAGCCTCAGAAATCGGTCTCACATCCTGATGAATGCACCCATGTACATCCATCCTGAATATGACAGGTACGGAATATTAAGTCGGTGTATCAACCTCTCAAACAATAGTTCGATTCTATCGAGCCATCTCGCTGGAATAAGGTGAGATCTTCGAAGAAGCCGGGATTCAAAACCAAATGTCATCGCATCGATCAGCTTAAACCCCCGGCCAGCCATAACACGTTCGTACTTCCACGGATTGTACGCTTTGTAAAAATACTTCTCATGTTCTTTCGCCCATTTTATTTCAACCGCATAATCAGGCAAGGATATCGAATTCTCTTGCTCGAGTTTCGATTTGAAAAAAGTCCTGAGTTTTTGTCGGAACAGGAAATCTATATTCGACAAAGAAAAAATGTTAGATAAATAAAGCAACAAACACCCGCCAGGTTTCAACACGCGATGAATTTCCAACTGAGCCTTGTCATCCAGAAAAAGATAACCCACTACACCGATACAGATTACAAGATCGAACTCCGCATCCGGCAATGGAAGGGATTCAATATCACCAAGGGCTAAATGGACACGGCCCGATTTATTACCGTCAATTCCCAACCTGCGCCTCGACGCTTCAAGCATCCCCTCCGAAATATCGACACCTGTGACTTCAAATCCCATTTCGAGGAGTCTTTCGAGGTAGGCGCCCGATCCACATCCAATATCAAGTGCTTTCCCGCGGTGTAAGGTCGGAAGTTTCTCCAACATGTCCATGGCGTAATCTCTTCTTCTTCGTAACAGTCGTGATTGATAATCATCGAGCGCGTCATACAATTCCCCCTGCCATGCCTCGTTTTTATCAAAGAACGAAAAGACAGATTGTTTCTGAGTAAGTTCGGATTTGTTATCCGATGAATCCGACAAGCTAATCATCTCCTTGCTTGTTTGTATCCAATATAATGGTTCCTGCTAAAAGCTGACCAGCCGCCGAGTATGTTCCAATGTGAAGTAGTGAAATATTAAAACACCTGCACGCTTCTTGCAAAGCCGCAAAAAGGATTCAGATGACATGTGGTTATTGACCTTCCGAGACTCAAACCTTGTTGGTGTACCACGCAATCCATCACTGGTTCTTTGATGACACACACTTTTTAAAATATATCGTTCTGGAAACGCTCTAACCGTTGCAATTATAATTATTGACCGATATAAAATCAAGTACAGTAGTGTCTCACTTTGGTAAGGGGGATCATCACAAAATCAGTGCGGGATGCCGCTATCTCCTTGCTTCTCGGAATCCCAAGAAAAGAAGAAGGCTTGAATGATAATAGGAATTGACAATGTTATTAAAGAGTTAGACGACCCCCTTCATATTCAGATAAGGGCCGTAATTTTTGTCTGTGGTCATGATATGTTCAGTGAGCCAGTTCTTAAGGAAGTGCAGGGTGTCAACACTCAATACAGTTTCTCCAGATTCATATCTCAATCTAAGTGATTCGACATCCTTTATCATATCGTTGTGGATTTTCTTGTGGCCTTCATAAAAAGGATATCGTTTGCCATGCAAAAGCTTCTCTTCTGTGGCGAAATGCACTTTCGTGTACTCGATCAATCCGGAAAGGGTCTCTTCGAGCTTCGCGGCTCCTCTGCCCGCCTTCATTGCTTCATGGAGATTGTTCAGCATATTCACCCATTTCTTCTGCTCATCAATTTCCTTGATGTTTACGCTTAATTTTTCGTTCCATGTCATAAGTGCCATCGGCGCTCCACGAATGAAATTGTTTGACTTACTCAGTGCATTATGTCGATTAAGTCGCGACTTGTCGAGTCGGACGGTCTCCACCACCTTGAATATCGGAAATTCCATCTGATTCATTAATTCTTCATGTAAACCACGTTGTCGTTTCCGACTGCCTCGTCGCAAACCCATAGCTAAACTCATACGTCAACGAAAGAAATTGTATTTTCTTCCACCATCATTTATATTTTTTCAATTCAATGCGCGTTTTCCTTTTTGTCCCCTGTTATATCGATCAACTATTTCCTTCTGTCGCAGTAAGTACTGTTAAAGTCCTGAGACATTTAGGCTGCGATGTTATTTTTCCGGAGAATCAGACTTGCTGCGGACAGCCCGCGTTCAATTCGGGCTACTTCGACGAAGCTCGATTGATGGCTATGCACGAAACAACTGCATTTATAAAATTTCACTCTGAAATCGTTGAGGACATCCGATTTGATGTCAAGCGCGACTACATCGTCGGTCCATCCGGATCGTGCGTTGCGATGATCCGCAACTTTTATCCGGGCCTCCTTTCAGACGATTCACGATTTAAGGAATATATTGCGGAATTCACTTCGCGGGTATTTGAGTTTACCGAATTTGTTAACAACGTCGTCAATATTGAGAACTTCAAAGGAAGATTGAAGGCGGTCGTCGCGTACCACGATTCCTGTCACAGCCTGCGAGAGCTCGGAGTTAAAGAAGAGCCTCGAAATATTCTGAAGAGAATCGATGGGTTAAAATTAGTCGAGCTTTCCTACAACGAAGTTTGCTGCGGGTTCGGCGGAACATTCTCAGTAAAGTTTCCTGAGATATCGTCTGCCATGGCAGATGAGAAGCTGAATGATTTTGGATCGACTCATGCGGATATTCTAGTATCAGGCGATATGAGTTGTCTAATGCATTTACAGGGCCGTGCTCGGCTCAACGGAAAAAAAGCGCGTTTCGCACATATCGCGGAGATAATGGCAGAGAGTCTAACTTGATGCAATTAGAGTCGAGACATTTCAAAGAATTATATAAGAAAGAATTCCAGAACGATCAGTTGCGGGCCAATCTTAAAAAGGCAACTCTTCAGGCGGTTGATAAACGAGCTGAGTCGTTTGAGGAAGTTGACTTCCCATTCTTACAGAATCAGGCGAAGCTAATTAAGCAAGAATCCATTTCTCACTTGAACGAATACCTGGCTGCGTTTGAGGACATGGCGCACAAGAACGGATGCAAGGTTTTCTACGCTAAATCTCCAGAAGAGGCAAAAGCCTACGTGCTTGAAGTTGCATCGAAACATAATGCAAAGACTATTGTGAAGTCAAAGTCGATGGTGACGGAAGAAATCGAGCTGGTCCCTTTTCTAGCAAAGCACGGGATCGACGCGGTAGAAACCGACCTCGGCGAATACATCGTTCAACTCGCGAATGAGAAGCCTTCTCACATAACG
>JBAPNE010000009.1:0-26369 GCA_049278975.1 Candidatus Kryptoniota bacterium
CATTCCGCTAGCGCGTGCTGGTTGACGAGAAGGCTTCTTAGTCTGGTCATCTGGCCTTCGTCAAGCTCGGGAAATTCATCGAACAATATTTCCGCAACTAAGAAATCCAGGATTGCATCGCCGAGAAACTCCATGCGTTCGTTTGATTGTTTATCAATACTGGTAGGAATGGATAAAGCAGAACGGTGAGTCAAGGCCTCAGTGAAATAACATTCATTTTTGATTTTTACCCCAAGCGCCTCTTCAAGCTCGCGCTTTTTTTTAAGATGGCCGCGACGGCGAAATCTCTTAAGAAAATTCTTCGGAGAAAAAAACATCTACTATAAGGTTGTCAGCTAACAGCTATTGTCATTCCCGGAATTTTGTAAATAGCAAACATGCATTGTGGCCGCCGAAACCGAAAGTGTTGCTTATCGCAGCATTGATGGTTTTCTTGATCGGTTTGTTCGGGACATAATTAAGGTCGCAGTCAGGATCGGGGAACTCGTAATTTATAGTCGGCGGAATCGTCTCGTTGGTTATCGCGAGAATGGTTGCAATCGCTTCCACTCCTCCGGCTGCACCCAGCAAGTGTCCGGTCATCGACTTTGTGGAACTGATATGAAGTTTTTTTGCTTGTTCACCGAAGACCGTTTTGATTGCCTCCGTCTCATTTTTATCGTTGAACGGAGTTGAAGTTCCATGAGCATTGATGTAATCAATGTCTGACGGATTGAGTCCTGCATCTTTTATACAGAGCTTCATAGCTCTCACTGCGCCCTCGCCGCCGGGAGCAGGCTGAGTAAGATGGTACGCGTCAGCGGTAAGTCCAAACCCGGAAAGTTCTGCGAGGATTTTCGCGCCGCGCTTCACCGCATGTTCATAGTTTTCGATGACAAGAATGCCGCCACCTTCTCCCATCACAAAGCCATCTCGTTTTGCGTCGAACGGACGGCTGGCACAAAGCGGATTGTCGTTTCGGGTAGAAAGAGCCTTCATGGAATTGAACCCGCCGATTCCCATTGGACAAATTGCAGCTTCTGATCCGCCTGTTATCATCATGTCGGCGTCACCGCGCTGAATGAGCATAGCTGCATCGGCTATGGCGTGGCCTGAAGTGGCACATGCCGATGTCGTGGCATAATTTGGTCCCTTTAGCTTATACCGGATCGAGATGTTTCCCGCGGCAATATCCGATATCATCATCGGAATAAAGAACGGGCTGATGTGATCTGGTCCGCCGACATTAAAGAGATTTTCCTGCTGTCTTTGATAAGTCCACATCCCGCCAATTCCGCTCCCAACCACGACGCCGACGCGGTCTCTATCTATCTTTTCGAAGTCGATTTTCGCGTCCTCGATTGCCTGAGCAGCCGCAGCAATTGCAAACTGCGCGAAAAGATCCATGCGCTGAACGCTCTTCTTATCTAAATATTTTATGGGATCGAAATTTTTTACTTCGCAAGCGAATTTTGTGTCGTACTTGGAAACGTCAAAGTAGGTGATTGGTCCAGCACCACTTTTGCCATCCATCATGGCCCGCCAGAATTCTCCGACCGTCAACCCAATTGGCGTGACTGCTCCGAGTCCTGTAACTACGACGCGCTTTCCGCTTTTCATAATTTTCCTTTAGACGTTATCAACTTACTCTTTGCTTCAGGTAGCCGACCGCATCGCCGACAGTGCGAATCTTCTCCGCATCCTGATCGGGAATCTGAATATTGAAAGCCTTTTCGAATTCCATCACAAGTTCGACGGTGTCAAGAGAATCTGCACCAAGGTCGTTCGTAAAAGAAGCTTCCGGCTTAATCTGAGTTTCCTCAGCGCCAAGTTTATTGACAATGATCTCTTTTACTTTTGCTTCGACATCTACTGCCATTGTTGTATTACCTCCATTTATCTTTGTTTAGTTTTAAATTGACATCCCGCCATCAACCGCAATTATCTGACCGGTGATATAATCCGAATCAGGCGACGCGAGAAAACGTACAACTCTTGCCACCTCTTCTGGTTTAGCAACTCGTTTCAACGGAATCGTATCGGTAACCGCTTTTTTCTGCTCTTCTGTCAAAGCTGCGGTCATATCAGTTTCAATATAACCAGGTGCAACAGCATTGACAAGGATATTTCTACTTGCGAGTTCTTTCGCGATCGATTTCGTAAATCCGATAATCCCAGCTTTAGATGCGGAATAGTTCGATTGCCCGGCATTACCTTTTATACCGACAACCGAGCTTAAGTTTATAATTTTTCCGTAGCGCTGTCCCATCATGGTACGGGCTGCCGCCTTTGTATAGTTGAAAACGCTCTTCAAATTCGTTTGAATCACGGAATCCCAATCTTCCTCAGACATTCGGAGAAGCAAATTGTCCTTCGTAATCCCCGCATTGTTAACAAGAACATCCAGCCTTTTAAATTCGGCCACTACTTTTTCGATCACTTTTATTGCAGACTCCATCGAGGCCGCATCGGCTTCGATAGCCAAAGCCCTTCGTCCCATCGCCTTCAATTCCGACGCAAGTGATTCCGCAGGTTGCGCAGAACTTCTGTAGGTGAACGCGATATCGGCTCCGTTCTTTGCAAGCTCAAGCACAATCGCTTTTCCGATTCCGCGTGCACCGCCCGTCACCAAGACAATTTTATTTTCCAATTTCAAGAGTGTCCTTTTGAAAGTTTTCAGAGCATTCTTTAGTCTTTATATTAGGAAAAATCTTTCTATAATAATCGAGCAGTTCTTTGTATTTTGGAATTCCGATAGCGTGCTCAAGCTCAATGGAACAGACTTCAACCATCTTGTCCTTGCTCTCACGGGAAGCCGTGCAGCAGTCCGCTTCACCGGCACAGAGGTCGTCAAATTCAAAAACGCCATCGACTTTTACGATCGGGAAAAGGACGCAGTAGTACGGTTTCAGAGAAAATCGCTGCAGGCCTTCTTCCATTTCCGCGACTTGAATAGTACATTTGCCATTCTTATTGAGAAACACACATTTGTTGTTATAAACTTCGGTGCTCACACATTTTCCCGATGGGAAATCGGCATCTTCTTCCTCGTCGTTATTAAACCAGTCACCACGATTTTTTGTCTGGGTCTCGTCGAAATATTTTTCGATAATCTCGGCATGAGCCAAAATTTTATCGCGCTCCTGCGGGTCAAGATAGACTCCATGCCGGCAGCAGCGTGAAATACAGGCGTTTGGTCCAATCGGATCCTTGAATCCCTTAGTAAAAATATTTAACTCGAACTTCGATCCGGATATTTCCACTTGATCGCTCATCTAGTAAGAACTCCTAATTCGTTCATCTTATCTATTCCGATAACTTCATCAGCCGAAAGAGTTCTTTTAACAAGTCCTTGCAATACTTTTCCGGGGCCGATCTCTACGAATTTCATAATGCCGTCGTTGGACATGTTGACGACTGACTCCCGCCATCTAACCGGACTTGTTAACTGCCGGATCAGCGCATCTTTGATTTCATTTGTGTTCTTTACAGGCTTTCCTGAAACATTAACATAAACTGGCACGCTCGCATCATGGAATGGCGCGGAATCGATTGCCTTCTTCAATTCCACTTTTGCAGTCTCCATCAAAGGAGAATGGAACGCTCCGCTTACTACAAGCTCCTTTGCGATTTTCGCGCCGCGGGCTTTCGCAAGCTCCATGGCTTTGCGGACGGCATCGACATCGCCGGAAATCACGGTTTGTCCCGGCGAATTATAATTTGCAGGCTGAACAATTCCGTTTATCGAAGCTTCTTTACAAACTTCTTCGACAATTTTATCTTCAAGGCCGACAATTGCAGCCATGGTTCCTCGGCGAATATCACCTGCGTTATGCATCAGCCTGCCGCGTAAGCCAACGAGTGCCAGAGCATTCTCAAAATCGAGCGCTCCTGCCGCAAACAATGCGGAATATTCACCAAGTGAATGGCCGGCAGCAGCGTGGAATTTCTTTTCATCGAGGAGAGTGAATGCGACTGCGCTGTGCAAAAATATCGCCGGTTGCGTAATTTCAGTCTGTCGTAATTCATCATCAGGCCCGTTGAAACAAATTTCGGCAATGTCAAATCCCAGAATTTCATTCGCGCGGCTAAACATTTCTTTTGCTTTTGAACTTGCATTGTACCAGTCTCTTCCCATTCCGACATATTGCGAACCTTGTCCGGGAAAAATGAAGGCGACTTTGTTTGAAAAATTTGTTTCAGGCATAATTGATTTTAATTTCCGTCGGGGCAGTTTCCCATGGCCCATTTCACCAAGATTGCGCCCCATGTGTATCCGGCACCGAACGCAGAGATAACAATCGTCTGCCCCTTTTTCAATTGGCCGTTCTTGTAATATTCGGAAAGACAGAGCGGGATCGTGGCGGCTGTGGTGTTTCCATATCGGTCGATGTTCAACATTACTTTCGAGCTGTCGAGTTCCATCCTGCTTGCGGTTGCATCGATGATTCTCTTATTCGCCTGATGCGGCACAAGCCAGTCAATATCTTCCCCCGTGAGATTATTTTTCTTCATTATCTCATAAGACACGTCTGCCATCCCGACAACGGCGACTTTGAAAACAGCCTTCCCATCCTGGTACAGGTAGTGCATCTTCTTATCGACGGTTTCATGGGTCGGTGGATTCAAACTTCCTCCGCCTAACAAATTCAAATAAGGGGCACCGGAACCGTCACAGTGTAAAATATAATCGAGAATTCCGTATTCGCTGTCTTCTTCCGGCTCAAGTAAAACTGCCGCGCCGGCATCTCCAAACAAAATACAGTTTGCACGATCGGTGTAATCGGTAATTCCAGACATTTTATCGGCGCCGACAACGATGACTTTTTTGTAAGCTCCGGTTTGCACGAACTGTGCGCCGGTGACGAGCGCGAAAACAAATCCAGAACATGCAGCCGATAGATCGAATCCCCACGCATTTTTAGCGCCTATTTTTTCTTGAATCAAACAAACGGTTGACGGAAAAAACATATCCGGTGTGATGGTCGCAGCTATAATGAGGTCTATTTCTTCAGGTGACATATTTCGTCTCTTAAGTAAATCATTTATAGCGCCGGCTGCCAGATCGCTCGTTGCACCTTTTTTCAGGATTCTTCTTTCGCGGATTCCTGTTCTTGTTTGGATCCATTCGTCGGTTGTATCGATCATTTTCTCAAGGTCAGCGTTTGTTAAAATATTTTCCGGTACATAATGACCAACGCCGGTTATCACTGCACGTTTTGACATTTAATTATTCAGCCTTTATTTCCAATTTTCCGATTGAGTTTTCAATAAGTTTGCTAATGTTATGGTTAACTACTTCTTCCGCGCGCAAAACCATATTTTTCACAGCGAAGGTTGTTGAGCCGCCATGGCCTATTATGGACACGCCTTTCACACCGAGAAGCGGCGCTCCACCCTGCGTTTCGTAGCTGAACCCGCTTAGGACTTTTTTAATCGTCCTTGACATAATGCCCGCCCAGAGTGTTTTGAAAATATTTTCAGATGCGTAATATTTGAATCTTGTTTTCAAAACGGGCAGAAAACTTTCAGCGAATTTCAAAACTATGTTGCCGACAAAGCCATCTGTGAGCACGATGTCTGCTTTGCCCATCAGAATGTCTCTTCCTTCGACATTGCCGATAAAATTCAAGCCGCTCTTTTCGAGAAGCGGATAAGAAGCTTGCGCGAGTTCATTTCCTTTAGAACTTTCTTCGCCGATGTTCAGCAAGCCGACAGTCGGATTTTCTTTTTTCTGGATTTCCCTTGCATAAATCGAACCCATCAAGCCGAACTCGACGAGATGCTGCGGCCTGCAATCAGAATTCGCACCTGAATCGAGTAATAAACAAACGCCATTCTCTACTGTGGGAAGCGGCGTGCCTATTGTGGGACGGCTTATGCCTTTGATCCGTCCCAGGATCAATGTCGTCGCGGACATAACTGCGCCGGTGTTGCCTGCGCTCACGAATGCGTCCACTTTGCCTTCGCTGTGAAGATTCATTCCGACCACGATCGACGAATTTCGTTTTTCTTTTATCGCAGTGTTCGGCGATTCGTGCATCTCAACAATTTCGCGAGCATCGACGATGGAATAATTCAACCCTGCAGCGGAATGGCGAGAAATTTCTTTTTGTATTTCTTCTTCGCGGCCAACAAGCACAAGTTCAAAACGATTGTTTGATTCCTTAAGCGCCTGCAATCCGCCTTCAACGATCTTCAGAGGCGCCTGGTCACCGCCCATCGCATCAAGTGCAATTCGCATTGTAAAATTAACTGACAGTTGTTGGCTGAGGATTAATGGCTAATGACATAAAGAATTTTAAATTCTGAATCCTTAATTCACAATTCAAAATTGCTTTTAGTTACGCGCCTTTAGGAATGAAAGCGACTCTTCCGCTGTAATAACCGCAGTTCGGACAAGCGCGATGCGGAAGTTTCGGTTCGTGGCAATGTGGACATTCGGAAATTGTAGGAGCAGATGCTTTATAATGAGTTCTTCTCTTGGCTCCTCGCGATTTAGAATGTCTTCGTTTCGGATTCGGCATTTTTCTTTTTCCTCACAAAATGTTTTTACTTTGAAAGCTGAAATTCCAGGGTAAAAGCTGTACCATTAAGTTTTAATTTTTTACGCCTGAAATTTGGCTTTTAATTAAATTTTCCCATCTCGGATCAATTTCATCTTTGCCGCAAGTGCAGGTCTCGTTATTCAGATTTTTTCCGCAAGTCGGGCAGAGTCCCGCACAACTTTCTTTGCACACAAGCTTTAACGGAACCGATATGAGAATGTATTGCCTCACGTCTTCATCTATTTCAATCTCGTTCGTGCTCGGATGAATCACGGTGATCTCATCTTTATCAATTTCTCCGGCATCATTACGGTCATAAACATAGCTCATCCTGTAATCGACGCGCAAGTCTTTCTCAAACTCCGCGAGACAGCGATCACAAACGAACTGACCGGACGTCTTAACATGTCCGGTTAAAAAAAGCTGTCTTCGTCGCTTTTCAAGTTCACCCTTAACAAAGACCTGTTTTGAAAAACGTTCATCCAGCTTAATTGAGGAAGGAGATTCTTCGAATTCGTATTCGTGAATTCCTTCCGAGAGGTTCGAAATATTTATCTTCATTCGAATTCCTCCTCAATGTTTTAAAATAACACAGTAAAATCACCCGTCCTTCTATATATGAACGGATGAACAAAGCATAACAATATAATAGGAGACAGGAAGTTAAGCAAGAACCGAAATAGGTCCGGCACAGGATTATCTCGGCAATTTTAGATGCTTTCTTGTGTCTTTCCCGCATTAATGTTATGTTGGGTACGCTAGCATGGGTAAACTGTATTTCGATCTAGTGTAGAAATACGCACTCAACAAAAAGAAGAAAATGCTAGTTGAGTCGGGTTGCAAGGGTTTGTCATTTTGTGGGATATATCGCTCGACTTTGTGAGTAAGCATTCTTAAAATATGGAGATGGTGGCTAAGTTTAGCTAACAACTCTATCTTGAAAGGAGAAATTTATGCGTCCGTTTAGTTTTCCGCGAAACGTCTTTTTCTTTGGGTTGGTTCTCGGCTTGCTGGTAGTTGGCTGCAAGAAGAACTCGTCACCGACTGGTCCGGGTTCGACAGGTGCGATCAATGGATATGTCATGGATATTGATGGCGTGCCGATCAACGCTGTTAGCGTTATAGTAAAAGGGAAATCTCCAGTAATCACAGATGCCAACGGTGCGTTCAGCGTTTCAAATGTGACCACCCCTTACGATATCATTCTGGTCCTGAGCACTGAAGATGCAGCGGTCGAATACACCGGGGTAACTCGCACCAATCCGACTTTATATTATCCCTACTCTCTTACAACATCGAAAACAGCGACCATTAGTGGAACAGTTCCTGCTGCGACTGGGAAAACAACTGAGGTCTTCTTTGTCAGCGGCAATTATTCGTGGTGGACAACCGCAGATCCTAACACCGGGGATTATTCGATTACTCCGTCATGGAAAGGCTCTACGAACACTCTAACCGGGATTCTTTATGTTCTTCGGTGGACATCAAACACGGCAGGTTTACCCTCGCAGTATGACGCATATGACTTTGTCAGTCTTACGATCAGCGCAGGCGGGACTTTCAATAATAATAATTTTTTGACTACCGATCTGACGGATCCTCCAAACCAGAACATAAGCGGCTCTGTGAGTCTTCCATCGACAAGTTACTCCCTCACGGAGAAAGACCTGTATATAGATTTCGGTGGCGCATACGTATTCATCGCGTCTGAGACAGGAGCGTCATTGACAGATAATTTCAGTTATAATGTACCAGTTGTCAATGGTGCAACCTTTGAAGTGGATGCTTATGCTTCTGCTGCATCCACACCAACAAACCGGACCTGTTACTATTGGAAGACAGGGATTGCTGCAGGTGCCAGCGGTGTAACCGTTCCTCTTGCAGTGGCCCCACAGCTTAACCTGCCCGCCAACAACGGGACCGGAGTAGATACGACAATACAATTTTTGTGGGCGCAGGGCGGCGGAGGGGGTGTTTATGAATTTGCAGTCGCCCCCGTGACTACTGGTGACGGTCCGACCTTTATCGTCATCACGGCCAACACCACCGCCAACATTCCCAATTTGGCTCCGCAAGGACTTGGCCTGCCGTCAAACACATCTTATGAATGGGATGTAACAGAATATTACCCACTGTCGTCGGTCGACAGTGCTGCCTCCAACAGCTTCGTTGCATTCTGGGACGGCAACGCAGGGAATCAGGGTGGAGGCCAGTCGGAAGTTTTCAATTTCACTACAAAGGTATTATCGAAGACGTCGCAGATTGTACACAGCCAGGCAGGACGTTCGTCACCTTTAGCGACCGCAAAAAGTGGTCCTCTATCGCGACTGAAAACGAGAGCCATGTTCGGGAAATGATAATTTGAACAGACTCTCCATGGTGTAGCATTCAAACCTTGGATAGGATTTTAAGACAAAATAACTTTTGGTCTTTCTTGCAGGCGACGTGGTAATGCGCCGCCTGCATTCTGCTTTAAGTTCGATGTGGGAATTTGTTGGTGCCTAACGATCCGAATCCATAGCTGTCGTCTGCCGCTTCTCCAGCCGGGAAATCGACCATTTTAGTAGCGGCGGTGTCACAAATGTCGTCACGATAACCATTATAACAATCGCGGAAAAGATCTCGTCATTGATCACTCCCAATGATTTGCCGATGCCGGCAAAAATTAATTCCACCTCTCCTCTTGGAATCATTCCGATCCCAACAGTCAGTCGGTCGACATCGGTTCTCCGTAAAACCATTCCACATGCTTGCTTGCCGATCACGCCAGCGAGAATAAGGCCGGTCGAAATTCCAAGAACGGGTGGGCTAAGAAAGCTCTCCAGATGAACTTGAATCCCAATCTGTACAAAAAAGATCGGCACGAGCAAAGTTGAGACCGGGCTGATGAGGTCTTTAATTCCGGTGTTATTCTCGAAATTCTTGAAATGAATTTCTTCGAGCACTAAACCTGCGGCAAACGCACCGACGATGGGTGCAAGCCCGGCCAATCCTGCAAGAGCCGCAAGCCCGAAACAAATTATCAGTGCCGTAATCAGCATGATGCCTTGAGTTCTGAACCTGGCTGCCAAACCGACCAACCGAGGAATCCAAAGAGAGCCGATAGCTAAAGCTCCGATCAAAAATCCAATTGCGACCAAAATTATTTTTGCAATTCCAAAGAAGGAAAAGAGAGTTCCGGCTTTGGCCGAAGTTACAACAGCAGAAACTGTAGCTAGAATTATTAGTCCCAGGATATCGTCAACGACCGCCGCCCCGAGAACAATTCGTGCTTCAATTATATGTGACTTACTAATATCATGAAAAACTCGTGCAGATATCCCGACGCTCGTCGCGCATAGCGCCGCCCCGATAAACATGTGAATGTAATGGATGTTAAAATTTGGAGAAATCTCCAAGATTTGTCTTGGGACCTCCTTGACAAAAAATGTTGATATAAAATATCCAAGGATAAACGAGGCGATAACACCGACTGTAGCAACAAAAGATGATAAAGCTCCGACATGCCGCATGTCCTTGACGCTTGATCCCAAACCGACCTCGAAGAGAAGAAGAATAATTCCGAGCTGTGCCAGTATGTCGATGTTGATAGCAGCATGGTCCGCAATGACCGGTGCTCTCATCGGTTCAAAAAAAATCCACCCATGATTTACAAGGACAAGGTTTCCAAGAATCAGGCCCGCGAATAGTTCTCCGAGAACTGCCGGCTGTTTCATGCGTTCGAAAACCACCGCGCCGATCTTCGCGACGGTGAGAATCACGACAAGGTAAAGAAGGATTTTTATTAGCTCATAGTTCATGGCTCGTGGTCAGCAATCAATTAGTCGCGGATTTTACGAACTCTTTCAGCCGTTTACTATCTACAGGATTTGAAGTGATGCCGCCGACTTTAATTGATGTTCCCACGATAACACTGTCGGCATATTTCAACAGCTTCTTGACATTCGCTGCGTTCGCGCCGCTTCCGATGATTATCTTTGCACCATGGAATACCTCGCGAAGCTCTTGCAGCTCGCGAAAATCCACCGCAGTTCCTGTACGGGCTCCGGTAATGATTATTGCGTCGGCAAGACCTCTTTCAAGTGCATCCGCTGCCTGAAGTCTTATATTATAATCCCCAAGTTGAGCGGAATGTTTTACACCGACATCTGCAAATATTTTCACATTGGAATTCAAGTTCCTTCTGAGTCGTAAAGTTTCGTATGCTTTGCCCCGAATTATTCCTTGGTCGGCAACGACAGCGCCGACATGAACATTCACGCGAATAAATTTTGCTCCAACAGCTTCGGCAATACTGAGAGATGCCTCGGCATCGTTCCGCAAGACATTAATGCCGAAACAAACTTCCGGAAACTGTTTCCTGAGTTCGTGCGCAATGAGAGTCATCGATGAGATAGTTATAGGTGAGACTTTGCCTCCGGTAAATGGAGCATCACCGAAATTTTCTATGATGGCACTACGCACGCCGTTATCATGGTAGGTTTTGCAATCTTGGAGTGCGCGTTCCAATATTACATCGATAGATGTACTAAAATTTGGTGAGCCTGGAAGAGGAAGGAGATGTATTACGCCGATGATTTTCTGGATTGATTCGGGAGAGGGTGGCATTACTCGTGCTGTAACAATTGAGACTCTACATCCTCCGATGTGAGTTCCTCCTCTTCATCTATAAACTCAAGTTCCTCGACCGTCTTGACGACGATGTAAGCGATCCCGGCAGCTATTGCCGCCGCGCTAACTATTAGTATTAATTTTTTCATGCTCCACCTTTTCCAAAGGAATATTATCCCCAAATCGTTCTCCGTGAGCAGCATCTCCGACGGGATGTGATGATGGACGCTTTGTAGATTTAACGATTCGCATTGTATCGAGCGCAATTACCAATTCTTCGTTCGTAGGCAAAGCAAAAACTTTCACTTTAGAAGAATCGTCGCTTATGAGTTTTTCCTTATCCGCGGAATTATTTTTTTCGTCGTCGATTTTGATTCCGAAGTATTCCATCCCTCGGCAGCTCTCAGCTCTGACATCCGGGCTATTTTCTCCGATGCCTCCGGTAAAAACGATTGCATCCAATCAGCCCATGGCGGCAGCATACGAGCCGATATATTTCTTTATGCGGTATGAAAAAACCTGGAACGCAAGGTCAGCTTGTTTGTTTCCGTTCTTCTTCTCGGAAATAATTTCGCGCATGTCGCTGGTCAATCCAGAAATCCCGAGGAGTCCGCTGTGCTTGTTTAGAAGTGTGTTGGCTTCAGCAAGCGAAAGTCCTTCTCTCCCGACAATGTGCAATATTATCGAAGGGTCGAGGTCCCCGCTGCGTGTTCCCATAAGCAAGCCTTCAAGCGGAGTAAAACCCATCGAAGTATCAATCGAAACTCCTCTATCGACGGCAGCCATGCTGCAGCCGTTTCCGAGGTGCGCGGTAATAATTTTCAGTTGGTCGATCGGCTTGCCGATGATCTCAGCAGCTTTGTGTGCCACATAATAATGCGATGTGCCATGAAAGCCGTAGCGGCGAATTTTGTATCGTCTGTAAAGAAGGTAAGGAATCCCGTATAAGAATGCACGAGGCGGCATCCCTTGATGAAATGCGGTATCGAAAACCGCCACTTGCGGTGTGCCGGGCATTTGTTTCATAACGGCTTGTATGCCGCGTAAGTTGTGAGGATTGTGAAGCGGTGCAAGCTCGATATTCTCACGGATCTCGTCTACAACCTTTTCGTCTATAAGCACGCTTTCAGAAAAACTTTCGCCGCCGTGTACCACTCTATGACCAACGGCGTCAATTTCAGATTTGTCATGAATTACTCCGTGATTTTTGCTCAACAGAACTGCGAGAACGTATTCAATAGCCGTCTGGTGGTCAAGGACTTCTGCGCTCATCTTTACTTTATCGCCGTCATATCTTTCATGAGTGACGACCGAATCGCTCATTCCAATCCGGTCGATGAGTCCCTTCGCGAGGAAGGATTGGTCATCCACATTTACGAATTGGTATTTTACAGACGAACTTCCGGAATTTAACACAAGAATTTTCATTTTAACTTTCTATTCGGATTATGAAAATAGCTTTGGCTATTTCTGGTTCTCTATTCTTTTCCCGGACTCATCGTACTTAAAAAATCCCTGACCGGTTTTCTTGCCGAGATTGCCTTCACGAACCTTCCGTCGAAGGATTGCACTCGCGCGGTATTGCGGAGCGCCCAGTTCATGGTACAGCGTGTCGAGCCATGTCAGCACTTCATCTAATCCCATCGTGTCCGCCATTTCAAGCGGACCCACATTCAAGCTATAGCCAAGTCTGATCGCTGTGTCGATTCCTTCAGCCGTCGCAATCCCTTCCAATAAGACTTGCATCGCTTCATTGAGCATCGGAAGTATCACTCTTGTTGTCACGAAGCCCGGATACTCAAAAACCTCAACAACGGTCTTGCCTAAATCTTCTGCAAACTTTTTTATTTTCTTAAACGTATCATCATTGGTTTTGAGTGCTCGCACGATTTCGACGAGCGGCACTTTTGATACCGGATTCAAGAAGTGCATCCCGATAATTTTGTCCGGACGGGAAGTTGCCTCGGCAAGTTTTGTCAGGCTGAGAGTTGCAGTATTGGAAACGAATATTGTGTTAGGATTGCAGACTTTATCAAGCTGTTTGAAGATCGCTTTCTTTGAAGGGAAGTCTTCCTCGATTGCCTCGATCACCAGATCGCATTCGGCAACATCCGTAAACTCTGTCGATAATTTCACACGGGCAAGGATTGCTCTTTTTTCACTTTTCGTCAGAGCCCACCTTTCAATCTCTTTATCTAGCGTCTCCGAAAGTTTCTGCTTGCATTTCTCCGCCATTTCTTCGTCGCGTTCAATAAGAAGGACGTCAATACCAACGGTTGCTGCAGTTTGGGCAATACCCCTTCCCATCAATCCGCCGCCGACGATCGCGATGTAACCGGCTCGTTCGGTTTCGTATTGATTGTGTTCAATGTTAAAAATTTCAGTTATTGATTCTTCTCGTGCCATAATGTATCCATAAAATTAGGAAATGATAAACTTCAAATCAATGACGGCAAAGTTTCTATCGGAAATTGAGAAGGAAAGTTTAACTGCAAATAAAACCGCGACATAAAATTATTGGCATCATTTGTCTTCCCTGTCTCGGTATTTTTCGCATTCAAAATTCTTCTATCGGCTTCGGCCTTCGTCGATCTGCGCCCTAAAAGATGTTCTAAATGTCAGTTTGCATACAAACAATCTTCATTAAGCTAAGGACGATTCGCTGTGTATTAAGAAACCGCTAACTCCTTTTCTTTTTTCTCATCACCATTCGAATCCCATGCAAACAATCCGCGTCTTTCATAAGAAGTGTGAAGGAGATGATGAGACATCTGACCCAACGGCTCTTTCAGGAAGTCTTTGTAAAGAGTCGCCACTTCAAGATTTTCGTGCGACTTGCGAATCGGTTTTCCTGCATCTTCTGCGTAAATGGACTCAGCGCGTTTCTTTCTAATTTCTAACGTCGTGGGGATAGGCTGTCCGCCGCCGCCGATGCATCCGCCGGGACACGTCATAATTTCGATGAACGCGTACGGCGATTCACCTTTTTCAGTTTGCTCTAAAAGCCTCCGAGCGTTTTTCAGCGTATGTGCAACAGCGACTTTCAACTTTGTGCCGTTCATATCAACTTCAGCTTCTTTTATTCCTTCCATCCCGCGGACTGATGTAAAGTTGATGTCCGCGAGCGGTGCACCGGTGACAACTTCATAAGCTGTCCTGAGTGCGGCTTCCATCACACCGCCGGTTGCGCCAAAGATTACTGCAGCGCCAGTGGACTCGCCTAACGGGCTATCAAATTTTTCGGCGGGAAGAGTGGAAAATCGGATGCCGGATTGCTTGAACATACGCGCAAGCTCGCGAGTTGTCAGTACATAATCGACATCATAAAATTCATCGTCATCGGACCAAGATTTTTTTTCTTTCCAATATTCGAAAGCGTTTTTCATCTCAGGGCGCTTCGCCTCATACTTTTTTGCCGTGCAGGGCATAATCGAAACGACAACCATCTTCCTCGGGTCAATGCCGGTCTTTGCTGCATAATATGTTTTTGCAACTGCTCCGAACATTTGTTGCGGCGATTTGCATGTGGAAAGATGTGCTAAAGACTTGGGAAAGAAATGCTCGGCAAACTTTATCCAACCGGGTGAACATGAGGTTATCATCGGCAGGACGCCGCCGTTGGTAAGCCGCTTGATTAGCTCGTGCCCTTCTTCCATAATCGTTAGGTCGGCGGCAAACTGCGTGTCGAAAATTTTGTTGAAGCCGAGTCGCCGCAAACCCGCAACCATTTGTCCCGTGACAAGCGCGCCGGGCCCCATCCCCATTGCCTCACCAATTCCGACCCGAATTGCCGGGGCAGTTTGTACCACCACGACTTTTTCCGGATTCAAGATCTCTTCGAAAACTTTTTCCGTATCGTCGCGCTCTACAATCGCGCCGGTCGGGCAGACTAAAGCGCATTGTCCGCAGTTTGTACATGCGACATTGCCAAGTCCTTTATCCAGATATGTCGATACTTTACTCCTTGTGCCGCGCTTGGTAATATCGATCGCATAAACCGTTTGGACATTGGCACAAACCGCGACGCACCTGCCGCAGAGGATGCATTTATTCGGATCGCGAATGATCGAAGGAGAAGTCATGTCGAATTCCTCTACCGGTTTAGTCCGAACGAATCGATCTCCATTCACAGCGAGGTCGGCGGCAATTGTCTGAAGCTCACAATTCTGGTTTCGCAAACATGAGAGGCAATCTTGAGGATGATTTGCCAGGAGCAGCTCGACATTGGTTTTCCTTGCCTCGCGAATTCGCTGCGTGCTCGTTGTGATCTCGATTCCTTCACGAACACAAGTTGAGCACGAACGAACGAGCGAACGGGCACCTTTGACTTCCACCAGACAAACACCGCACGAGGCATTATGCGAAACGCCTTCGAGAAAACAAAGTGTTGGAATCTTGATTCCCGCTTGGGCGCAGGCATCAAGTATTGTTGTGCCATCATGTGTCTGGAAATCAATGCCGTTGACTTTTATGTTAACTATGTTTTCCATTAAATAATCTCCTTATATGCCCAAAGGATTTGAATTCCTTTGGGATTAGTCTTCTCCGATAGATCCTTCAGATTGGTCTATACACTTGACATCGCACCGGAGGCAGCGTGCTGCTTCATCCAATGCTTCCAAGCCGCTGTACCCTGAAAGGACTTCCTGGAACGTCATAATTCTTTCCATAACGGGAAGTTTCTTCGGCTCAATCCTCTCGCTTCCTTCCGGTTCCGGCGGCACTTCATTTTTGTATTTGAATTCCCTGAACAGCCAGTGGAATCTTTTTTCCTTCATCAGATCGAAGTCGATTGCCTCAGCCGCGTTCCGGGCAATTCCCATCGCTTCGGATACAGTGGCAGGCCCTGTTACGGCATCGCCGCCGGCATAGACTTTCGGCAAGCTCGTGCGGTAACTCGGATGCTGTACCCTGATCGAACCGTTCTTCCGCGTTTCCAATCCAATTTCCTTTGCGGGTTCAAAATCCACTTTCTCGCCGACCGCAAGAATGATCGTGCTGCATTCAACAAATGCTCTTTCGCCAGTTTCTATCGGTCTTTTTCTTCCTGAATTGTCGAGTCCATCGAATCGCATCTTATGAATTTCGAGTCCCTTCACTTTTCCTCTCGCATCACCGACGATCTTGCTTGGAGCAGACATAAACATAAATCTTATATTTTCATCCATGGCATCTTTTATTTCGTGCTCATTCGCGGGCATCTCGTCCCTGTCGCGGCGATAGACAATCGTTACTTCAGCGCCGAGCCGCAGACATGAACGCGCAGCATCAATCGCGACATTACCTGCACCGACGATCACCACCTTATCGCCGATGGAAGATTTTTTCCCCATCGACAATTTTTCGAGGAACTCATAGCCTTCGTAAACGCCGATTAGATTTTTCCCGGCGATGTCGAGCGCAATATCTTTCTGAGCACCGACTGCAATAAAGACCGCATCGTTTTGTTTTTGGATTTGCTTGAAGGAAATATCGTTTCCAATCCTTGTATTGAAAACGAACTTGACGCCAAGTTTCTTGAACAGCTCAAGTTCTTTGTGAAGTCCTTCTTTTGGTAGCCGATAGGCAGGTATGCCGTACTGCAAAATTCCTCCCGCCTTAGCATGGCTGTCATATACTGTGACACTGTGTCCAAGTCGAACGAGATAATATGCCGCTGTTAATCCCGCCGGGCCTGCGCCGATAATTGCGATTTTCTTTCCCGTCGGGGAAAGTTTTTCTTTGATCAGCCTTTGGTAAATTTCTTTTTCCCTTCCCATTTTGTACATCGTGTCGGCAAGATAACGATGGATTTCACCCTGCGAAACCGGGTCATCGATCATGTCCCTGCGGCAGCGCATCTGGCAATGGAAATAACAAATTCTGCCGACTGTACCAGGAAGCGGATTGTCTCGTAACGTCAGTTCGAAAGCTTCTTCAATTCTTCGTTCTTTCAAGAGTTGTAAATATCCCGGGATATTCATATGTAACGGGCAGCTGTTCTCGCACAATGCGACGAACAGATTCTCGCATACACCTGCTTTGCATCGTTTCTGAATGATGTGCCTTTCATACTCGTCGCGGAAATATCTCAGCGTGCTCAAGACAGGATTTGCGCTCGTCTGTCCGAGTCCACACAATGAAGAGTCTCTGATGACATACGCCAGCCGCTCAAGAGTGTCGAGGTCTTCCATCGCTGCTTCGCCGTGTGTAATCTTGTCTAAGATTGCAAGCGCTTGTGCGAGCCCTTCCCGGCACGGCGTGCACTTTCCGCACGACTCGTTGTGAGTAACTTCGACGAAATATCTTGCGACATCCACCATGCAATTGTCCTGGTCCATCACCACCATTCCGCCGGATCCCATGATTGTACCAAGCTTCGTGAGCGATTCGTAATCGACAGGCGTGTTAAAATGCTCCACGGGTATGCATCCACCGGATGGGCCACCGGTTTGAACGGCACGAATCTTTTTCTTGTTTCCCGTACCTTCTCCCATTTGGTAAATAATGTTTTCTAGCGGTGTGCCTAACGGCAATTCGACGAGTCCGGTATTTTTTATTTTGCCGACAAGTGAAAATACTTTTGTGCCGGTGCTGTTTTGATTTCCGAATTTTGCAAATTCATCCCCGCCAATCGTTACGATCAACGGAATGTTGAACCATGTTTCAACATTATTAATGTTCGTCGGTTTTCCCCATAATCCTTTTTGTGCCGGATATGGAGGACGTGGAATCGGGCGGCCCGCTCTTCCTTCGATAGATGCAATAAGAGCAGTCTCTTCGCCACACACGAATGCGCCCGCTCCTTCAACATGGCTGAGATCGAAACTGAATAACGAGCCCAAAATATTTTTACCGATCAATCCGCATTCTCGAGCTGAGGAAACAGCTTTCTTAAACCGCTCGACTGCGAGCGGATATTCTGCTCGAACGTACATCACTCCCTCCGGCGCGCCCACCACAAATGCGCCGATCATCATCCCTTCGATCAATGCTTGAGGATCGCTTTCAATTTCATTCCGGTTCATGTATGCGCCGGGGTCGCCTTCATCAGCGTTGCAAATGATATATTTCTTGTCCGACTCGGCTTTCTTCATCATTTCCCATTTGATGCCGGTCGGAAATCCTGCTCCACCACGGCCGCGCAATTTAGATTTCTTGATTTCATCGAGCACGGAATCCGGTGTCATCTTTGTCAGCGCCTTTATCAGCGCACTGTAGCCGCCGACCGCGATATATTCTTCAATGTCCTCCGGATTGATCAAGCCAGCTTCACGCAGAACGATTTTCTTTTGTCCCTTAAAAAAAGGAATTTCATTCCAGAAAGGAATTTCATTGAGCCCTGTGCCATATTCGATGCCCGATGTAAAAAAATTCCATTTCTCAATTTTACACAGCGCTTTCTTTACAGGTATTGTCCCGTTGCAAAGGCTATCGACAATTTTCTCGGCGTCTTTCGGTACAACTTTGTGTAGAATGACAAGCGGCATTCCCGGCAAATAACAATTGACAAGCGGTTCCTCGGAACAAAAGCCGAAGCAGCCGGTGATAGAAAGTTGTATTTTCGCTCGCTTTGTCTTAATAGCTTTTTGCAAACTTTCGTACACTTCTTTTGCGCCGTTGCCGATTCCGCATGTTCCCATGCCCACAGAAATTTTCGGAATATCGGGAAGAAGTTTCTTCAGCCCGCTTCGTTTGATGGCTTCTAATGACGGGGCATCAAGAATCTTCATGGTTTTTTCCTCCCCTTAGAGATTTTGTCGAGAAGTTTTTTTACCTTGGCAGTTGTAACGTTGCTGTAAATGACTTCGTCAATCGAAACGACTGGTGCCAGTGCGCATTGTCCGAAGCACGCCACCGTAGAGACGGTGAACTTGTTATCAGGTGTCGTAAAAAATGATTCACCGCCTTCAAGAGCCTTGCTGCATCCCAGGACGAGCCCGAGATCGTCGAGCAGCGCCTTTGAACCTTTGGTATGGCATGCTGTACCACGACATACAGTGATGGTATGCTCGCCTTGAGGTTTGAGATTGAAGAATGAATAAAAGGTTACGACGTTGTAAATTCTGGAAAGTGGGACGCCTGTCCTGACTGCGACATGATTTAATGCATCTTCGGAAAGAAACTTGTGCTCGTTGAGGAGCTGTGTCTCTTCGAGAATGCCCAGTAATTCTCCGTGTTGACCGTTATGTCTAGCAACAACCGAGTCTATTTCTTGTATTTCACGCGCCATTGTTTGTGGTTCGCTCATGTTTGCTCCTTTTGGGAAATAAGAAAAAGTAAATGATGAAGGACGAACGAAATTTTTAGCTCTCAGCCATTAGCAAACAGCCGTCTGTAAAAGCGAGAGCTAACTTTCTATTTCAACCCTAACTCCAAAATGGTTTTTCTTTTTGTTAATTTTGACATGTGCCTGCGAAGCACATAATAATTTTACAAAACGGGGGAGTGAAAATCAAGTGAGAAGGAATGAAACGATACTCTCGCGCTGATTGTCGACAGCTATTTTTTTCCCGGCTGCTCGTGCGTTAGGCAATGCAGAGTACCAAGCCCCCAGACAAGATCGAGCGCATGTATCCCGATGATGGGACGATCATTGATCAACTCGCCGATAATTCCAAGCGCTGTTTTATCATTCGGATCGTCGAATGTTGGAACAAGCACGGCAGCATTTGCCACATAGAAATTCGCATAGCTTGCAGGAAGCCGCTGTCCTCTGAAAATGACAGGCTCCGGCATCGGGAGAGTAATAACTTCCGGTTTTGAGCCATCTTCAAGCCTGAAATCCTGCAGCCGTTCTCTGTTCTCATGCAGCCTTTCGTAATTATCATCGCCGGAATTTTTTTCCTGAACGAGCAGAAGATTTTTTGCGCTTACAAACCTGCAGAGATCGTCGACATGCCCGTGAGTGTCATCACCTGCAACCCCTCTTCCAAGCCATAGAACATTCGTAGTCCCGAGATAGTTTTTGAAAACTTCCTCGTAATCTTTTTTTGTGAAGCCTGGATTCCTGACCTGAATTTTTTCGTCGAGAAGGCATTCTTCAGTTGTAATTAGTGTCCCACGCCCATTTGTATCAATCGCTCCGCCCTCAAGCACAACATGTGTTCCATGATGCTTTGGATTGAAGTTTATCAAATTGAATTTTCTTGAAATGAATTCGGGTAATCGACGGTCCTTCTTGTAATCGGAATACTTTGCCCAGCCATTGAATTTAAAATGGACCTGTGCCACTTCGTCTTGATTCTTCACGAACTGTGGACCTGAATCGCGCGTCCAACCGCGGTCTGTTTTCAATGAAAAAAAATTAACGCCTGTTAAATCCACATTTGCGAATTTTAGGATGGCGCGCGCCTGCTTCTCGTGTTCTCTCGACTCAACAATTATTCTTGCTTTCTCTCCGGCAGAAATCCTTTTGACGATTTCCGCATACACCCACGGTATAGGTGCAAATTTCCCGGGCCAGTCGCTCTTGTTGTGAGGCCATCCGAGCCATGTTGCTTCGTGAATTTCCCATTCGGCCGGAAGCCTGAAGCCAAGCTCCGAAGGCGATTTGCTCATTTACCTCTGTCCAGAAACCGTTTGCCAATCCCATCGTACGCATCGATCCTTCTGTCCCGCAGAAACGGCCAGTTTCTCCGGACGTATTCAATTCTATTGAGATCGATTTCCGCAAGAAGAATTTCTTCTTTGTCAATCGAGGCTTGTGCCACTATAACTCCCTGCGGGTCAGCGACGAACGACTGTCCCCAAAATTCTATACCTGGACTTTTGTCGTTGATTTTTTCCAGCCCAACGCGGTTCACTGCGGCAACATAGACTCCGTTCGCAATTGCATGTCCTCGTTGGACCGTCTGCCATGACTCGAATTGCGCCTTACCATGTTCAGCTTTTTCGTGCGGATGCCACCCGATCGCCGTCGGATAAAATAAAATGCTTGCTCCTTTGAGTGAGGTCAGCCTTGCGGCTTCGGGATACCATTGGTCCCAGCAAATGAGTGTTCCAATATTCCCGTATTTCGTTTTGAAAGCATTAAATCCCAAGTCGCCAGGTGTGAAATAATATTTTTCATAGAATGCGGGATCATCTGGAATGTGCATCTTCCGGTAAGTGCCGGCGATTTGTCCGTTCGCATCGATGATTACCGCGGAGTTATGATAAATTCCAATTGTACGTTTCTCAAATACCGGGACAATGACAGCAACTTTGTTCTTTTTCGCTGCCATGGAAATGACTTCTGTGGACGGACCGGGAATCGTCTCCGCTAATTCAAAGTTTGCGATATCTTCAGTCTGACAGAAGTATTGAGACCGGAACAACTCCGGCAGGCAAATGACTTCAGCCCCTTTTTTCGCAGCTTTCTCGATCCATGATACGGCTTTCTTCAGATTGTCGTTAGTGTTTTTGCCGGCAGCGATTTGCAAAAGTCCAACGATGAATTTTGTGGGCAGCTCGGAGTGATTAATCTCTCGTTTCATTAACTAGCTCATGTCCATTAAAGTCAAGATAAAATAACAAATGTTACCCAAAAGTCTTTGAGAAAATTATCTCGGACAAACAGCCGTTCCCATTACATTCGTTTTCTAATTGCCAGCGCTTCTTCCCTGTTCGTGATGGTAATATCGAGATCTTTTAATATCCCATCGCTTATATCGTATATCCAGCCATAGACGTTCAATTCCTGTTTTTCCTTCCACGCATTTTGCACAAATGTTGTCTGGGAAACATTCCAGGCTTGTTCCATGACGTTAAGCTCGCAAAGAAAGTTGTAACGAAGCCTGTCATCCCGCAGTGACTCTAATTCTATGCTATGATGGATGCTTATTTCTTTTATATGGTGGAGCCAATTATCAAGGAGTCCATGGTCTGCACTTTCCAAGGCAGCCTTGACTCCGCCGCAGCCGTAATGTCCGCAAACAATTATATCTTTCACATTGAGAATCTCCGTGGCATATTGAATGACCGATAGACAATTGAAGTCGGTGTGCAGCACAAGGTTTGCGATATTTCGATGAACGAAGATTTCACCCGGGAGGAGATCGACAATCTCGGTCGCCGGCACACGGCTGTCCGAGCAGCCGATCCAAAGATATTTCGGCGACTGCTGGTTTGCCAGCCTTGAGAAAAATTCTGGGTCCTTTGCTTTGAGCCCTTCCGCCCAACGTTTATTATTTTCAAAAAGATGTTTCAATGTTCTCATGAGATACTATCCACCACCTAACTAAGCACTATGTCCCTTGACAGTTGAGACTATTTCGCTTTTAACTCTTTACCATCAACCATTACGATATTTGCCGTCGCATTGATGATTTTCCAAATACGTTCAAGCCAGTTAAGATGCTCCGGCTTCATCAAAACGGAACGGAGGCATGTTACCGTTTCACGATCCTTTTCAAATTGAGAACCAAAAAACTCAACTGGCAATTCCGCCAAAGCCAAATGAAGATTCCGTTTTGCCGCTTCGTCGAAGATAGCTTGCGAAAGTTTAGATGCCTCGCTGACTTTTTTTGCGACCGGTGCCCACACCACTATGTCAAGTGCCGGTTGGAAAGGGGTGACGAATCGGTTGTCGGCCAGAAGTTTTTGATATAAGGCTAATGCGGCTTCGCGCCCTCCGCTCAGCATTTTTGCGAACTCGCCGTTTTTTACAAGAGGCAGAAGTTTTTGAGTCGCCCATAATGCGACAGCAGATGCTCCGGCTCTTGAGCATTCGAGGCTTATCTCGCCGAGATGAAGTTCGTCGGAAGTGAAGTAAGTGTAAGGCGAGTCGTGTTTGTAGAATCTTGCGACAGTTGGGTCGCGAAAGATTACGCAGCCACATCCGTAAGGTTGAAGCCCATGCTTGTGCGGATCGACCACGATGGAGTCAACCTCGCACAATTTCTCGAAAGATTTTTTTGTTTCGGGGTCCAGATTGTCAACTAAAATAAAGTATCCGCCGTAAGCTGCATCGGCATGAAGTCGGAAGCCGTATTGTTTGCGAAGTTCAAGAATTTGTGGCAGTGGATCAACAGAGCCAATGGCAGTTGTGCCGATTGTCGCGACAACTGTTCCGACATTGCCGGTATCCAAAAGTTTTTTCAGCGCCTCGATGTCCATTTTCCCCGCTATGTTGCATGGTACTGACTCGAACTTCAAACCGAGCACAGTGCTGATCCGTGAATGTGTGTAATGCGCCTGCTCTGAAGCTACAATTTTTTTCCCCGGACTAAGCTGGCCAGCAATCCACAGCGCCTCAAGGTTTGCCATTGTGCCACCACCAGTGAGATGACCAACGTGGCTTTTCCAGCCGAACATTTTTGAAATCTCCGCGACAGCTTCTTTTTCCATCGCCGAACTTGCGCGTCCGCCATCGAGTGCGTGATTGTTAGGATTGATCCACATTGAAAGCATGTAGGCGATTCTCGCGATCGGATGAGGCGGCTTGAGCATTTGCCCGGCATACAGAGGGTGGAAGTAAGGATAATTATCTTTAAGGCGTTTAGTGACTTCACGGATAACTTTCTCAAAAGCCCTTTTGTTTTTAATATGGGTAACCGACGGAGGGAGTTTGGAGAAACCTTTCTCTAACTCCTCAAGCGAGGAGCGAAGAATCTCTATTGTGTTTTTTTCAAATATGGATAAAGTCGGGCGCCTCATTTACAAAATCAATGGTGTATGAAGGGAGAAATAATTTTTCTAAGATAAATTCGACAGTAAAATTATTCGTTACTTCGATATGAAGCAAGCCGCGCTGGAACGTTGTCCGAAGGGACAATTCAAGAGTTGCGGTTCTTCTTTTGGTATCTAATTCTTTGAGTTTCCACAGGCGGAAAAAAAGGCGCCGCTAACTTTGAACTGTGGCTTGGTTGGTTTGGTCTCGTGGAGGTCCTAACTAAAATAGCGACGCCTTTTTTCCCCTCTTAGTTACAAGCTACGGTGTTAATTTTAAGGAAATGTGAAGTTGTCTTTAATAGAAAAATAAATCTACATCCGAAAGACAAGGAGGCAGCTTATTTTCCTGACTTCCGCAAAGAGCTTTGAGCAGGAACTTGCCTTTTGAAAATTAATCCGTTTATCCACGTAAGAATTATCACCAAGAATCCCAAAGCTATTACCCATGTAAAATGGAACCAGCCGCCCGCGAGCATAACCAGAAATCCCGACGACCGTACAGCGTCTGTACCACGACCCATATTTTTCTTCACGTATTTTCCGAATTTCGATTGTTTTTGCCTTTCAAAATCCATTAGCTTTATCATGAAAAGGGAAATCAAGAGCGAAGGAACGAACGCAACTATCAGCCCTTCGATTATAAGGTGCAGCCAGAACAAATAAACGGCGACAAATGCCGAAATGACATCGGTCGTCATTTTGAAAGGATGAATTTGATGGTACAGAGTTTTGTCGAAAACATTCATATTTAGATTCTCGGGTTAAAAAAAATTTACTGAATTAACTCTGGAGATAATAATTACTGGAATTCTTAATTTCAGGAAATTCAAATATAAATTTCCCGCTTCAATTTCTCCCAATCTTTTTTTCTCATTCTCACTTTGAGATGAAGACTATCAGGATGTTCGCTTTCCTGTATGAACTCAGCTACCGATAATATTTTTGCCAACTTCTCCGACTGTGCCGGTTTTATGCGGAATGATTTCTCAACGATATCCGAACTCATCAGCTCAAGCATTTTGTCCTTGAGCTGGTTAAGGTTGATGTGACGCTCTGCCGAAATTGCGACCGAGCTTCCGTTATATTCATTTAAAACGCTTCGAACAATTCCGAAGTCTTCGACGCGATCCACTTTATTGAAAACCATAATCTTCGGCTTTGCGCTGCATCCGAGTTGAGCAAGCGTTTCGTTGACAACATCTATTTGTTCGCGGAATGTCTGGTTTGAAACATCTACCACGTGGAGAATGTAATCGGCAAACGCGACTTCTTCTAGCGTTGACTTAAATGATGCGACCAGGTCAGGCGGCAGCTTGCGTATAAAGCCGACGGTGTCAACAAGAAGACAAGGAATGGATGGCGAAAGAAATGTTTTTCTTGTGAACGCATCAAGTGTTGCGAACAATCTGTTTTCCACGAACGTCTCTGCACCGGTGAGCGCGTTCATCAATGTTGATTTCCCGGCGTTGGTATATCCGACGAGAGCAAATTTCTGGACATCATTCCGGCGCCCACGGCGCAGCTCGCGCTGACTTGATATCGCATCTAATTTTTGCCGCAGTGCGGAAATTCTTTTTTTGATTACGCGCCTGTCAACTTCAATTTGTTTTTCACCAGGTCCTCTTGTTCCGATGACGCCATATTGTTTCGAGAGATGCTGCCACTGCCCGGCAAGGCGCGACATATTGTACTTCAGCTGTGCCATCTCGACCTGCAGTTTTGCCTCTCGCGTTCTGGCACGAAGTCCGAAAATGTCGAGGATAAGCCCGCTTCGGTCGAGAACACGCCTGTCTATTATACTTTCGAGATTTCTGATTTGCACTCCGGAAAGATCGTCGTCAAAGATCACGAGGTTTATGTTTTCGCCTTCGCAGATATTCTTGATCTCTTCCGCTTTTCCTTTGCCGATAAAAAACGCCGGGTCAGGTGATTGCCTCTCCTGAAAAATTTTCCTGACGGTCTTTGCACCCGCGGTATCCGCCAGAAGAATCAACTCATCTAGAAACTCGTCAATTCTTCCGCGCTCATCGTTTCTAAATGCAACCCCAACGACTAGCGCACGATCCAAATTATCTTTTGTTGAAATCAACTTAGTTTGTCACACCTCGTTTTTTAGTGATAACACAAATCAATTTAAGCAGTTCCATCAAAAAGTTTTCATCTTTAAAACAAAAATTTCAAGGATCAAAAAGAGCAGAGCGGCGCCGGCGAAAAACGATGAAAGGTCTTCTCCTCTTCTCAATTTTTCCACGCTCGCTACGGCATTTTTGTCAGCATCCACGACAAAAATATTTCTCTCGGAGAAACCCAATTTCTTTGCGAAGCTCGTAATTTCCTCGTGAGGAGCCTGCGACAAATTTGATTCGCGTGGGTCAACATTGACAGAAATTTCACAAACCGGAAATCCACCGACCACCAGTGAATACGTGCCAAGTTGGCTGAGGTCACGAAGTTCGAAAGTCGCAGCTCCGCCGACATATCGTGGTACAACGACGGTTTTACCGCCTTCAGGTGAAATAAGTGTCGCGCTTCTGGTCCCTCCGGTGGAATAACGGTAAACGATGTTTTTCCCGGCGAGTATTTGGATCGGTTGATGCC
>JBAPNE010000010.1:0-3030 GCA_049278975.1 Candidatus Kryptoniota bacterium
TTGATGTGGGGATACTATGGCATCCATGATATGGCTATCCTGGCATTTCCGGCGGTTATTGTCATCGCAGCATTAACCTTAGACAAAAAATATTTTATTTTATTCAGCCTGACTTCTTTGTTTACGATAGGTCTTGAAGGTTATCTAGAAATCATCGGGATCCTTAAGTTCTCTAACTACCCAGAAACAACCTCGGTTACCTTAACCAACACATTAGTCATTCTAAGCATTACCGCGGTTGTCGTCCGTCTCATCTCCAGTAATTTCAACAAAAGTCTTGTTGCTGCCCGGAATGCTGAAAAGGAGATTAGAAGCCAGTTCGACCAATTGCAGGTATGGAATAAACGGTATCGTTCTCTCTTCGAGGTTGCAAACGATGCCATTTTCATCATGGACGAAGGTCGATTCGTCGAGTGCAACTCGAGAGCGCTAGGTATGTTTGGCTGTGATAATCGTTCGGAGATTGTTGGTCATTCTCCTTGGGATTTCAGTCCGGCTCGGCAACCTGGGGGCGGAGACTCGGAAAGGGAAGCCCGTAACCTGATACAAGCCGCCCTATCGGGGAAACCGCAGCGGTTCTACTGGAAGCACATCCAGAAGGATGGAACTCCTTTTGACGCCGAAGTATCTTTAAGCGCCATTGATTTATCAAACAAGTATCTACAGGTACTGGTGAGGGATATTTCCGAACGAAGGCAAGGCGAACTTCTTCAGAATGCCATATACATGATATCTCAGGCGGCGGACAAGTCCGCAAACTTGAATGATCTCTATAAGGCAGTCCATGAGATAGTGGGCACGGTTATGCCAGCCAGCAATTTCTACATAGCGCTCTACGACGAAAGAGCGGACATTGTAAGCTTCCCGTATTTTGTCGATGAGATCGATTCGTTTTGTAGTCCTCATAAATTCGGGAAGGGCTTGACCGAATATGTGATTCGAACGGGGAAGTCGTTCCTTTGCGACGAGGCTGCGGACAAAGAGTTGACTGCCCGTGGTGAAATAGAACTTATCGGTCCTCCATCGGTGGTGTGGATCGGCGTTCCGCTGGTAGTTGATTACAAAACCATAGGCGTGATGGTCGCGCAACACTATACGAATACGAAAGCGTACGGTGAACGTGAGCTCAAGATGCTCGAGTACGTCTCCGAGCAAGTCGCAAAGGCAATCGAACGAAAACGAAAAGAGGAAGCGCTTAAGGAGAGCGAAGAACGCTTTAGGGCGCTAATTGAGAACAGCTCCGATGGCATAGCTCTTCTAAATGCCAATTTCGAAAATATCTACCGAAGTCCATCACGCAAGCATATCCTGGGCTATAATGAGAATGAAAGTTTAAATGCCTTCGAGACAATTCATGATGATGATCTCCCTTCTGTCCGAAAGGCGCTTGAACAAATTGCAAGTGTTCCCGGCGCGACAGCTACACTTGAGGTGCGGCTCAGACACAAAAACGGATCGTGGATCATCGTCGAAGCAACCGGAAAGAACCTGCTGGCGGATGCAGTGGTGAAAGGAATTGTCATTAACTATCGTGATGTCACAGAGCGCAAGCAAGCTGAAGAGACTTTTCGTCTCCAGAGCGCGGCACTTCAGTCTGCTGCCAATGCAATAGTGATAACGGACAAGACAGGGACGATCAAATTTGTCAATAGGGCATTTACGGTTTTGACGGGTTACGCAACTGACGAGGCATTAGGGGCCAATCCAAGAATTCTTAAGTCAGGACGGAACGACCCATTACTTTATCAGGGATTGTGGACCACGATCATGAGCGGAAGTGTCTGGCAAGGACAGCTAATCAACAAACGAAAGGATGGTAGCTTCTACGACGAGGAAATGACTGTCACGCCAGTCCGGAATAGCTCTTTCGAAATTGATCACTTCGTTGCGATAAAGAATGATATAACGGAGCGCAAACGCCTTCAGGAACAGCTTGTCCAATCTCAAAAGATGGAATCCATTGGAACTTTAGCCGCCGGCATTGCGCATGATTTCAATAACATCATTGGAATAATATTGGGACATTCATCATTAATGAGCACTGTTGGCACCGCGGATAAAAATATAACCAAAGGCGTTGCGGCGATCATGAAAGCAGCGGAGCGGGGGTCATCATTGGTCCACCAGCTGTTGACGTTCGCCCGGAAAAATGGGGCGGCATTCACCTCGACATCAATCAATGATTCAATCAAGGAAATAGAAAAGCTCTTCCATGAAACATTTCCGAAAACGATGACGCTGGCCTGGGATAAGCAAGAAAATCTTCCATCGATTATCGCAGATTCGACGCAGATTCATCAAGTGATGCTGAATCTGTGTTTGAATGCCAGAGACGCGATGGATGGAGTTGGCATTCTTAAAATCTCCACGCAGGTTGTTGTGGGAGAAACTGTGCATAAACGATTCCCGGATGCAACTTATGCTGAATACATTGTCGTTAACATGAGCGATACCGGCAGCGGGATGGATGATGAAACCATGAGTCATATTTTCGAACCATTCTTTACTACGAAGGAATCGGGAAAAGGCACAGGTCTTGGATTAGCAGTTGTTTTTGGAATCATGAAGGACCACCACGGATTTGTAGATGTAAAAAGTGAAAAAGGACAAGGAACAACGTTCTCTCTCTTTTTCCCGGTCAGACAAGATACTGGCGAGAGATTAGCTGCAATGAAAGAACATACTAAAGATGTTGAAGGTGGAAAAGAGACAATCCTTGTCGTAGAAGATGAGGAGATGTTAAAGGAATTGGCTTTCTTAATATTGAGTTCAAAAGGCTACGCCGTGATCACAGCAAGTGACGGTAAAGAAGCTGTACAAGTTTATAGAGCACATAGCGATGAGGTGTCACTTGTTTTTTCTGATTTTGGATTGCCGAACCACACAGGTATCGAGGTTCTAAGACTTATGAAAGCGATTAATCCAGAAGTAAAGTTCATACTTGCATCAGGGTATATAGATGCGAATGACAAATCGGAAATATTACAAGCTGGTGCAAAGGATGTGATTTCGAAACCATACACTCCAGAA
>JBAPNE010000011.1:0-14600 GCA_049278975.1 Candidatus Kryptoniota bacterium
TAGCTATGGCGTGCGTCTTCACAAGGAAGGATTTCCTGTTGTAGCAATTCCGAAGACTATGGATAATGACGTATTCGGCACAGACTATTGCATCGGCTTCTCAACGGCGGTTACGCGCAGCGTGAACTTCATAACCGCTCTTCGTACTCCAGCAGGTTCACACGAACGCATTGCTGTTGTCGAGCTATTCGGAAGAAATTCTGGAGAGACATCGCTCATCTCTGCCTATCTTGCCGGTGTCGATCGCGCAATCATTTCAGAAGTGCCGTTTGATCCTGAGAAGTTGGCGAAACTTCTTCTGGAAGATAAGAAACGAAATCCGAGTGACTATGCAATCATGACTATCTCAGAAGGCGCTCAAATGACGGCCGGCAAGATCGTGGAATACGGCGAGGCAGATGCTTACGGTCATAAGAAGCTTGGAGGCATCGGAGAAATTACCGGTGATGCACTCAAACAAATAACCGGCTCCGAAATAATTTATCAGCAAGTCGCATATCTGATGCGAAGCGGAGAACCGGATGCTCTGGACAGAATGGTTGCGATAAGTTATGCGAACCTTGCAACCGATCTTGTTATCAAGAAACAATATGGACGAATGGTCGCGTTGAAGGAAGGTAAATACACGCACATCCCCCTCGAAAGCATCGCAAGCGGCTTGAAACGAGTCGATGTGGAAGAATTGTACGACGCCGAAAATTACAAACCGAAAGTCGCACATCTTCTAGATAAACCGATGTTCTTGTACTGATCACAAATTAGATGAATGAAAGGTGGGATGGAGAATTTTTTCCATCCTGCCTTTTTGGTTGCTTCTGATCTACGGTTTCTCTTCTCCTTTCATTTTTGTCTCGAACCTGCACTTGTCACAAAATGCCGATGAAGAGATGAGAAATTCTTCTGTCTGTTGAGCTTTAAAACAACCACTTATTAAATTTCGCAATCTGTCCCAAAATGCCTGTGAAGAGACGAGAATTTCTCCTCAGTGTTGAGCTTTTAAACGGTTTTCTGATAATTTTCCCTATTTTTTTCCGATTCTCCAACATAAAATCTTCTATTAATTGGCATTCCGCTTGCAGATATTTAGTTTAATATTTTCAATTATATAATTTTGAAATTTCGGCAAAAGTATAAAAAAAGGAGAATTAGGCAATGAGGAAACAGCTTTGTACAAGTTTAGCGATATTATTCCTCGCGGCTGGGTTTGCATTCTCTCAGACAAAGGCACCGGAAGCCGGCGTTCAAGTGGTCGGGATGACTCCCTACACTTTGACTCAAGTTTACGGTTCCAAAGGAGGTTCAATGTACGCAACATCGGGTTTGAACACCGTCGGGGAGAAAACAATTGTTTACCTTCAGGCGATCGATTCCACAGGAGGTACAATCCAGTCTGTATCATGGTCGGTCACTGATCCAACGGGCGGACACGCTACAATCGACAGCGTGGCAGTGCCATTCACTACCATCACGGTTGACACGACAGGACAATATACAATTAATGTTTCGGTGACTACGGCAGGTGGAACATCAAGTGCTTCGGCGGTAGTTACCTCCGCGGATTATGTCGGCGTCGGTTCGATGGGAATTGTGGCGAACGATAGTGCGACGGCAGCAGTTCCTCAATGTGGAGCGTGCCATCAAGGACCATTGACTGGATTAGGTCTTAGTGTGACGGCCGCATATTCAAATTGGGAAGGGACCGAACATGCCAGCATGTTCAAGAACGGTGTAAACGGGTTAGTCAGTTCACACTATTCTTCGAGCTGTCTAAAGTGTCACACGACGGGTTACAACCCTAACGCTGCGGACGGTAACTTTGCTGTCGTCGCGAGCCAGGTTGGATGGACTTTCCCAAAAACTCTTGTTGATACCAACTTCGCTCACGTATATCATACCTCGGCACAACTCGCTCAGCTTGGAACGATCGGATGCGAGAGCTGCCATGGTGCCGGAAGCGCGCACTGGGGCGATCCAACTAAAATTTCTATGTCACTGAATCCATCCGTTTGTATGCAGTGTCATGATTCTCCTCCGAATGAGATTGAAGGACGGATGTGGACTAATAGTCCGCATGACAGCGGTATGTCGGCAATTCAAGCCGAAGAAGCTACGGTCAACAGTGGTTCGTCCACTTGCGGCGAGTGCCACAACGGAGCGGGCTTCGTCGACTTTGCATCTGGCAATGCGCTTCAGCCCACTTACAGCCCAATCCCGCTGACCTGTGCCGGATGCCATGATCCACATGATGCTTCAAAGCCATACCAGCTTAGAAGAGTTACAGCTGATACTTTGACAAACGGCTTTACAATCGCGAGCGGCGGAGTCGGCCAGCTTTGCATGAATTGCCATCGCTCCCGATCGAGTGCCATCTCCTCAATTCCAAAGGGTTGGTCTTCTCACTTTGGCCCGCACGAAGGCCCGCAAACCGATTTGTTCTGGGGTCAAAATGGCTACCAATTCGGCGACAATACGATAACCGGCTTGAATACACACACTCAGCTTACAGATGCTTGTGTGACTTGTCATATGGCTTCCGATACACTGGATCTGAAGGCAAAGAATTTGCTTGGTGGACATACGTGGAAAATAAGTGGACCGGACAGTACTGGAGCGCAAGTTGACAACACGACTGCGTGCCAATCGTGCCATGGTCCTATTACGGACTTCGACCAAATCCCTGCTCCTTACGATTATGCCGGCATCGCCAACAACGGACAGATACCCGGAGTTCAGACAGAGGTTACAGCTTTGCTGGCAAAGCTTGCTTCTATACTTCCCGATTCGTTAGTCAGCGGAACCATCAGTTCCTCCGGGGCTAAGAATCTTACGCAAAACCAGTTAGGCGCATATTGGGATTATCTCTTGGTGACGAAGGATGGAAGCCTTGGGGTTCACAATGCGAAATATACTTTTGCATTATTGGAGAGAGCTCTCGGTACAATCACCGGCGTAAAAGTGGTGAGCGACAAAGCACCGCGCACCTATGCTTTGGAACAAAACTATCCGAACCCGTTCAACCCAACAACCACGATAAACTTCTCTGTTCCGAAAACCGGAATAGTTAACGTGTCGGTTTATAACGCTATCGGACAGCTTGTCAAAGTGCTGACCAATGATAACTACATTCCGGGAACCTATCAGATAACATGGAACGGTACGAACAGAGCGGGAACTGGCGTTGCCAGCGGAGTGTATTTCTACAGATTCACTGCGAAAGATTATGCCAGTACGATGAAGATGGTATTTTTGAAATAATTTGCCGCCTTGCGGCATCCCGCATTTCATGTTTGAATAACAATTGAGCGGGAAGGGATTCAATTTGTTGAGTCAAGGTCGTCTGTGTTACACGGACGACCTTTTTTATTTTTTGTGTGTAGTTGGATTGTTTAGAACGCATTCTCGATGATGCGAATCGAGGTGGAACCACGTCTGATTTCAACGACTATCACGTCGAATCTAAAATCATAGTCGTCGAGTTCTCTTTCAGCAATGTACCCCTCTGCAACTTTTCGTATCTGCTGCTGCTTTCTGAAATTGACCGCGGTTTCTCCTCCGCCGTATGCAGAGCTTGTCCTTGTTTTTACTTCGCAAAACGTTATGAGCTTTCCCTTTCTTGCGATGATGTCGATCTCGCCGCGGTCATATCTGAAATTTCTTTCTATGATTTCAAACCCGTTGCGTTTCAGGAAATCCGATGCAAGGTTCTCGCCCTTCGTTCCTAAAACTTTATTCAGCATAAGATTCTCAAAATGCTATCGAGAAGCTCCTGCGATGGATCGGAGAAAATCCATGGTCTCGAATTGCCTGCAAATGCTCTGCTGTCAGGTAGCCTTTGTTCTTTTCAAAAAAATAATTTGGAAATTCCTGTGCATATCCATGCATCAACGCGTCGCGCGAAGTCTTTGCAAGGATTGATGCGGCGGCGATTGAATAGATTTTCGAATCCCCTTTGACAACCGAGATGCACGTCCTGTCTCTGAGGTTCAGAAATTTCCCATCAATTAAGATCACTTGCGGTTTGATTTTAAGTGACTCGATTGCTTGAGAAACTGCGAGCCGGGTTGCATTCAAAATATTGACAGCGTCTATTGTATTGTGTGATACGTGCGCAATGGAAAAGTCGAGAGCCTTTTCCTTGATGAATGGTGCAATCGATTCACGCTGCTTTTCAGAGAGCTGTTTTGAATCCTGAATACCCTTGATTAAATCTCCCATCGGCAGAATTACCGCCGCTACGGTGACAGGCCCCGCCACCGGCCCTCTTCCTGCTTCGTCAACTCCTGCGATGTAGTTCACACCTTCATGATGGAACAGTTCTTCTAACTCGCAAGTCGGGAAAATCTTCATCGCGATATTAATTTAAATAATATTCTCGAGATTTATGCCTGATCTTTTACCTTCGTAATTGCTAATTGAGTCGCCGTTTATTAAGATGTTAGCATGAAGCTAAAGTTGTTATTATGTGTGGCTCTTGTTTTCGCCCCAACGTTGTCTCGTGAATCTGGCTTTGCAAATGGAAAGGTGGTGCTGATCCAAGTTGACGAGACGATTAATCCAGCGACTGCCGAATATATCTTGAATTCGATTTCCAAAGCTGAGGGCGAACAAGCTTCGGTGCTCGTTATCGAGATGAACACACCCGGCGGTTTACTTGAATCGACAAGAAAAATCGTCCAGGGAATTTTAGGCTCAACCGTGCCGGTCGTCGTGTATATCGCGCCGAGTGGATCGCGTGCCGGGTCGGCGGGCGTCTTCATCACGCTTTCTGCCAACATCGCAGCCATGGCTCCGGGCACGAACATCGGTGCAGCTCACCCTGTAGGTGGAGGTGCAGAAGATACTTCTTCAATAATGTCTGAGAAAGTTACCAACGACGCGGCTGCATTTGTCAGGGCAATTGCGCAGAAGAGGCACCGCAATGTAGTGTGGGCCGAAGATGCCGTGCGGCATAGTATATCAAATTCTGAATCAGAAGCTTTGAAAAAAGGGGTGATCGATTTCATTTCACCAAATTTAGACAGCCTCCTAAAAACAATCGACGGCGAATCAGTAGAGACAAGCAGCGGCACGATTGTTCTCAAAACAGCAGGTGCACAAGTCGAATTTGTTCCAATGGACTGGCGCGAAAAATTTCTAGGGACGATAAGCGATCCGAACATCACTTATATTCTGATGATGGTGGGTATTTTCGGAATCATGTTTGAGTTGTTCAATCCGGGTTCGATTTTGCCCGGCGTTGTCGGAGCAATTTCTCTGATACTCGCATTCTACGCGTTTCAGACTCTTCCGATAAATTATGCCGGGCTCGCGCTGATCATTCTCGCTATTATTCTTTTCATAGCCGATGTCAAAGTCATGAGCCATGGTCTGCTCGCAATCGGCGGAATTATATCGTTGTTTCTCGGCTCTGTGATGTTGATCAGCTCCCCGTTTGAATTGGTCAGCATTTCATTAAGTGTGATAATAACGACTGTCGTTGTCGCGGCTGTATTTTTTATCTGGATAGTCGGACTCGGCTTGAGGGCACAGCAGCGCAAGCCGGCAACCGGCTTGGAGGCGATGATCGGTGAAACGGGTTCCGTGATTGCAGATTTCAGTCCAGGCTCCGTCGGCAAGGTTGGGGTACACGGCGAGATCTGGAAAGCGACGGCAGATGTTTCTCTGAAAATTGGGGATGAAGTCATCGTTGAATCGTTTTCGAATTGGATTTTAAAAGTCAAACTAAAAAGATAGAGGATCGTATGGACACAACTTCTTTATTGACGCCGGGAATAATAATTTTAATTTTCTTGTTCTTTATCGCGGCGAGCGCAATCAGGGTTTTGAGAGAATATGAACGCGCCGTGATTTTCAGGCTTGGAAGACTTATTGCGGCTAAGGGACCGGGCTTAATTATTCTTATACCGATAATAGATAAGATGGTACGCGTGAGTTTAAGAACCATCGCTTTAGACGTTCCCCCGCAAGACATCATCACTCGCGACAACGTTTCCATCAAGGTCAGTGCAGTAATTTATTTCAGGGTTATCGATGCAAAGAAAGCAATTGTCGAAGTGGAGGACTACCTGTTCGCCACGAGCCAGATGTCGCAGACGACTCTGCGCAGCATCCTGGGTCAGTCGGAGCTTGATGAGCTTTTAGCGGAACGCGACAAGATTAATAAAGAGCTTCAAACCATCATAGACAGCCACACTGAACCGTGGGGAATAAAAGTGTCTAATGTTGAAGTCAAGCAAATCGATTTGCCGCAGGAGATGCAACGGGCGATGGCAAAGCAAGCCGAGGCCGAACGTGAGCGCCGTTCGAAAGTTATTGCTGCAGAAGGTGAATTCCAGGCTTCCCAACGTTTGGCGGATGCTGCTAAGATTCTGAGCGACCAGCCGAGTGCATTGACGCTGCGCTACCTGCAAACACTTCGCGAAATCGCGACAGAAAATAATTCGACAACTATTTTTCCTGTTCCGATCGATCTTCTTACACCATTCCTCGCGAGCGCGGGGAATTCGAAAAAGTAAAAATTCTCGTCGGCTAATTCTGAAAGTAAAAAAGCCCGTCCTTTACTAAGGGACGGGCTTTTTTGTCGCACAATTTATTAATCGTTCAGGACCATGTTCCTGTGGCTTCGACGGTGCCGTCAGTGTTCCACTCTGTGTAACTACCCGATCCGTTTGCGTTCCAGATGATGTCCCATGTCAATACTGTCCCACCAGCATACTCTTTCAGCTCTCCACTCTTGTTCGGGTTTTCCGTAATTACGTCCTTCTGAACAGCGGTTCCACTTGAATCGTTTGAGACGATCGTTCCGGTGACGACTCCGTTTGCATCAGTGCTCCAAGTGACCCCGAATTCGGCCGTTGTCTCGTTCTCATAATACAATGTCCAGCTTCCGCTGCTACCATTCGTGCTTTCGGTTCCAGACACTATAGTAAAGTTGTTGTAGGTTGTAGTCCCATTCGACCCATTTAGAACGAGCGACCAGTTGTACCCGCTCGACGTGGATGTGGCTGTCCATGTTCCAGTGATTCCGTTTGCAGTTTCCGTCCAGGTCCATGAGTTGCCGGATTGTGTCCCAGTTCCAACAAAATATTCCGTGAAACTCTCGGAATAAGCGGTGAAAATGTTAGCATACGTACTGGCATAAAGATACCCCGCGCTCGTGTCTGCGGTCGTAGAAGTACTGCTCGGACCGGCGAATGTCGGGGCTTTAAGCGCGGGTGCTGTGCTATTATTGCCTGTGCTGCTGCTCTTTGAGCAACCCGCAACAAACATAGCTGCCAGAACTAAAATTCCGACGCGTGATAAAAATCTTACCATATTGGTTCCTCCTTTGGTAGTTTTATAAAACTTTATTATCGCTCAATTACGGCGACGAATGCGCACCAATGTAATTAATCCTTTCGTTATTGGCAAGCGACTTATATGACATTATATTTCTAAGTTGTGGTTTGCCTTCCATGGCAAAGCTAATTAAATTTGACTTGGAGGAATATTTTATGAAATGGCTCACATACTTGTTTGTTTTCGCCTTTGCCTCTGTGGCAGTAGCACAGGAAATTGATTGCACCGCGACACTGAATAGTGATGCCTTGAACCCATCCGACCGCATCAATATTCAAAATCTCGGAAGTGATATACAAAATTATATAAACAGCTTCAGATGGACAGGAGAAGATTTCAAAGGTCCCAAAATCAAGGTTACGCTGACCATTTATTTGATGTCCGTTACAAGCGGAACGAACGGTCAGGTTTATACTGCTCAAGCATTTGTCGCGAGTCAAAGGCCGATTTACAAATCTAAAGATGTATCCACGATGCTTCGCGTTATCGACAACTCATGGCAATTCAGCTACCAGAAAGATAAACCCCTGCAGCATGATGAATTTCATTTTGATCCGCTCGTTGGTTTCATCGACTATTACATGTATATAGTTCTTGGTTTCGATTATGATTCTTACGATCCGCTTGGGGGTACGAAATATTTTCAGCACGCATCCAACATTGTGGCACAGGGACAAAACGGTGATTATCCGCAGGGCTGGCAGCAAGGTGGTTCGGGTACTTACTCAAGATACGGTTTGGCTGCAGACGCTTTGTCGGGAAATTATGAAGTGTTCAGAAAAGCAGCTTACGATTATGAATATAACGGCATAGATATGTTGACTACTCAACGTGACTCTGCTCAAGTGGTCATCGCCAATTCTTTGAATAAAATTGCAGACGTGGTTATACAATCCGGGACTCGGAGTGCCCTGGCAAAAGTTTTTTTCGATGCAAAGTATCAAGAGATTGCAGATGCGCTCAAAGATTATCCTGATAAGGGAGTTTTACAAAAACTGTCTATAGCTGACCAATCGCACCAAACCACTTACGCGAAGTATCTTAATTAGTTCTCGATAAATATGCAGGCCGAATCCCGCTTTACATTTTAGGCGGGACATAATTTCTAACAGCACTCGACACCAATCGAGAAGGGCAGGTTATGGAAAAGACAAGTCGTGCACTTCACCTTTGTATTTTTTTCTTACTCTGCTTGATTTGCAGCAGGGTGCACGCCGGATTCGAACGCAGGTATTCTGGTACACGCTCACTTGGAACCGCAGGGACGCTATGCGCCTTCGGCGAGGATCCATGGTCGTTATATTACAATCCGGCTCACGCTGCCGAGATCAGAGGGCTGAGCGTTTTTTATGTCCCCTCAACGTTGGGTATTCAGGAAATAAAATCAACGGGGATAGCTTACCGCGACAACGTATTGGGAGTCGATTTCGGCGGCGCAGCACAGACTTTTGGGTTTGATCTTTATCGCGAAAATGTTTTCACTCTGAATTTATCTGTCCCTCTCTACGATTTTCTTTTTGTCGGCACAAATATAAATGCCGATCATCTCCTCATAAAAGATTATGGAACCGATCTGGCAGTGAGCATCGATGCCGGAGCAAAGATGTTTTTGTCCAGAAACTTCTCTCTCGGCTTCAATACGACAAATTTAAATTCCGCATCAGAAACACTTTCGAATGACAGATTGCCGCAAACCTTCACAGGAGGAATCGCTTTCGAATCGGATGAATTGAACATAGGGTTGGAGTATTTCAAGGAAATCGGATTTCCTGCGGCTGTAAGAATCGCCGCCGAATATTCGCCTGTAAAATATGTGACCGTTCAAGCTGGGTCGGCGAGCGGGACGAATTCTTTTAATGCGGGAGTCGCCGTGAGATTTTTGTCGTTTGAGGTGGAATATGGCGCAGCTTTTCATCAAGTGCTCGGCATTACACAGTCTTTTGGAATTTCATTTGACTTTTCGCATGACGACAAGACGGAGTACGAGAAAATTGAGGACTATCGAGAAGCATTGGGAAGAAAATAATAGTTAGGATTTGCGCAAGTTGAATTTCGAATGTTATTCGACGAGGTACCATGGTGTTTTTAGGATATTACTTTTTGTTTGTGTTACTGTGGCTGCCTTCAATTCAGTTTTGGTTAATGCTCAATCTCTTTCCAAAGACACAACTTCAGAGGCAAATGAAATAATTAAAGAAAATATTTTAGAATCGCTGATGAGTTATTCGGATGACATTTCCGGTGTATTTACAAAAATCGATTTGAACGCTGCTTCTTCCGAAGAGCTGCTCACGGTTCCGGGCATGACTTCTAAGTTTGCTTCTTCGATTATTGCGTACCGCAATAAAGTAAAATTCATTCACGGCTTTGATGAACTTTCCAATCTCGACGGTGCAACTCCAGGACTCTTATCCGCGCTCAGTGGTCATGCGCAAATTGTGCAGGAAGGAAATCTTGCCGGAAATGTTTCTTCGTATATGAGTTTTTCGCCTCAGAAGGTTTCACTGTACCAGAGCGCGTACCATGATAATGGCATAAGAAATTTCCAGAAATTACATCTTGATTACCGAAATGTTGAATTAAACGCAGTTACCGACAAAGACCCGGGAGAAAATAGCTATCTAGATTTCCATTCTCTCGGCTTATCTCTGAGTGATGTTTCAATTTTCTCTGCCATCGATCTCGGGAACTACAGCATAAGTTTTGGGAACGGAATGCTCTTCTCTAATGCCAGCAACGAAGCGAAGTCTGCGGGTCCAATTTCACCTCTTTTCAGCAGAAACGCTTACTCGTTGAAATCATACCGGTCGCTTTCTGAAAACGGATTCCTCCGAGGCGCGGCACTTGAAGTTCCATTCGGAGATTTCGAGCTGACCGGGTTCGCATCGAGCAAGGCTCTAAATGCCCATCTAAATTCGTCCGGTTTCGTGACTACGATTGACTACTCCGGTTTGGATTTATCGACCTCATCAGATTCGATTCTCACCGAGAAAATTGCCGGCGGGATTTTGCGGTTTGATTCTCCAGGTGTTGACTGTGGAGCGTCGGCTGTCTATTTCTCCTATGGCCATCCATTTGCAAACTATTATCTTGAGCGTCAGCTTGCCGAAGATATTTTTCTGCGTTCGCAATCCGAAAGAGCAGATTTTTCCGGAGAGATGTTAGTTGATAGAGTGGTGTCGTTTTCCGCAAATGCCGGCCTCGATTATGACGAGGCGCAATTGGCTGTCGGAATTCGTGACCTTCGCTCACGGATAGTTCCGAATTATTCCGGTGCCCTATCGGAAAGTTTTCCGAGTGCGCCTGAACAGGGAATCTATTTCGGTGCGACGCTTCATCCTGAAGAAATTGTAAAATTAGGATTCTACTACGACCGATTCAGGATCATGTCAACATCGGGGGACCCGGATCGAAACGGTGAAGAAATTTTTCTGGACTCTTATGTTAATCTGAACCGTCAAAAGATTTTTGACGGCACAGCGACTGTGATTTACTTTCGCTATAGGTACAAGACAAAAGAAGACTTCTACGTTCCCGAAACGGAATTTCCCGCGGCACAGTCAACGCTCGCGGGCTCGAAACAAAATTTCAGAATTGATCTCAAGCATAATTTCTCGTCGGCTTTTTCAATTCGTGCGAGATTCGAAAGAAACTTTCTCTCCTCCGGCGAAACCGGTGAGCTGTTTTTATTTGATGCCGCATCTACACTAAGAAATTTCTCGATCAACTCACGAATTTGCTTTTACAACACGGACTCATACAATTCCGCTTTTTACGAAGTCGAAGAGGATCTCCCCGGAATCGGGCAGTATTCACTTTTGTACGGCGATGGTGCGCGGCTCGCGGTCCTTGCCAATCTGAAAATCACGCGATCGTTTTCGGCGGGCATGAAATTGTCGAGAGATATTTACAATCAAACGAAAGAAGTGACTGTCGGCTCCGATTTTCGTTTGCTTCCTGGTACAACTTATGTGAGCATGGAACTAAGCTGGCAGTTTGACTAAAATCAAACATGAAACAAGAACACACAATTATAGTTTTTGACTTAGGCAACGTACTTTTGCCTTTCGATTATCGGAAGATGATCGAGAGGTTCGAACAAATTGAAGTTGGGTTAGGGAAAAAGTTTGCTGATTTTTATAAAACTCATTACGATGTCCACAGAAAATTCGAGCGCGGAGAATATTCAGTCGAGGAATTCACGGAGATTTTATTGAATGTTCTCGAGCACAAGATCAGCAATGAAACTTTCTACGAAATTTATTCGAAAATATTTTCGGTTAACGAAGAACTTGTCGCGGCCATGCCGGCGCTGAAAAGGAATTACGGTCTTGTGCTTTTGTCAAATACTAATGCCATCCACCAGAAGTATGGGTGGGAACGTTATGAGTTCCTCGAGTATTTCGACAAATTGATTTTGTCGCACGAAGTCGGAGCTGTGAAACCTGAGACGAAAATATATAAAGCGGTGGAAGCGTTTACGCGGAAGCCGTCTCAGGAACACTTTTATATTGATGACATTTTGGAATATATTTCTGCAGCGAAGAAGTTAGGCTGGGATGCAGTTCAGTTTGTCGGGAACGAAAAACTCTTTGAGGAATTCACGAAGCACGGGATTGTTTATCATTCATAAGTCTCAGCGAGGCGTACTTTAAATTACTTTCTCAACAAGTCATCAAATTTTCGCCAATCGAAATTCCAAGGATCGGTTTTCCTTCCCGGCGCGATGTCGCTGTGTCCGAGGACATACTTGATCGGATATTTGCTCTTGAGGCATTTAACAAGATTTGCCAGTGAAAGGTACTGAACTTCTGTTGGAGAATCGTTCTCTGTATTTATAATTTCTATTCCGATTGAAACTGCATTGACATCCTTTTTCCCATCTGGCAGCCGGCTCTTACCGGCGTGATAAGCGACGTCTTTGTCTGCAACTAATTGATAAATTGTACCCCCACGATTGATGACGTAATGAGGCGATACTTTAATGTCTCTATACTCTCTCAAAATTCCGTCGATGTTGAACGAGTCACTGCCTAACGCATTGTACGAAGAGTGAATAATTATCGCTTCGATATTATGTTCCCGGTTTTCGATTCGATGCCCCCAACCGATGAGGTGATTTTCTATTTTAACTTTGTCACATGGAGAAGAAATTGATTGCTGCCCGCCTATAGCACGGTGCCTTAGCAGTGAAAGCGGAGGAGAATTGCGGATAGCAAAGTGCAGAAAACAGGGGTTCGCGCCAATCAAAAGAAATGCAGAAAAATAATTCGCAAAAATTCGCATATTCGGTTTTATCATGTAGTGTTAAAAATTTTCCCTAAAAAAGTTTTTCTATATGTAACGAATTAGCACTTTCCTCGTCTAAATAATTAGCCAGCACTCAAAAGAAGGACCTACCTATGAATGCCTCCTTCTACCCGCCCCTGCCCGGGGCGGGTTTTTTTATGCACTTTTTATAAAGTTCACCAATTGCTCCAAGTAAGCCGCCCCTCCTTTTTCGAGAACATCTATGTGCCCTGCATTCGGGACAACTAATAGCCGTGCGTTTCCGTTTAATTTCTTGAGCCGTTGAGAATATTCACTTCTTACAGTTCTGTCTTCTGTACCATGAACGATGAGAATAGGGACATTGATTTTTTGGATATCGTCCGCTGGGGAAACTTTGGAAGTTTTAAATTTGGCAATTTTTTCTGCGCGCATGAGAACAAGTTTCAGAAGAAGTTTGCTTTTGACTCCGAAGTGCCGCATCTGGTGATCGTGCACGATTGAAAAGAGATCATAGAACGGTGCCACAGCGATTACACGAGCAACTCGCCGGTCGATGGCAGCAGTCTGAATCGCGATTGCCGCGCCCATCGAAACACCAAGAAGTGTAATGTCTGTTCCAGGATACTCTAATTTTTGGGCCACAGGCTCATCAGCCTCAGGCCGAATTTTATCTATCAATGCAATGACATCATGTTTTTCGTAGTAACCGAAGGTGCAATAGTCGCCCTCGCTGTCGCCGTGTCTTCTCATATCGATCAAATAAACTTTATAACACAATCTCGCAAGCTCTCTTGCGTAATTTAACCCGCTGACTTTCGAGTCTGTGATGCCGTGTAAATAAATGACGGCGCCGATTTCCTTCTGGCAATTTGGATCGTCAATCACCCAATATTTGAGTTTGTATCCTTCGATCGTGGAGAGCGTTTTCTCAACGTATCTCAAACCTATTTGCGATGGATGATTGAATCCGTATCGTTGAAGATAAAATTGCGGCGGGCGGCGGTCCGGCATGAGGAGCATTCTTGGACCGAAGTGCAAGACTGAAATCAGCGCGGCGGAGAAGAGAACGATTAATGCAGCAAGAAACAAAACCATTTTATAATTACATTTTAAAAAATGGGAGGGAAGATTTCAACTGCCTAATAAAAATAAAAAGCCCGTCCATCTTAAGCGGGCGGGCTTGTGAAAACTAAATACCGATCGTCGGTTTAGAACTTGTAATCTACACCAACGGCAAAGATATAAAACCCAAATCCAACCCTTGCCTGTGCGGCCCAATTGTCACTGAAGAAATATCTAATACCTGCGCTGCCGCCCAGCGTGAATCCGCCGGCAGATGGGCTGTAGTTACCATAGTATGCATTGTTCCATTTCCAGGTTGCAACCTCGTATCCGAGTACGAGACCAAGAAACGGATCCCACTTCTTGTTATCAAGCACAAAGTGGTACATTCCCGACACGCCAAAGTCGATAAAGGTCCAAGACCCAGCGTCGACAAAGTTTTCACTATATGAATAGTAATCGAAGAGCCCGCCAATACCGATAATACCAGGTCCGACTTCACCGACGTTGGTTATTCCGCGCTCATAATCGAGACCGAGTGTAAGCGCGCTTCCAACACCGCTCAGCCCAATGTGAACGCCGCCGTAGTTCATTTGGTTTTCAAATTGAGCACTCGCCGTTGAAGCGAAGCACGCCACGACAAATGCAGCCAAAAGTGTTGCGTAAAGTTTGTGAACCATTGTGTTACTCCTTTGTTTGGTTTTTTATTACTCTTATATGAGTTGGTACAGGGGAGAGTGGCACACGATTTGAAGAATTTGTCCATAAAAAAGTCAGGGCAACCGCCAACAAGTTTCTACCTATTTTTGCCGCACTCAAACTCACATGTCAATTTCCCTCATTCAAATGTAAAAAGCAAGTTTTTTTATTATTGTGTGACATGGATATCATTTTGGAGGTTTGGGTTGTCAATTCTATTTTTTTCTGGT
>JBAPNE010000012.1:0-3130 GCA_049278975.1 Candidatus Kryptoniota bacterium
CTCCGATTACGCAAATTGGGGACTCGTCCCATTCATCTCGAGTGATACGAGCGGGAACCTTCTCGCAAAAAGCGATGCCGTATTTCCTCAGCCGTTTAATCCGTCAATCCAACAACAGCTAAAGATACCATATCCTTTTTCTGCTGAAAATAGTTCAAGCCTTTCCATTTTAAAAATTTCAGGAGAGTTAGTTAATGAACTCCATGGTAGTAACAATATTCAAGGGAAATATTTCGTCTGGAATGGGAAAGATAGAAATGGCAAGACCGTGTCGAGCGGAATTTATATTTATGTAGTAACGGACGGGGTCAAAAGCGTTGTCGGCAAAATAGCTGTGGTGAGAAATTGATTCTTACCGGAAAGCGATTGAAGAAGGTCTTCAATCGGCGAGTTGTATTCGAAAATATTTCTTTCGAATTAAAGTCAGGCGAAGTTCTCTCAATCACTGGACCAAATGGCAGCGGAAAATCAACAGCGTCCAAAATTATTTGCGGAATATTGACACCAACAGCCGGTGAACTTTTTCTTTCAGATGAAAAAGCGAAAATAGATCGAGATGAAATTCACAGATACATCGGGTTTGTTGCGCCGTACTTGGAGCTTTACGGAGAATTCACCGCGCTTGAAAATCTTCGGATAGAAATGCGAACGCGCAGTCTGTCAACGGATGCGGAAAAGAAGGCTCAGGAAATTCTTGAGCTTGTTGGATTGTTTAATAGAAGAAATGATGAGCTAAAAGGATTTTCCTCGGGAATGAAACAAAGATTAAAATATGCAGCTGCGCTTATTCATGATCCGCAGGTTCTTGTGCTCGACGAACCTATGTCGAACTTAGACGATGCGGGAAGAGCCATGGTGTCTTCGTTGATCGAAAAGTTTCGGAAAGACAAGATTGTCGTGATAGCAACCAACGACGGCGAAGAAGCTGCACTTGGAGACGTGAAAATCAAATTGGGATTGAAAACCGGGAATTAATCGTTTAGAATAGAAATGGTTGAACAAACCAGTAGGAACAAAATAAAGCTTACTCTTCCTGTAGAAGGAATGACGTGCGCGAGCTGCGTGGTGCGGGTGCAGAACGCTTTGAAAAATATAGTGGGTGTTGATCAGGCTGTCGTTAATTTGGCGACGGAATCTGCCACAGTCGAGATAGAGCCGTCAAGTGTTAATCTCGACACCTTGAAAAAAGCTGTCGAGAATGCCGGTTACAAAATTATCGATACAGCAGACGAAATCGATTCGATAAAAGCTGAGGCAAAGGCTCGAGAAAAAGAATACCGGAACCTCTGGCGAAAATTTATTTTGGGTGCAATTCTTACCGCACTTATCATGGTAGGTAGCATGCCGGAAATATTTCCGTTCGTTCTCGTCTCTGTTGCAGTGCGTGATTTTCTGTTAATGCTGTTAACTGTTCCTGTGATGTTTTACGCTGGAGGAAAATTCTTCAGCGGCTTCTGGAATGTGACGAAGCACGGAACGGCGGATATGAATACTTTAATTGCCGTCGGGACATCATCGGCGTTTGTTTATAGTGCGGCGGCCGCACTTTTCAACCCACAGCTCCCGGTTTATTTCGATACGAGTGCTGTCATTATAACGCTTATTCTTCTGGGAAAAATTTTAGAGGCAAAGGCAAAATGGAGATCTTCGGAAGCTGTTAGAAAATTAATTGCTCTCCAGCCGACAACATCGCATTTGATTCTTGACGGAAATGAGATTGATGTCCCACTAACGGCTGTTCAAGTCGGCAGTATCTTGAGAGTGAAGCCCGGCGAAAGAATTCCCGTCGATGGGAAGGTGGTCGATGGGTTCTCGATGATTGATGAATCGATGTTGACCGGCGAGAGTATGCCTGTTGAACGAACAAATGGCGGAAGAGTGCTTGGTGGCACAGTTTGTCTTGATGGCGCGCTGACTATTCAGGCAGAGAAGTTGGGCAAAGAAAGTTTCATTGCTCGTGTTGCAAATCTAGTCGAGGAAGCGCAAACATCGAAGCCGCCCGTTCAAAGACTTGTGGATAAAGTGGCGTCTGTTTTTGTTCCGGTAGTTATTGGCATTGCTTTGGCTTCCGCATTGGCATGGATGTTCTTTGGGCCTTCGCCGCATCTCGTTCATTCTCTGATGGCATTTGTCGCAGTCCTCATAGTTGCCTGCCCATGTGCGCTCGGCCTTGCGACACCGACAGCGATAATGGTCGGTACCGGCAGAGGTGCGGAGATGGGAATTCTCATAAGAAGCAGTGAGGCATTAGAACGGGCTCGCAAGGTTACCAGCGTTATCTTCGACAAGACGGGAACTATCACAGCAGGCGAAATGAAAGTTGTAGAAATTATTTCTTATAATGGAACAGCCGAAGACGATTTGTTAAGGCTTGCGGTGTTAGCCGAGATTCATTCGGAACATCCGATTGGAAAGGCAGTAATCGAAGAAGCGAAGCGTCGAAATTCTATTTATGGATCGTCACTGCCTGAAACCGGAGACCGTTTTAAGAATTATGCGGGGAAAGGCGTTGAGGTAGAAATACACGAGCAAGCAGCTACAAGCAAGATTATCCGCGCAGGAAAATTGGAATTTGTACATAACGGCGGTTCGAAAGCTCTCGCAGAAAATTTCGAAAGCAAAGTTTTAGAGCGAATGCGTGAGCTGACCGCTACCGTTCTTTACGTCTCAGTCGATTCAGAAATAGTTGGTGCGATCTTAGTAACCGATTACATAAGAGACGATGCCATGGATGCACTGGCACAAGTTAGAAACCTCGGATTGAAGACTTATCTTTTGACCGGAGATAGTGAAGCTTCGGCTAAACGCATCGCGGGACAAGTCGGGATTGAAAAATATTTTGTGAATGTCTCGCCGGAAGGGAAACTCGATGTTATAAAAAACCTGCAGGAAAAGGGTGAAGTTATAGCGTTTGTCGGCGATGGAATTAATGACGCTCCGGCATTGGCGCAAGCTGATCTGGGAATAGCCATGGCAAGCGGGAGCGACATAGCCATGGAGGCAGCGGATATCACTCTTGTTAGGAACGAGCTTAAGTTGGTTTCGAAGTCCATTTCATTATCGCGATCGACTTTGATGGTGATCAAGCAAAATCTCTTCTGGGCGTTTTTCTATAATGTTATACTTATAC
>JBAPNE010000013.1:0-3400 GCA_049278975.1 Candidatus Kryptoniota bacterium
GTTCTCGGCAACACCATCCAAATACTGCCAGACATCGCGGTTCTTTTTCTGATCGCCGACCGGCTGAAAATAGTTTTCTGAGAATAACTTATCAAAGGTGCCGTTGTCTAAAAAGTTTCTCAAATATTTCAATTGATCCAGCATGTATTCATTAGTAACCGCATTGAACCCACTGGTCAGTGTCAAAAAGGTGTGACTGTTTGAAGCATCTCTCGCCCGGCGAACGATATAAGGAAGATATCCCAACATTAAATCATCGTGGTGCGGCTCGGTATGAAGGAAAACTGTGTTTAGTTCCGACTTACTCCCTTTCTCAATTCTTTCAATTATAGCCTTTTCCACACTGGAGACTATTGCCTCTCTTCCGTCCTTCCTTTTTTCCAAAACTTCAAAAGCGAGCCTGTTACCCTCAAAATCGGACTGAGTTAAATCGCGAAGCTTCTTCTTTTTCTCTAGCGCAAGATTGATTACAATCTCTTCCATCTCCTGGTCGGAAAGCTCCTTTTTTCTGACCATCATATCATACCGACGTTCATCAAGCAGTTTGGCAGCTCCCCTCGTTAAATAAAACCTCGCATTCGGCAGAGACTGCAAAGCGGTTGCCGGGTAACGAACGTGCTTCTCGTGCTGGACAGCGTCTGCAACGACATGCGCCTTAGCCTCGCCAGCAGCCATTATTATTGCTGTACACTCGGTGTTGTAGCTTATTGTGTTCAGCCCGATCGTTATAACATGTCTGTTCCTCGAAACTTCAATACCACCGAGATCTGTAGCTGCTGCTGCCTGTGTCTCGTAATTTGTTGGAGTCAGCCGGGTCGTCGAGTTCAGATCAGAGCCGCGGATGTTAAAACCGATATGACCATCAGGGCCTATTCCTCCGAGAAAAAACCCAATGCCGCCTAACTTCCGGATGTTTTCTTCATACTCTGCACACCACTGGTCGATATTTTCCAGTACGCTTTGTTGAAGCTGTTCCTGGTGATTTTTGGCTTGTCTGAACCTCAGGGTTAGATCCACCTTATTATCGATCCACACATCTTCAAGTTTTTTTCCGGAAGGCAGCCCAATTCTACTGCAATCGATCAACATTGCTTTCTTCCCGTCTAAGCCGAAACCTTTCAAGTAATATTTATTCACATAGAAAAAGAAACTGTTTTCCTGCTGTGGATCAATCGGATAAAATTCATCTATCTGGACAAAATGAAGCGAGGAAATATCAGGCTTCACGGTTGGGTCAATCCCGTTTGCTTCAAGTTCTTTTCGAGCTTGTGCATCCGACCAATTGCTGACAAAATAAGTCACCCATTTTATGAAATGCTCCGGAGTCTTGCCGGTCGGAAGGGAAACAGCGCCGCCCGGATTTTGCTGCACCCATTCCAGAAATCTCAGGGCAGTGAGTTTACCGAGCATCGGGAAATTCCCAACGACGATCACGCCGACCTTCTCCGCCGGCGAATAACAAAGTTTCTCTCCGGACAACGCAAGTACCCCTTGCTCTACATTAGAAATAGTTTTACTCATTGTACTTTCTTTAAATTATAATTACTAGAATAAATTTGTGAACATAATATCAAAACTCAAAATCCAATTGTAAAATTTAAATCGAATTACATTCTATTTATGAACCGCACTTTTATTCTCCGGTAATTTAATTTCTACCGTATTGGATATCGTTCCGTTGTTCTTATCATCCGTAGCAACGGCTTTGATTCTATGCGTTCCATGGTGCGCGTTGAACCACACCCAGTCGAATGGAAGTCCCGTATCATATCCGATGGATTTACCATCAACAAAGTATTGGACTTTGACCACAGAATCCTTTGCATCCATGACTCTCGTATTAATGATGACATTGCAACCTTCGACCAATTGATTAGAGCTCGCTGCGATTGATATTTGAATTGATGCAGAGCTCTTGCCTAAATGATGAGATTTGAATTTTGTGTCAGGCATTTCACCCGAATGCATCGCGTTAATAAGGGTCCCGCTCGAATCATCGCCGCTGATTTCCCAACACATAATCCCACCAAGATGGTACGCATCAACATAACGTGACTTCAGAGCGATTGATTTTGCGTCGTCAAAAGACCAAAATACGTGTTCGTGAGGATTGTACAGCCATGGCGCCATAGCAAGCGTGTCCCAGTGATACACATACCCCTTTGAGAGCAGCGACGACCAGTACGAATAGTTGCGTGATTCGCCTTCTTCGTCACGCGAAGCACCACCACCAGCCTGTCGATATAAACCGGCATTTATCGAATCGACATCCTTCCAGCCGTGACCATAAAAAGCCGCACCTGGAACAATTTTCCTCCTACTCACGCCCAATGAATCGATAAAAAGTCGAACGGATTTGTCAAGTGATAATGGGGCTCCCGAAGTATCATAAGGGGAAGTGAGCAGGTTAGTTTGATGATTCGTTACAGGACTCCATTCTCCGACAAAATCATATGTAATTATGTTGTACCAGCTAAGATATTTTTGGTCTCTGGTAATATTGTAATCGCAAGCATGCAATTCCGATGCGGGAACTGCGGCTGTCATCAAAAGCTTCCGATTGATCGAATCTAATTTCTTCCGCATCAAAGAATAAAAAGCCGAGAGGTTGTTGTTATCATTCGAATCATGATGGTTACCATCAAGTCCGTCGTGGATCGGATATTCCCAATCAATATCAATTCCATCGAAAATATGTGCCGCAACCCCCTTTCCGCCTGCGCCATTTACGACAGGAAGGTTTCCAAGGATGTACCTATCGATGATTGCATCGGCAAATTTTTCCCTCGTTTGTTGAGTCAACAATGCATCGGAAAAATAACCGGAGCCCGTCCAGCCTCCGATTGAAATCAGAACTTTTAGTTTCGAATGCTGCGCCTTCAATTTTTTCAATTGGTTGAATTGGCCTCGCAGCGCCTGAGTTGAATCGTCTGCAACACCATCGATGCTCATGTCGGCGGAATATATTTGCTGGTATGCTTCATAAGCATTCTTGAATTTCGGTTCGATAGCTCCAGTGGAATCGGGAGCGGGTTCGCAGAAGGCGTAGATCAAAACTGTTAGTTTATCAGCGGCTCCGGATTTCCCAACTTGTTTTACATAATATGGGAATTGACGCTCCACTCCCCACTCGGGAAAGTAAGCCACGACTTGTTTTGTTTGCGCTTTACTAACTTCTAACGAAGATATTACCATCAACACTGCAATGATTCCGATTTTGATTTTCATTTTCAATTCTCAATTCTTGGTTTCATTATTGTTTCGGGGCTTGGCAAATGTGGAAAAACCGTCTCTAGATGTCTTTACGATTTATTCCGCAGCCAATCAATCTTGGCATCCCCATTCACTTTCTAAGAATGTAATGGATATCATGTGTCGCTATGTTGCATGCGGCATGCAC
>JBAPNE010000014.1:0-9602 GCA_049278975.1 Candidatus Kryptoniota bacterium
CATTCGAAGCAACTGTACCTGTTCCAATCGTGTAGCGCAACTCAAGACCTAATGTTGTCGGACCAACGCGAAATCCAATGCCGCCGCCAAAGGCAATACCGAAATCAAAACCGTTGGTATTACTGCTTTCATCAATTGTTGTACTTTGACCGTTCTCTGTTTCTTCAATACTTGAAGCTACTTTAAATGCAAAATCAGGACCTGCATAGAGATTCGCACTGACAGGTGAGCCCGGCGCTAACGGGATTTTGAATTTCAGAAAAACTGGAACTTCAATATAATTCAAAATGCCTGTATAGGTTATTCCCTCAGTAGAGCCCGAAGTTCCTTTCATGGAAAAGAGTACTTCAGGTTCAACAGCAAACATAGGCGCGAACTCATAACTCATGAAACCACCAATTACCAGACCCGTTCTGGTGCCATTGCCAGGGTAAGAGGTGGCGGCATTTGTTCCGCCAATATTGGCAAAGTTCAGCCCGATCTTTCCGCCATATTGAATCTGGGCATTAGCTGTAAGGCTGAAGCAGATTACCAAGGCAAACGCACTCAGTAAAAACGACTTTTTCATTTTGTCTCCTTTTTTTACATTGGTTTAGTTTTCACAATATAGAAAATTCCCGTCGATTTACAAAAACTATTTAATGGTAACGTTTTCTCGGGTGGTGGCTCAGTTTGCTGCAATCCGTCATGCTGAACTTGTTTCAGCATCTAATTCTGTTGTTCTCAGACCCCGAAACAAGTTCGGGGTGACAATGAAAATTGAAACTGAGCCACTATCTTTTCTCACATCGATTCCGCGTTGGCTCAAAAAAGTCGTATCTTTAACAAGATTAAATCTTTTCGTTTTTGAATTTTTGCCTCTCGAACTTTATTTTAATCGACAACCATTATAGAGAATCTAATGTCTTACACAATAACTTTAATTCCCGGCGACGGCATCGGACCGGAAATAAGTCGAGCCGCGACACGCGTCATCGAAGCAGCCGGCGTCAAGATCGAATGGGAAATTCACGAAGCAGGTTTCAACGCAATCGAGAAACACAAAGATCCGTTGCCGCAAACGGTCATCGATTCAATCGCCAGGAATAAAATCGCACTCAAAGGCCCGCTTACGACACCTGTCGGAACCGGTTTCCGGAGCGTCAATGTCGCGCTGAGAAAAGAATTCGACCTTTACTCAAATTTGCGTCCCGCATTATCTATGGAAGGCATCAAATCGCGCTATGAAAATGTTAACCTGATAATCGTCCGCGAAAACACTGAAGAATTTTACAGCGGGATAGAACATTACGTCGATGCGGTCAAAAGCGCGGCAGAAACTATCGGCATCGTGACACGCACAGGCTCAGAAAGGATTATTCGATACGCTTTCGATTACGCAAAAAGACATAATCGGAAGAAAGTCACAGTTGTTCACAAGGCAAACATTTTAAAATACACAAGCGGACTTTTTTTAGATGTCGCGAGATCAATGGCGAAAGAATATCCGGAATTAGAAATGAACGACAAAATCGTCGATAACATGGCAATGCAAATGGTGATTAACCCGAACCAGTTCGATGTCATCGTAACGACAAATTTATTCGGCGATATACTTTCTGACTTAGCATCGGGTCTTGTCGGCGGACTCGGTGTCGCGCCCGGAGCAAATATAGGATATCACCATGCGATCTTCGAAGCCGTTCATGGAAGTGCGCCGGACATTGCCGGGAAAAACATCGCCAATCCGTGTGCCATAATACTCGCATCTGTGATGATGCTTGATCACATCGGCGAACCGGAAGCCGCACGACGAATTGAAAAAGCTGTTGCACATGTAATCAAGGAAGGCAAAAAGGTTACTAGAGACCTCAACCCGACAAACTTTGTTACAACCGATCAAATGGCGGATGCTATCATAGAAAATTTATGAAACGCGCTCCCGCTTACCTCGTTCTCCTCACCGTTTTCATTGACCTTCTTGGTTTCGGAATAATAATTCCGTTGTTGCCATTCTACGCCCAGCATTTCGGCGCAGCTCCGACCATAATCGGACTTTTAAGCTCATCATATTCATTCATGCAATTTTTATTTGTGCCATTTTGGGGAAGGCTTTCCGATCGCATTGGTCGCCGCCCGATAATTTTAATGAGCGTAACCGGATCATGTATTTCCTACCTGATTTTCGGATTTGCAAATTCACTCGCAATTCTTTTCGTTTCACGGATGTTAGCAGGTTTCATGGGAGCGAACATCTCTGCCGCACAAGCATACATCGCTGACACGACATCGTTTGAAGAAAGAGCCAAATACATGGGGCTCATCGGAGCCGCTTTCGGAGTCGGCTTCATGCTTGGTCCATTTATTGGCGGCGTTATGAGCAATATAAGCTACGGCGCTCCCGGTTTTCTTGCTTCAGGCCTCGCGCTGGCAAATGCGATCCTTGCTTACTTTTTGCTGCCGGAATCACTGAAAGACCGATCCAAACCGGTTCGCAAATTAAGTCTCTTGAACATCGCTGCAATCCGAACCGCATTTAAAAAACACGCTATTGGAAATCTCGTATTGGTTTTCTTTTTTTATACCATGGCGTTCTCGATTCTTTATGTCGCGTTTCCACTTTTCGGCGGGCAGCGATTCAAATACGATGCGGCTCAGAACGGTTACTTTTTCGCGTATGTAGGCTTGATCGGAATTATTATTCAAGGTGGAGCAATCGGAAAGCTTGCGAAAAAATTCGGTGAAAAATCTTTATTGGTAACAGGTTTGATGTCTTTGCTCATTTCGTTAATTCTCGTACCGAGTTCACACAAACTTTCGACATTGGTATTTTTAGCGACTTTGTTGGCGATCGGAAGCGCATTCATCACTCCGTCTTTAACAAGTTTAATATCGAAGTATGCTGGCACAGGCGAACAAGGTGGAACACTTGGAGTTTCGCAATCCTTCTCGAGTCTCGGACGAGTCATCGGACCGTTCTGGGGCGGCTTCATTCTCGGGGCTGCGGGAATTGAATGGCCATTCTACACCGGCAGCATTATGCTTGTTATCGCTCTCGCCCTTGCGCTGCGTGTCCCTTCACGGAGGGAATTGTGAACTGTACGCGGACTTAAGATTTTGACTTTTTGAAAATAGATTGCTTTTTGTTAATTCTTTTTGAAACTTTAGGCATATGAAGCAGAATAAGAAACGCTCGCCGAAACAAAATATCGATCCCCGCAAAGACCCGTCGAAAATCCAGTCTTCGGGGGACGAGCCTGAGAATCAATCCGTCCATTCTTCATCTGGACGTACCCAGGGAAAACGAAGCCATAATGCAATTGACAAGCAACAGCTTGCGTTCGAAGTCGAAGTCGGAATTTGTGAGGTTGACAAAATTTTCGAGGGACAGGGGGACAAACTAAGCGATGCATTTATTATCGAATCGCTCGACAGCCTGACAAAGTTAATCAAAGAAACTACTTATGAAAAGTACGCCGATAAATTGAAGGAAGGCTCAGACAATGAATCGGACATGCTTCATATTAATATAGTCAATCGATTAAGCTCAATCATCGAAGAGCTTGAGCTTCAAGTGACGGACGATGAAATCATCGAGTCAATGAAACAAGTGCTCTCACAGATTAAAAAAGTTAAATCGGCAAAGTCGCCTCGTTCGTACCTCGACCCGCTCGCGAAAAGATTGAAAGAAATGGGGCTTAAATCGGATCTTCTTGCCGATGCGGATCTCGATAATGAAACGATCCGGTTGGAAGACATCGACAATTTAGACGATCTCAGTCTGAGCGATGACGATTTGGATTTAGACAATCTTCCCCCAAAATATTGATTATTGACTTTTGGAATTTGGATTTAGATAATGGGCTTTAACTGCGGGATTATCGGTCTCCCAAACGTCGGAAAGTCAACGATCTTCAACGCGCTGACTGCTGCGGAAATTGCAGCCGAGAATTATCCTTTTTGTACCATCGAACCGAATGTCGGGATTGTCCCGGTTCCTGACAAGCGGTTGGGTGAATTAGCGTCTCTTTACAAAACTCAGAAAATAATTCCGACGACGATCGAGTTCGTTGACATCGCCGGTCTTGTAAAAGGCGCGAGCAAAGGCGAAGGACTCGGGAATCAATTCCTCGGGCACATTCGGGAAGTCGATGCCGTAGCACATGTGGTACGATGCTTTGAAGATACGAACGTCATCCATGTTGACGGCTCGGTCGATCCGAAAAGAGATATCGAGGTTGTTGAAACGGAACTGATAATCAAAGACCTTGATACGCTCCAGCGCAAGATAAAAGAGACGGAAGGGAGAGCGCGTTCAGGCGACAAGAAGATCAAGGAAGAATATGATGTTTATGTTCGCCTTTCCGAGCACTTCAATCTCGGACGACTTGCAAAATACATGGAGTATGAAGATGAACAGCGTGGTGAATACGTTCGTTCACTTCATCTCTTAACGGACAAACCTGTCATGTATATCGCGAACGTGGATGAAGCAAGCGTGAACGCGGGCAACAAATATGTTGATGCGGTTCGTGAAATTGCTTCACGCGAAGGAGCGAGAGTCATTGTAGTGTCGGGCAAAATAGAAGCGGAGCTTTCGCAGCTCGCCGCCGATGAAAGGACGGCATTCCTTTCAGACCTTGGATTAAAGGAATCTGGACTTGAGCGTGTCATCCGGGAAGGATATTCATTTCTAAACCTTGTCACTTTTTTCACTGCAGGCCCAAAAGAAGTTCACGCATGGACTGTCGAGGCAAACACTTGTGCCCCGATAGCTTCGGGAAAAATTCATTCCGATTTTGAAAAAGGATTCATCCGGATGGAAGTGATTAAGTATGAAGACTTGATGCGCCTCGGCTCGGAACAGGGAGTCAAGGACGCAGGGCTGCTGCACGTTGAAGGAAAAGACTATGCAGTTCAGGACGGTGACATCGTCGTTGTGAGATTTAGCGTTTAGAATTCACTTCCCATTTTCAATTGGCAATTTCATTTCCGAAAAATGTTTAATCGTGGATTCTCAATTGCAGATTCAAAATTATACACTTAAAATTGTTTAGCAAAATATTTGCATGAAAAATCTTTTCCTTTTTTTCCGGTTCTTATGTCTTACTTCCGCTTTCCTGCTTCTAACTTTTCTTTCCTCTATTTGCCAGCCAAGGTTTCACGCTGCCAGTTTCTATTCGCCGAGCGTTCGCGACACTATGCGCGTGAGAATACTCCTGCCGGCTGACTACATTCATTCACGCACTTACCCTGTCCTATTTTTACTTCATGGCTATGGCGGCGACGAAACTGATTGGACGTCGAGAACTAATATTGAAAATTATACCGCGAGCATACCGCTGATCGTCGTAATGCCGGAAGCAAAGAACTCATGGTATGTAAACTCAGAGACCGACACAAACGCGCGCTTCGAAGATTATATAATAAACGATCTGCCTAAATATGTCGATTCACTTTACCCAATCGATACAACACGTGAAGCAATCGCCGGGCTTTCGATGGGCGGTTATGGCGCACTAGTTTTGGCCTTGAGACACCTCAGCAAATTTTTATTCGCCGGAGACCTCAGTGGTGCACTTACCATCCCTGAAATCATCGATTCCGTCAATGCTCATCCCACAGATGTGGTCCCAGGCGGACAAGGCCCGCTCATGCCAAGTATCTTCGCGGCCTTCGGGAAAAACGACAAGCAATTCCGGGATAACCATGACTTGACGGTGCTGTTGCAAAACAAACGAGCGGATAACCTTCCTTATATTTTCTGTGCAGTAGGCATTCAAGACGGTTACAGAGATTTCCTTCATGCTCACCATATATTCACAAATATGCTTCGCGAGAATGGAAAGCTGTACGAGTACCATGAAATACCCGGCGAACATAACTGGAAATTTTGGGATGAAGAAACACAACCGTTGCTGGCTCGAATGGCAATTGTAATGAAACTTTTGAGCAAATAAGTTTCTAAATCATGAAGGACAATGCTTAACGCAGATATTATTTCCTGCCGCAAGTGTCCGCGTCTCGTGGAGTGGCGCGAAAAAGTTGCGCGGGAAAAAACGGCACGGTTTCTTGATGAGACATACTGGGGAAAACCCGTTCCGGGTTTCGGCGATCCAAATGCAAGAGTCTTAATTGTCGGGCTTGCTCCTGCGGCACACGGCGCGAACCGCACCGGCAGAATGTTCACAGGCGACAGAAGCGGCGAGTGGCTTTATGGTACACTTCATAAATTCAAATATTCGAACAAACAACTCTCCATTTCGGCAGACGATGATTTGGAGTTAAGAGATTGCTACATAACCGTTGCAGTTCGTTGCGCACCGCCCGCAAACAAACCGCTTAAAGATGAACTCGAAAACTGCCGGACATACCTGCTAAGGGAACTGGAAATTTTTCAACACCTTAAAGTAATCGTGGCACTCGGCAGAATCGCTTTCGATTGGACAATTGATTCGTTGGAAAAACTCGGATTGAAAAAATTTGATAAGCAACCGAAGTTCACACACGGCGCAAAAATCAAAATAACCGAACACATGACTCTTATCGCCTCATACCATCCCAGCCAACAAAACACTTTCACGGGAAGACTGACGAGACCGATGTTCGAGTCAATATTCGAAATTGCGAATGAACTGACAAAATAAGGACAAAGGTTAAAAGTAACCCAGATTAGGTTTTCCCTTTTGAATTTACTTCAACATCATCATCTTCTTCACACTGCTCCACTTGTCCGCGCTTATCCGGTAGAAATAAACTCCAGATGAAACCGGGACTCCATTCTTGGTTAAGCCGCTCCATGTTAGTTCGGTATAGCCGGCAGGGTAATCCGCGTCTGCAATTTGAGCGACTTCTCGACCGACAATGTCATAGATAACGAGTTTTGCGTGAGATGCTTTCGGCAAGTCAAATGCGATCTTAGTTGATGGATTAAACGGGTTAGGGAAATTGTTGTAAAGCTGGTAGTCTTTGGGTGCCGCAACTTCAATTGTTATATCCTTCGTCCATGTTTGACCATCGGACGTGCTTATCGTGGCAGTCAACGTCGTATCTTTTTCAACCGGTGCTTTCTTATCAACGGAAAAAGTGAACTCTGCGTCCCCTGTGGAGTTGGCACTCACATCTTTCAATAATGCGGTGCTTGATTTGAAATTCAACCATGTCGGGTGGTGATTGAACGTTACAGAGACATTCTTTGCTTCAAGGCTTGAGTTGTTTTGGACATTCAGCGAAATTGTGTTCTCGGTCGAGGCAAACGGGATTTGCCAGACCTGGCCGCTTGTCCCTTCGGGAGCAGCGTTTGTGGAGACAACCTTCGGTGTTTGGGCAGACGCACTAACGGCAATCGCCAGCAATAAAATGACCACATATCTCATTTGATAAATTCTCCTTCCTATCTTCTTAATTCAGTGTCCTTGCCTTCCTGCTGGCAACTTATCTATTAAATATTCAGCATTGTACTTCAGCAGCGCATACGCTTCACTCGTCATAATCGGAGCCTGTTTTCTATCCTCGAACTTCTTGCTCACGTCATTCAGCATCTCCACTTCCATCACGAAGATTTCTAAATCTCTTCGGGCATCCACTGAGTCCTTCCTGGAAAGTTCAGTTTTAGCTTTATTCAATCTTGCGTCAAGCACTTCGACTATTCCATTATTCCAATCATGATCGAAGCCCCAGCTATTATCGGGATACCATTTGTCATATTGTTCGAAGTCACCCATATTGTACCAGTCTCTGCCATTCATGATTTGATCGCAATCCGGCTTGCAGGTTCTGTTGTCAGCGAGCCAACCCTGAATTAAGATTTGGTGCTTGTATGAGACAAGTGTATCTATCCATGACGATGCGGAGAAATCTAAAGGTGGTGCTGTCGGACCTATTGTCCAGCCTCTTAATTCGATTGATTCTTCTAAAGCGAGTTCTGCGGAATCCTGTGCGTCTGTTGGTTCAGATGTGTTCATATAAACGGAATCCTCGTTTTCTGGAGTGACTTCAACCGATGGTTTGGGATTATAACTCGGAGATATTACAAAACATCTCAGACCCGGTAGACCATGTGATGTCATTATGATACTGTCAAGAGCTGAGCCAGGTGCAATTCTGAACATATCATCAGCACTGTTCCAATCAACACTACTGTCTGCGCCAAAACCAGCGGACCAAGCGCTAGTAAAGTTTTTCATACTTGGAAGTTTGGGAATGCCTACAGGAATGATCTGGAGTTCTGGATTTAAAGCTAAAGCTCCTCTATCAATATAGTGAGGATAATCTACCAGTCCAGAGTTGGAAAGTTTCAAGTTATTAGAGGATGTGCCTATGAATATCTTGAAATCCTGAATGCATCCTTTGCTTGCCGCACCGTTGCTTATTAAATATCTGTATGTGAAGATTGCCGTGGTAGCATTTTGCGTAATAAAACTTTTCACTACCACATTTTTTAACTGTGGAGGCTGTAAATCATATTCAGGACACTGCCCTAGCACCGCTTGAGTGAGCATCAATATAATTGGTAGGATGATTATTTTTCTCATATTAATATCCTTCAATTTAATTTTTCGATTCATAATGTATCTTACTTGGTTTTTCCAAGCGTTTGAATCCTTTGCGAGCAAAAATTGGATCTAAGTCATTTTCATTGATTTTGTTTGTTGTCTTCCACAATTTTCCATCTCTGACAATATCAACATAAATCTTGTTTCCCGAAGCATCTCTATAGAAATGACTAAAATCAACACTTTTCCCAACGCGATGCAAATCATGAGGTGGTTGCCAATTACCATTAATATCAAATAACCCTCCCCATGGAAGGCTCATGTCTATTGCTGCCAGGAAAATATCGTTGTCCATCCCATAGTCGTCTGCATACTGATTCACAGCATCCATGATAGCTGCATTCACCGTGGGGGTACCATAATCGCTATCTTCAAGCTTATGAAGGCTTGGAGTAGATGTATAAGTAATAAGATTCGCTCCACCGCTCATTGGAACTAAGCCAGGAACTTCCACCGTAATGGTAGTATCCGCGTTGGCGTTTTCCGTTGTAGATGTCGCAGTTATTTGAACAATGCCGCTGAATTCCGGGGCGGTAAAAGCAAGATTGATATTCCCATTCTGGTCTGTCGTGCCAGTGATAGTTCCATTGTTATCTAAATTATTTACGTAATCTTCAAATTCTCCCATATCTTCTGTTAGTGGCTGATTCGTGTGACTGTGCCCACCAGAAGGTAATATCATGGACGCTGTCAGAGTTACACCGTAATTGGGCAATGGTTGGTTCCCTCTCATTGCAGTAGCTGTAAAATACTGTACATTCCTTTCGTTAGGATTTCCACCCGAACTTGCTGGCAGCGTTGGCCATATTTGCGCGTGTGCGGGTACGTTAATATAAATGGAATCTTCCTGATTCTTTATCTCCACCCACCCAATTCCATAGTCAGACATCGAAAAACTGTTCGCATCAGATACGGATTCGCGACCTTTCGTGTTAGCACTCACCTTATTTGCAGATGATTTGAGACCTGGTCTTTCAATTTTGGTGCTGATCGTCATGGGCTTTGCTTTCATATTCAGCCCTAATTTTCCTTTTCCACCCGGCAGTGTTGAAGAAGCAACCGCCGGCT
>JBAPNE010000015.1:0-6720 GCA_049278975.1 Candidatus Kryptoniota bacterium
ACTCCATATTGGATACTTGATTGCAGCGCAGGGCGTACATTTCATCTTGCTGGTGGGAGCAGTTTCGAACCATCCATTTATATTTCAAATTTATTGGACCACATACACTTGCTTAAGGGCGCATACACCACGGGTGCAAGCTGCGAAGAGCCGAGAAATGTTGTCCTGAAAATTGCCGTACATATATGAGATATTTGCCAAGATTAATATCACACAATGACCTCCCCCCAAAAAATTGATCCGGTGTTATCTTAGTTAAAAAGCGGGATTACTAACTCATAATTGGTTCGTGATACAGGGGCAGATTAAACATTTTCGGTTGAATTGCATGCGGCTAATGGAAGCATTCAATCAACGAATAGGCAACAAATCTATATCGAATTAGAAAAGGCTAACGATGTCAAAGTACATACACGGAACCAGCTCCGAAGAGCAGCAACGCCTCACCCTCCTAAATACTGTTCTTCTCAACGAGGCATGCCTGAAGGAGCTGTCGCTTCTCGGCGGAGAAAGAATTCTCGATGTAGGGAGCGGATTAGGTCAATTCTCACGGGCGATGGCGAGAAAGTCGAAGGCGGCAGTTCTCGGCATAGAGAGAAGCGAGGAGCAAATTAACGAGGCGCGGCGTCAGGCGAAAACAGACCGTGAGGAAGAGCTGGCGGAGTTTCGCAAAGGAGACGCAAGGCAGCTTCCGTTGCGAGATGATGAATGGGGAACTTTCGATGTTGCGTGGACGCGATTTGTTCTCGAACACGTTCCCGATCCGTTGAATGTAGCGAAGCAGATGGTACGGGCAGTCAGGAAGGGAGGGCGGGTCGTTCTCGCAGACGACGACCACGACATCCTTCGCCTTTACCCTGAAATACCGGAGTTCTCGGAACTGTGGATTGCTTACATGCAAACATACTCTGCGCTTGATAACGATCCGCTTGTCGGAAGAAAGCTTGTTTCCCTTCTGCACGAATCCGGCGCAGTGCCAGTCCGCAATACATGGATATTTTTCGGAAGCTGCTCCGGAAATGAGCGTTTCGACATTTATGTCGATAACCTGATCGGAGTCGTTGAAGGAGCGAAAGAACAGATAGTGCGGCAGGGACTGTTTGAAAAGAAAAGATTTGATCGGGCAATGGCGCACTTTATGAGTTGGCGTAAACAACCAGACGCAACATTGTGGTACGCCGTCTCCTGGGTCGAGGGGATAAAACGATGATGCGGGATTAAAACCAGAGCCTTTTTCTGGAACAGCGACTGAGACTGCATACCTTCAGTAACAGTTACTTTGCGAATTTCACTTTTCACCTCCCGTAAAGCTATCCGTACTTGCGTTGTTGCGGTTGTTCACTTTCCAACACAGCTTGCAAATCATATCTTGAAGTCCATGGAGGAGATGGTTGTTTCTTCAGGAACCTCCGCTTATATTCTGTCGAGGTGCGAAACAAGATGGCACAAGAGAAGAAACTAATGAAAGAACGTTTAGGGCGAGAAAAGGTTTTATCTGTCACAGCCATCCCCTAAACAACCGGCTCTTAATAGTACGCTGGGCATACGGATTTGACTTCGAGGACTTACACTCGTTCGGGAAGAAAGGAATGCGAACATGAAATTAAGCATCCAAATTGAACCGAAGGAAACTTATCTCTATGTTCTTGTCACAGGAACTTTCGAACTTAGTGAAGCAATGGATCTCACTGTGCGTGTGCTGGATGCTTGCGTCGAACATTCGTTATTCAAGATTCTCGTTGACCAGCGCTCACTCCAGGGAGAAATGTCAGTGATGGACCGATGGCGATATGCGACCTTCATGGCTCGACACATTATCGAAAGAATCTCCAAGGGGACATTTCCGTATTGTCGTGTTGCCTACGTTGGCAACGCGCCTATCATCGACCCTGGGGGGTTCGCTGAGATGGTTATGGCCAACAGGGGGATAATTGCAAAGGCAACCTTAGATATCAATGAAGGTTTAAGGTGGTTAGGCGTGGAATCAACCACGATGCAACCTTTAAGTAATGGCGAGTAGCCATTATTGTCCGACATCGTTCAGGCGCATTAATTTGCTGTTGAGCTCCGCATTCAATCGAATTGCCGCTCAATCTAAACGAAGGGAAAACCTCAAGGTGGTACTCAGGAAACGCTTTAGGTACAAACAGATGAAAATACATACGTCATATTCAGTGCGTGGGTAACGGGGGCTCAACCGTCAACTCATTAAGTAGTGATATAGCTGAGGCATCTGTTGAAAAAGTCCTTTTTGCACTTCTATATTGGCAGTGGTGTCGACGAGTACTGATTCTATGAGACGAAATTCAGGTCAAAAGTTTTGATTGTATTCCGCTATGACTGACAAGCTAAGATGGAAAGGACAACTTCTATCCGTTCAGCCGCGTATTCGACTCCTGCGCTCGTTTGATCAGCGGTCCCATACGTACCAGGGATTTACTCTCCATGTGAAAGGTGATATTGGCGAGAAGCAGGGAGTATTCACCGTTGGTAACTGTGATCTTCATCACGCCGCTATTCTCTTCACTTCCGTAATTCAAGAAATCTTCCCGACTCATTAAATGCTTCTGATCCTCGCTTCTATTCATGGTTTAAATCTGATTGTTTCATGGATACACATGAAATCATAATTGAAAAGGTTTCGAGCAACAGCAGCCACTAAATGCTTAAGGCTCTTTGAAAAGGTGTCGGCGAACTTACGTGCCTTCCAAAACCCGATCCGGTGTCATGCTAAAAAGTACGTCGGGTCACTAACCTATCATGGTACACACTGCGGGGGCAGGTCAGCATCGGTACGAAATTCGCGAGCAATCCAGACTACTGTATTAGAGATTTCTTTGTTAAATGATTTATCTCTAAAGCTTCCATTGAAATATTCTGGATACCCGTTTTGCGAGGCACTTAGCTGTTCGATGAATGTTCGCTGAGGAATGCTGGTTCAGACGAGCCACTAAGGATTGAGGCTGATGCAGCTAAAGGAACAAAACACGACAGTCGTCTGTTGTATAAAATGATTTTGTCCCATTTGCTGGCTTTGCTGTGGATGAGCAGGGTAGCTCCTGCGAACATTATGCAACATACAGCCTGTACTATATCATGCGCTCATTTCGTCTCTGTGGATTTAACACGCAGTTGATATTGAGCCCTTTCTTCTTCGATGTTTGATTAAGTACAATAATAGTGGTTCATGATTGAGGAGGATTCATTAACACGTTGAGAGTGGAGTACCAGCTTTGACTTCGGGGTCCATGAAGAATTTTGGCTTTGTACTTTTCTGCCTTATTTGTGTCAGGGGAGCCTCAGCGCAGACAGGGGGGAGTGATACGACACAAACGAACTTTATTCAGAAAAATTTCAGCATCACCGGTGATGCCGGTCTATACGGAGAACTGTACGGAATTTCGGGTGGAATCGGGCGTAGGCCGCCAAGCTCTGCACGTCTATACTTCCGTCCGACCATGACACTATTCAACTCGTTTGCGATGTCATTCGATTTTCTACTCTCCACAGAAGGAAGCTCTGCGCGACAGAATATCGATCAGCTCGGAATTAATCCTTCGTGGGGCTGGGGGAATGGACATCTCGGTGACTTTACAGATGAGTTTACCCCCATGACTTTCGATGGCGTTCTGGTGAGAGGGGCGGGAGTAAATCTGAATCCCGGACTCTTTCGTCTCTCGGCTATCGGTGGATTTACCCAGAGAGCCGTGGATGGTAGTGCAGGGACCGGAAGCTATTCGCGCTATATTTACGGGGCGAAGATAGGTGTCGGAAAACAGGATGAGTCATACTTCGATGTTTCGTTTCTCCGTGCGAGAGACAATCCTTCCTCCCTCGGCCCGCCGCAGCCGACAATCACCGTAATAGCTCCAAACGGAAATGATTCCTGGCCGGTCGGAAACATCGAGACAATTACATGGGCATCTTCCGGTATTTTCGGATACGTGAGAATTGAGTTATCGAGAGATGGCGGAGCTACCTATGCAGTTCTCTACGACAGCATTTCAAACAGTGGTTCTCAGCCGTGGGTCGTCACAGGCCCGCCATCAACCCAAGCTATTATCAAAGTGACGAGCCTGCAAGATTCAGTGAGCGACGTCAGTGATCTCCGCTTTACTATCGGACTCGGAGTCAGCGAGGTCAAAGGAAGCAACCCGGGGATTCCCGTTAACACCTTCTCAGTAACCCCTGAAGAGAATCTCGTGGTCGGTGCCGATACTAAAATAGAATTCTTTGATAACGTGTTAACGCTGAGCGGAGAGATAGACGGGAGCGCATTCAGCAGAGACATGGGCGCCTCGGAAGTAGATAGTCTGAAGCTTCCTTCTATAATTACGGGATTGTTTAGACCGCGAGTCGGTTCACAAGCGGACTTCGCTTATGACGGAGAGTTAGGATTGAATCTTTCCACCTTTACAATGAGGGCCGACTATAAGTATATCGGTCCCGGGTACGTCTCCCTAGGTGTTTCCTCACTGCTTCCCGATCAGCGCGAAATCACGCTAGCCACGATGATCAGGGTCTCCGGTTTTTCGATGGGAATAAATGCCGGACATCAAAACGATAACCTGCTTAGCCAGAAGAGTTATACCACTTCCCGGAATCAAATCGGAGCCAGTGTCAATCTTCCATTGAGCACCATTTGGTCTGCATCGATCATGAGCAACTTCACAAATATGTTCAACAACGCGGCAAGCGATACTTTTAAGATTGATTATTCATCTTTCATGGCAGGAATGACTCACACTTTGTTTTTCGGGGCGGATAACTTTGTTCAAACGGTCACTTTGAGTTATATCTACCAGGGGTCCGGTGATAGTGATTCTTTGAGACAAAGCAGCGGCTTGATTTCCCACTCGCTGAACTTTAGTGTGGTCATGAGTCCTGAGGCCAACTTGAACATTATCCCGGCATTCAGCCTTATCGACTCAAGGATCGGTGGACTTGGGTGGACTTCAACTCAGACCTATTCCATCGCTGCACAAAACAGGGCGTTCGAAAGCAGGTTGACAACTTCTTTATCACTCGGCTATTCCGTCGTACAAGGTTCGAGCTCAATGCAGATATCGCTATCGTCGGGGTACACGATTACGTCAGCGGACGCCTTAACACTCGCAGTTATGGAATCAATATATGGGGGCACGGAAACATTCAACGAACACACCGTGAGCCTAACATTATCGCACAGATTCTGATATATGAGCACAATGGAGATTATCTTTGAAAAAGAATTCGGAAACAGTTTGGAATTAGCAGGAGAATGACGATGAATACACGCATTGGACTAACTACGCTGGGGCTTATCGCAGGTTTTCTTATTTGTACTTTGCAATTGATGGGCCAGACCCGGAGTTCGGTCTCAGCAATATTGAACGTCCAACCGTTTCCCTCTCCATACGCAAGCGACTGGCAGAGGAATCCTTCAATAGCGACACTCGTAGTGACTAATGGAGCCAAAACGCCGCAGCAAGTGATAGCTTCTCTTACTATAAGCACGAGCGCAGGGACAAAAATCGTGACGGGGAACAGTGACGTCATCGCACTTCTGCCCGGCACAAGTATTCTGAACAATACATCAGTTCTGCACGGAAATCTCAGTTATTACAACAGCGGACTTCAGACACAAATGGCTCAGACCGGCAGAATACCGGAAGGTTCTTATGAAGCCTGCTTAACGATAACTGATAATACGGGGAGTATTCTTGTCCAGAATGTGTGTGCGAGTTTTACTATCGTGTACCCTGATCCGCCGCATCTCGTCTTTCCCGCCAATGGCGACACGGTAAATACGAATTATCCTCTCTTTCAGTGGACACCTCTCCAGGTGCCGATCCAGTATCAACTTCATTATGTCCTAAAAGTTGTAGAGGTTCTCCCCGGTCAGAATATTAATCAAGCGATCTCAGCAAACATACCACAGTACACAGGCGAGAACGTGCTTACACCGACGCTTCAGTATCCGATAACTGCACTTCCGCTGAAAGGAGGGAGCACTTACGCATGGCAAGTCCAAGCCCTAGACCAGAATGGATTTCCACCAGCTTCAAACCAGGGCGAAAGTGAAATCTGGACATTTACTTACAAGCCACTGCTGGCCTTACACTTCATTCCCCAGTCGCCACAGAATCCGCCTTTTCATTATATAAGCTTCAGTACTTCGACTGTGACCGGCAACATCTCAGGGACTTTCAGCCCGCCCACCAGAGGCATGGTAATCATCAACAAAGGGAACGTGCCGAACAAGCAACCGTTTCCTCTAGGCAATACGACGGTGGAGCTGGTTACAAAATATATGCTCATACAAAAAGGAAATGTCTTAAATCCATTCGGAGGCACGGAATTATCGATCCCAAGATCGAGCCTTCCAGGTGATCATAGATATGATGATGCGGATCAGGTTGTCGCCACAACCACCACCGACCCGTCCGGTAATTTCTCGTTTTCATTCCTCCAGACCGACAGCACGGGACTCCTAGAGACAAACCAAACGATCAATCTTCTTCCGGGTGATTTGTCGAACTACCAGACCGGCGATTTGTACAAGGTGTATCGGGTCATCGTAGAGAGTCCATACTACTTGAGTCCTGATCAGGATGTAATCATCCAGCCATACGAGAACAAAGATGTCGGGTCGCTATCGGCATTGGTTAAAACTTATTCATTGAAAATTACAGTGATGCCAACATCATATAAAGCATCCTCGCAGGCCACTCAGGTCCC
>JBAPNE010000016.1:0-5633 GCA_049278975.1 Candidatus Kryptoniota bacterium
TGCTCACGAATAACGTTCTCCATTCGTGTCATCAAACATAGCTGAATTTATTAGTGTTATTCGTGTTAATATTTCTTTGCCAAGAACAAAGTAGCCCACTACCAAATCGGGTAATGGGCCATTTTGAAAATAAGAAAAGGTGAGATTTGAACACCAATCACACGAATTATCTTTTATTAAACATTAATGCTCACGAATAACGTTCTCCATTCGTGTCATCAAACATAGCTGAATTTATTAGCGTTATTCGTGTTAATATTTCTTTGCCAAGAACAAAGTAGCCCACTACCAAGAATTTCACAGCAACTTCTTGGCGTTCAAATAACAAATCAGGCGGAATAGGAGAGTAATGATATGGCGGAACTGGTTAAATCGGCAATCGGAAAACTGAGAGGGTCGCTCGGCGATGTCGTATTCCGGCAGAGAAATGGGAAGGTCTTTGTCTCTCAAAGGCCCAAAAGCTTCATGCCCGGCACTGATGAGAAGTCGGTGGAGAGAAGATCAAAGTTTGCCTTCTGCGCAAAACTATCGAAGGCGATTTATTCTATCCCTGAATTGACTGTCTTCTGGCGGCAGGCCGCACCGCAAGGAAGATCGGTTTATCACTTCATCTTACAAACTAATATGCATCTGATTAATCCTGGTACGGTCACGGAGCTTACCACCATAACTCCCCCGCAAAGGAAATCCATGGCAGGCCGCGTGTTTGACATTGAATGTACAAGCTGCACGATTTCGACAAACGCCGTCACCGTTGAATTGGCGCAGCCCGGCAATTCGGCAGGCATTGACTCAAGCAGAGAACTGTCTGCAAAGCTTGCCTGCGTTTTATGCCTGACTAATCCTGACGATAGATCACTCCCCCAATACCAATTCATATCATGCGTATCGGAGTCAACCCAACTCGTACCCGGAAGCCAGCTCACGTTCAGCATTCCTCTGGCAGGCGAAGATGCAACGAAAGTCGGGAGCTACGGAGACATGAAACTTCTCTGTGCCATGGTCACTCTCGACAGCGAAAATAAGTTAATGAGGTATTCAGGTACACTGGTTAAATAGTCAGTCAGGCTTCCCTTTTTTCTTTCTTGTTGGGCTGCCCTTTACCTGTGGCAATCAAGCTCCGTAAGCTGCCTCTGATGTAAGAGCCCCATGCGTCTGAACAGGCATTGAAACACTCGTGTTCGGGACTCAGACCATGGTGAGTGAAGCGGACCTCGGTTTTGTCACCCTTCCTGGCAATCTCAAAAGTAATCCTTGTGCCGTTCCACTCGGTTTTGTCTTTAATGAAAGACAGGTAGCTGTCCAAAACATCCCAAACGACTCTCTTTCCGGGAATGAATTCCGTTATCCTCTGCTTGGAATAATGGATGTCTTTGTAACGATACGTAAACTCGTCGCCGAGTTTGTCTGTGCCGCCTTCTATTTCCCCCGACCACCAACCACGAACATTATTGATGGCAGCGAAGGCTTCTTCCGGAGTTTGGTCCACCGTAATAGCAGCGGTGAGGCTTTGATCTTTCATGACTCTCTCCTTACTAAATCAGTTATGCAACAAGTGATTTCATGTTGCAACCACTTTGTGCCTCTCTTAGTTCCGCGATATGGGCGTAAGATTTGAGGGATAAAGTGGTGAGTTGATTCGGTAAGTGGTTAATAGTTCGAATCAGCATAAGCGTCCATGGCGGCAATGTCAAGAGGAAGAGGGAATCAAAACCACGAATTGCTGGATAGACTTAGGGGATGGGTTTCCTAGGGAAGATATTGGGAAAGAGAGTAAAGCTAAATGAGTTCGGCCGGTGTTTTTCGTTTCTTCTCGGTTCGGTCGAAATCGCTATCGAAACTAAGAAGAAGTAAATCATGCGCCGCCGCGACGACATATTGGTAAGCATCGTCAAAATCAAGATTGAACCGCTGAACTACCTGCACGATTTCTTCCGACTTGTCGGGCTCAACTCTCAGTAGTGTTACGGCCCCTCTGATAAAAACATCGTTAACAAACTTAAGAAAACCGTCAAGTCTATTGAGCTTCTGCATAGCAATGCCGATGGAATGAAAAGAGAAATCGGTCATGAACAATTCGTCGGTTGGCACTTCATTCAAAAATCGTCCCACTTCTTCAGACCTCTCTTGATCAAGGAGCCGCTCAAGCCAGATATTTGTATCAACAAGATACATTAGGTCAGTCGCCACGCCATTCGTTTACCTTTTTCTGCAATTGTATAGATGTATATTCGGACTTATAGTCGCGCAAAGCTCCCGCCCAGTCTTGACTTAGCCTGGAGCCTTTTTTCTTCGACCGCTTTTCAAGAAGGAACTGGACGAACTCTATTACTTCCTTCTGAAGTTCCTCCGGCAGCCTTTTCACCATTTCTTCTATACTCATTTGTCGATGCCTTTCAAACGCCTTTACGATTACTCCTTTTTCCTACTACTTTATCAAAACTCCATCACTTTTGCAACACCACTATCATGGAGACCATAATAGAATCTCTACGTTTGTTGGCAGTTGAAATACCGCGTAAGAATCCTGTGCAGGAATTCAACTCCTGTACAGCGCGGAGAGATGCGGCGAAAGTCGGGCGCTACGGAGACAAGAAGCTTCTCTGTGCCATGATAACTCTCGACAGCGAAAAAATAGAGGCGGTAAAATGGAACTGTGTGGGGGCGCCCTATCGCCACGGTGATTTAGTGAATGTGAAAGAACATATGACGAGGTTACACTACGATAACTTCTTTATTATTCAGCAATAAAAAGTAATTCTCGTCTTTGTTTCTTGCTCAAAACATAACGATGAGGCTTTTCATACACTTTCACCTTTTTGCCGGCAGAGCAGAACATTTCGATAATCTCTGATTTCTTGGGAGTACCTCCGCTCTGATACGAGAGCACAATGATGTTGTCTTGAAAGCGCTCAATGAGACTCTTAAAAGCGAAATTGATATCAGCCTTCTTACTAAAACGTTTGATGTTCTCATCGCCTGAATATCTTGGATAGGACAGACCATTTTTATGGAGTCTCTTTTCCCACCTGGAATAATCAGCAAGGCCTTCGAGAAAGTGATAGAACGAGAGATAGTCTGTTCCTTGTGAAGAATCAGATGCAAAATAAGGTGGATCACAATAAACAAGATCAACACCGTTCGGTACGGAGAGAGCATCGAAACCCCCGATGACCCGATTCTTCTTTCTGTTTGAGAAGATTGCGTTGTTATACTCCACGACATACCGTTTAAAGAGCTCTGGAAAGGGATGCTCCCACGTTGTTTTGTTTCCAAAAGTGCGTTTAACTTTTGAGGTACGGAGATAGAGATTGGCTCTATGAAAAAGATTGAACGGACGCTTTGCAAGACAAGCTTGGAAAAGACTAGCTAAAAGTATGGATCGCTTATAGGGGTTCCTAACCGCTCTAATATTTGCGACTATTTTGTCCAGCCATGCATTCTCGTGATCAAGAAAGAAGATGCCCTGGTAGTGGTCTTGAATAACGTCAAGGTGGATATCAGATGATGCATTGATAACTCTTTCAACGTCATCATCAGTGACAATCACTGAATCATTCTCAATTATCGCCTTGCCAATTACTTGGTTGAATTTCAAAAGATCGTTGTAATGAATCTTCTTCCCGTTTCTTTTGAAAAGCAAGCTGACACTAGCTGTCCCGCCGAAGACATCCAAAGCAGAGTTGAACTTAAGGTCTTTGACATGGTGCCAAATCCAATCTAGAAATCGCCGCTTACTTCCAGTATAACGAGTCGAGGGATATTGGAATTTCTGATCGCTCAATGTGAGTTTCCCTTTTTCTCTCTCAGCCTCTTTATGAATTCAGCAGTCGCCCGCTGAGCAAAGTTAGTAGCCAACTCTTCCCCCATTTTTTTGCTTATGTCATGGGCAACAAGAATGGGAGTCGGAACTAACGTCGTAATCGGATCTTCGAGTCCCCACAAATGGTCTTCATCCACGTCAAAAGATGCCAGCCTTAGCGCAGAGAGTATCTTGTATATCGAATTACGAAGTCCATCAAGGGAGAAGGGCAATGAAACCGCGAACTCGTAACGTGGGATGTACAGCTCGTCGTTCCTAGTATGACCAGCAAAAAACATCACAACACCGAGCTTGAGCGCCCCCTCGACAATATCTCTAGCTGTTATATCCCGGCTATGGTAAACTCTAGACAAACTATCAAGGTCGTTTTGCACCTGCCGTCGGGTCCGTCTATTCAGATTAGAAGTAGTTTCAAAGCGACGGAGGATCGCGCAGGTAAGGTACAAATGTTCAAAAGAATTTGCTTGAAAGTCCTTGTGGTAGATGATATTCCGCATTATCTCAGAGTCGGTGATAACATGACCTGTCGGACTCCAATTGGGCTTATTGAGTACTTTTCTTATATACCAATTAATAACCGTGCTATAGACTTTCAGTTCCACTTGTTTAGCTACGCCGCAATAATACATCTTAAGTTCATTTGCTGTTCTGCAAGCTGTAACCATACGATGTATTGCCTCACGGGTGAGTTTACCATGACGATTCTCCAACCTGCAATTCATCAGATGGTCCTGAGGGAAAATACGTCCATCTTTGAAATGGACATCTGGCTTTAGGGTAAGTCCGCCATGTTTGAAGATGAAGGTCTCTTCTACAAAGAACTCCCCGACATCCATAGAAGATTTCGCAGCCCATTCGTAGTCGCCTTCATCCATTTCAGAATAGTCATCAGGACCGAGAATGACCCAGTCTTCGTATTCACGAGTGTCTCTCGGAACTGCAATATGTTTCCACTTTGGTTCAGAACCTTGACGTTCTTTTATTGTCCCGGCTGAGTTGTTGACCACAACAGGCGTCGCCCAGGTTTTATTGAAAGGCACCTTTAGCTTGAACCGGTGTTGACTGGCGTCGCATGCACTCATCCGGAGAGGGAACTCGCTACCCCATAGAATGCTATCAGTCGGCACTGCTATTTCCTCAAAGAAATAGTCTCCAAAAACAGTTCCGTTGACGTGTTCTTGGACTGCCGTCCAATCGGGTTCCCCTATAATTCTTAATGACTCACTGCCCGACGAAGTAATACCCAAATCTTCCTGCCAGATTCCAAGCCCCATCACGGCAACATCATTGAGTTGCTTTGCAAATCTGTACTGTTGAGTCTTTTCCGATTCTTTTAGGCTGCGGACGCAATCCTTGAGAAACGCGAAGAAAAGATCCCGCGGGTTTTCCCGAAGGAGCTTTCCTTTGGCTTCTTCCAACACACTTTTTTCCTCGTCGAGCAAACTGGCAGCGAGAAGGTACTCAGCAGTTCGAGTAACTGCGGGGTCGAGCCGCGTCTCAGCTTCGAGGCGTGAGAGTGTCTCATCAAAAGATAATGGTTGACTGTTGTTATCTAGTTTTTCTGTGTCCATTGACTAAGAACCTCTTCAAATATATCGGGGGTGGTACCGCCTGGTTTTGTTTTTCTATCCGAACGAATCTTGATTGGGATGGCGTGCTTTATTGTCTCATACGTCCCCGAAAGAATACAGGTCCCTCGCGGCATCTTGGGTAAACGAGTTAGCATGTCCTCGGTCGCATCGGCTTTGACACCCCGAATCGATTCCAATTGATCTGGTTCAAGGGCAAAAATAAATCTTGTGTTACACTG
>JBAPNE010000017.1:0-17423 GCA_049278975.1 Candidatus Kryptoniota bacterium
GTTCACGAGCACATCGATTCTTCCGAACTCATTCAGAACGTCTTCTACGATTTTTTTTACAATTGCGTTTTTGCTGTTGTCGCCTTTGAAGGCTTTTGCCTTTCTACCTAATTTTTTTATTTCATCGATTACTTCACGCGCACGCTGGTCGCTTCCACGATATGTGATAGCCACATTTGCCCCGGCCTTCGCAAACGACTTTGCAGTAGCCGCACCGATTCCGCGCGATCCTCCTGTAATTAGCACTGCTTGATTGCTAAAATCTATCATTTCCTTTTCCAGATGGTCTAGTGATTGTCTATTTGAAAATAATTAAGGAGCGCTATTGATTCAATAATTTTGTGTTTATTATTTCAAAAGATTTTACCGGTCATTATTGATGAAAAAGAGTGAAAACCGATTTACATTGTAAATCACTTTAAACGGCGTTAAATTCAATGAAAATGACATTAGATAAATTTCCGCCCATTAAAATCCCACAAAGTCAACTCCAAATTTTTGTTGAGCAATTTAATGGTACAATGCGCCATGCAAGAAAAACGACGAGGCATGTTTACGAAAAAGGGCTCGATCAACTCCTATCTTTTGCGAAAGCAAATGCATTTAATTTCACACCTGATAATATTAGTGAATTCCAACTTTGGCTTTTCAATAGGAAGAAGCTTTCTAAAAATACTGTAAATGTTTATTTGACCGCTTGTCGGAGATTTTGTGAGTTCCTTGTAGAGCTTGGAGTTCTGGAAAAAAATCCGGCATGGGGCGTCCATGGAACGGCGCAGGAGTTTAAGATCCTGAAAATAAAATTGGCGGAAGTTGCGAACGCAATTTCAAGAATCGACAGGACGACAATTTTAGGGAAACGTGATTTCGCATTCTTGTGTGCAATCTTTGAATGCGGGGCCGCAATTTCAGAGTTGATTAATGCGGACATTGGTGATTTGAAAAATGATGGGAAGGAAACTAAGCTTCGTGTAAAACCGAGAGGAACGAGGGGCAAATTTGAAATGATAACTCTGTCCGAGTCGGCGAGTGCAGCTGTAAGTGATTACTTAAATTCCCGCAGTGCCATTGGGGGGGACGAGCCGCTGTTTGGCACCGTACGAGGCCGAAGAGCTTTGAAGGCAAGGCTTTCGTTGAGAGGAGCTCGTTTCGCAATGCATCGACGTCTGGATTTTGGCAATAAAAAAACAATTAGCCTCGATTCTCTGCGAACTTATTGTGTGGTCCGACTTATGTCAAAGGGAAAAAGTTCCGATGAGATTCGCTCCATCATGCGTTTCAAGAGCGATATGCCGTTCAGAAAAATTATGTTCAACACAAGGGCTGCAGCAGAGACAAGATGAGATACGATTTCGCATCGATTGAAAAAAAATGGCAGAAAATTTGGGAAGAAAAAAAAGTATATCATGTCAACTTGAGTAACGCAAATAATAAGCTTTACTGTCTGGTGATGTTTCTCTATCCCAGCGCAGATAAACTTCATATCGGGCATTGGTATAATTTTGGCCCGACAGACACATGGGCAAGGTTCAAACGAATGAACGGCTTCAATGTGTTCGAGCCGATGGGGTATGATGCGTTTGGTTTGCCTGCCGAAAACTACGCAATAAAAACAGGCGTACATCCTCAAGACAGTACCCAGAAAAATATTTCCGTAATTCGCGATCAGCTGAAGACCATGGGTGCGATGTATGATTTCGAGTATGAGGTCGACACTTCAAAACCCGAATATTACAGATGGACGCAATGGGTCTTCCTGCAATTGTATAAAATGGGTTTGGCTTACCGGGCAAATGCTCCGGTTAACTGGTGTCCGAAAGACCAGACGGTACTTGCGAATGAACAGGTTGTCGATGGAGCATGCGAGAGATGCGGAACTCCCGTGGTTAGGAGAGCGATGACGCAATGGTTCTTCAAGATAACCGCGTATGCGGACAAGCTGTTGGAAGGACTGGATCGAATTGATTGGCCTGAGCGAACGAAGCTGATGCAGCGTAACTGGATCGGAAGAAGTGAAGGGGTTGAGATAGAATTTAAAATTGCAGGATTCGAGTCTCGAATTTCTGTTTTCACTACGCGTCCGGATACTTTGTTTGGTGCAACTTATATGGTCCTTGCGCCCGAGCATCCGCTTGTTCAAAAAATTACTAGAACTGAATTTAAAGCAAAGGTAAATGAGTATGTCGATTTCGTGGCCCATGAAAATGAAATCGAGCGAACATCGACTACGAAAGAGAAGACGGGCGTTCCGACCGGCGCATTCGCAATCAATCCGATCAACGACGAGAAAATTTCAATATGGATTGCCGATTATGTCCTCTCGACTTACGGTACAGGCGCTGTAATGGCGGTGCCTGCACATGACGAGCGTGATTTTGAGTTTGCCATGAAATATGAACTTCCGACTCGCGTCGTGGTACAACCTAAGGATGGTGGACTCACAGATCCTCTTGAAGCCGCATTTGTCGAAGAAGGAATAGGGGTGAACAGCGGAAAGTTTAGTGGGATGGAAAGCAGTAAAGTGTGGGACGGAATCGCAGATGAGCTGCAAAATCTCCGAGTCGGCAAGAGAAAAATAAATTACAGATTACGTGATTGGCTTTTGTCACGTCAGCGCTATTGGGGTGCGCCGATCCCGATTATTCACTGCGAATCATGCGGCGAAGAACCAGTTCCTGACAAAGATTTGCCGGTGCTTCTTCCTTACGATGTGGAGTTCAAACCTACGGGCGAATCGCCGCTGGCAAGAAATGAAGGTTTTGTCAACACTGCCTGTCCGAAGTGTGGGAAGCCTGCGAAGCGAGATGTTGATACCATGGATACTTTTGTCGATTCATCATGGTACTTTCTTCGTTACCTTTCACCGCATCTTGATACGGCTGCATTCGATAAAGAATTGACATCGAAATGGCTGCCGGTTGACAAATACGTCGGGGGTGCGGAACACGCCGTAATGCATTTACTTTATGCGCGCTTCATAACTAAAGCTTTGAAGGATGCCGGCTGGCTGACCTTTGACGAACCTTTTCAAAGCCTTGTTCATCAGGGTACAATCACCAATCAAGGCGCGAAAATGTCGAAGTCGCGCGGGAACGTTGTCAATCCAGACATATTTGTGGAAAGATACGGAGGAGACACTTTCCGGATGTTTCTCATGTTTATGGGACCGTACAATGAAGGCGGCGATTGGGCTGACCGTGGAATTACCGGAGTCTTTAGATTTCTCAATAAAGTTTATGACCTTTTCGAGAGCAGCAAAGAGCTTTCGACTGGATCGGCGGGAAATTTCTCAAGTAACAATTTGAACGAGCCGGAACGTGCGGTTTATCGAAAATTGAATCAGCTGATAAAAAAAGTAAGTGATGATATCGAGCACTTCAGATTCAACACTGCAATTGCAGCCATGATGGAATTCATGAATGACTACACGCAGATCCTTGCAACATCGGGGAACGCAGTCAGTAACGCTTTGAAAAATTTTGTGCTGAAAGATTTTAATATTCTTCTTGCACCGTTTGCGCCGCACTTAGCCGAGGAGCTAAGTGAAATGCGCGGAAACAAGGACTCGATTTTCATTTCTGGAAAATGGGTAAGCTATGATTCAACTGCCATTGCCGAAGAAAGCGTAACTCTAGTGATACAAATAAATGGGAAAATTCGATCGAAACTTGAAATCCCGATAAATTCCGATGATGAGGCGGTCAAATCACTTTCTCTTGCGGATCCGCATGTGAAAAAATATTTGGACGGCAAACAAATAGTGAAAGCAATCGTAGTCAAGAATAAATTGGTCAACTTCGTAATTAGGTAATGCATAAAATTTCCGCAATTATTATTGCCGGCCGCGAAGAGAAAAATATTGGTGAATGCTTAGACAGCGTGCGTTGGGCTGATGAGATTGTTGTCGTCAACTCGGAAAGCAAAGACCGAACCGTCGAGATCGCAAAGCAATTTACAGATAAAGTCTTTGTCAGAAAGTGGGAAGGGTATGCGTCGCAGAAGAATTTTTCGCTTGAGAAGGCAACCAATGAATGGGTTCTAAGCATCGACGCAGATGAACGGATTTCTCCTGAGCTTCGTGAGGAAATTTCAAATCTTGATTTTTCAAAGACAGACGGATTTTATATCCCAAGGCGGAATTATTTTCTGGATAAAGTTATTCGAAGCTGCGGGTGGTCGCCTGATTATCAGCTTCGACTCTTCAGGAAATCGAAAACTACCTTGAGTGATAGACAAGTCCATGAAGGCTTCGTGGTTGATGGGCGAAAAGAATATTTGAGGAGCGAGCTGATCCATTATACCCACACTTCGATCACAAGCACTCTTGAGAAAGTGAATGAGTATTCTACACTCGAAGCGATCGAGAAATCTCAAAAAATCCGTGTTAACGGCTTAAAAATGTTTTTCAAACCAATTTGGGAATTTTTTCATCACTTTATAATTAGGCACGGGTTTACTGACGGAGTATATGGGTTTATGGTCTCTGTTATCCACACGATGACAAAGGCTCAAGCTTACATGAAGATTTGGGAAATGCAGAATGGCAGAAACAAAAGATAAACCGTTTAAGATTTATCTCAGGCTCTTAAGTTATGTCCGGCCTTACAAGAAGTTTCTTGGGGCCTCCATATTAGCGACAGTCTTTTATTCGCTTTTTTCCGGCGCATCTATCTATCTCATCTTACCGCTTCTGAAAACTCTTTTCAGTCAAGGAGCCCCGCAAATTATTTCGGTACCTGCATCTGCCGGTATTTTTGATCGAGCAAAAATAGGCGTAGAGAATTTTGCGACCCAATTTATTTTTGGCGGGACGAAATCGGATGCACTCCTGAAAATATGTGTCATCATTGTCGCTGCATTTTTTCTTAGAAATGTTTTCGGTTATGCGCAATCCTTTTTCATGGCTTTTGTTGAACAAGGTTTTATGAGAGATATTCGAAACAATTTATACCGAAAGACACAAGAACTTTCTATCGGATATTTTGCCACCGAACGAACTGGTTCGCTGATATCGCGAATTACCAATGACGTATTTGTAATAAATAGCGGTGTTACTGCGAGCTTTGTCACGTTAATAAAAGAACCACTTCTTGTGTTGATCTATCTTGCTATTGCGCTCATTCTAAGTTGGAAACTTACTCTTTTATCTTTTCTTGTGGCGCCGTTTATGTTACTTATCATAAGCCGATTGGGCTTGAGACTTCATAAGGAAGGGGATCTTTCGCAGAAATTGATTGCCGAATTAACTTCGCTTCTGCAAGAGACGATAAGCGGAATAAAAGTGGTACACTCTTTTGGTATGGAAAAATATGAGATAGATAAATTCGAAAGCCACACGCGAAATTATTTTAAGTCGATCTTGAAGATGACTCATATAAGAAACTTGTCTTCTCCAATAACTGAATTCCTGTCGATTCTTACTGCCGGGGTCATTATTTATTACGGCGGCATGCAAGTAATTCAATCTCACACTCTCGAGGCGGATGAATTCATTTTATTCCTTATCGCGATTTTCCAAATTATGCCGTCCATTAAAGAATTGACAACTGTGAGTACGCGCGTATATGAATCTTCGGCCGCTGGGAAAAGAATATTCGAGTTGCTCGACGAAGGAGGACAAATTCCGGAAGCGGCGAATGCTCTTGATATCATGGAATTCAAGAGCGAAATAAAATTTGAGAATGTTTGGTTCAAGTATTCGTTGGCAAGAATAGGCCGTTCGAAGAAAGCTGACGGAGCCAATGTTCTCAAGGGTGTCAATTTTACGGCTCATAAGGGAGAAGTACTCGCGATAGTCGGTCCATCCGGCGGGGGAAAAACAACGATCATTGATCTGATACCGAGGTTTTATGATCCGACACAGGGTACAATATCTATAGACGGGATTGATTTACGGAATGTGACGATACAGAGCTTGAGAAACCTCATCGGGATTGTTTCCCAGGAAACAATTCTTTTCAATGACACGGTCAGAAGTAATATCGCTTATGGATTGACCGATTGTCCGCCCGAAAGAATCACGCAGGCAGCCCAAGCTGCTAATGCCCACGACTTCATCGCACAGCTTCCGCTGGGTTATGACACGATCATCGGCGAACGCGGGACCAAGCTTTCCGGCGGACAGCGTCAACGTATTTCAATTGCCCGTGCCCTTTTGAAAAATCCCCCGATCATGATTTTTGACGAAGCGACTTCGTCTCTTGATTCGGAATCCGAGATGCTTGTTCAAGAAGCGATAGAAAGATTAATGAAAAACAGAACCTCAATTGTCATTGCGCATAGGTTGTCGACAATAAAAAATGCGGATAGAATAATTGTCGTTGATTGTGGAGAAGTCGTTCAACGTGGAAAACATCAGGAGCTTGTCCGGCAAAAAGGTGGGATTTACAAGAAGCTTTACGAAATGCAATTCAGCGACTGAAATAGACTTTAAGCAGTGTCAAAATCAAGGAGAGAAAAATTTCTGGAATTTGCAAGAAATTCCACGAATGTCAATAGAATTTTGGTGATACGAAACGGATTGATTGGAGATACTGTCTTCGTTACTCCGGTTCTAAAAAGGTTACGCGATAATTTTACAAATGCACGTTTGGATTTTGCCACAAGTGCGAAGAGTCTTCCTTTACTGAAATACTATCCTCTTGTCAATGCCATTTATTCAATACCTGGCCGCTTCTCAGTTGTAGAGCACTCTAAATTTTTTTTCAGTTTGCGGAAATTTCATTACGACATTGTTGTCGTCCAGGAAGTGAACCCGCATTACATCCTGATGGCAAAGTTAGTAAAGGGCAAATTTCTCATCGGATTTAAGAACAGTTTTGAGTTTTTGTCCGACTTCTCCGTAAACCGTCCGATTGGAGTACATGCCGTGCTCGCTGAGACCGAAACTGTTCGTCAATGGACTAATTCGATCTCTCCGGTTGCAACTGAATTACCGATCACTGCTGAAGAATTAACAGAGTCAAGAAATTTATTACTAGGCAATGGGGTTAAAGATCTTGATATGATTGTATGTATTCATCCAGGTTGCAGCAACAAAGGCTCAGAGAAAGAATGGGTTGACCAATATTACGCCGAATTGGCGGACTCATTGATTCAAAATAAAAAAGTGGAAATTGTTTTCGAAGGTGTTGAAGGCGAGCGTGAGCTGGTTGACAGAGTAATTGCCAAGATGAAGTTTCCTTCCGTCTCATTGGTCGGTAAGACAAATTTGCGTCAAGTACTTGGAGTCTTGAAAACTTCAAGAGTTGTTATCGGGTCCGACACCGGAACTTTGCATCTGGCAAATGCCGTTGGGACTCCAGTCGTCATGCTGTTTGGGCGGACAGATCCTACGGACACCGGGCCTTTCGATCCTTCAGGATCATCTAAATTCGTTCGGGTGGATTTGCCGTGTATCGGTTGCGTTCACAGGGATCCAATACCTTCCCAATGGGAGCGTTGCAAGAACATGCGTCCCGTTCTTTGCATGAGGAAATTAACGCCACAAACCGTGTACCATGCTGTGATTGAAGCCTTGAATTTGAACAGGAGAATGGTCTAATGTCGGACAAGGACGGAGTTGTAAATACCTTGCTCGATAAATCACGGTTGAGGCCGATTGATTATCCGAACTTGACAAGGCTTGGTCCCAAAGGCGATGGTGGCTATGTAGTTCCCCGGGATCAGATTAATGATTGCGAGTTGTTAATATCGCTTGGACTTTCAGATAACTGGGCATTTGATAAGGAATTTCTTGCAATAAATTCCACGGCAAAAATAATCGGAGTCGATCACACCATTGGACCATGCTGGTTTCTCCGAAGGATACTGGTTTATTTCTGGAAACTCATTTTATATTCATCAATTAACAATCATCAGAAAAGAGATAAGTACTTCGCCAAGTTGAGGAACTCCATTGGATATTTTTCCTTTTTCAAAGAACCGCATATTCATTTAAAGAAAAGAATATCCACGCGCAACGGTAAGTCGGACATAAGTCTTGGCCAAATCCTTGGGTCAAATTTTACGCAGCATGCGTACCATGATGTGTTCCTCAAGATGGATATTGAGGGAGCGGAGTACGAAACAGTGCCAAACATCGTCCTGTACCAGAATCGAATCAGGTGCATTGCCGCCGAGTTTCACGATATCGATAAGAAGACTAGTGATTTCAACAAATGTATGAAGAGCCTGTCACAACATTTTTCTGTGGTACATATTCACGGAAACAACGGCGCCGGTTACGATCACATAAACGATTTCCCGTCAGTACTGGAAATTACGTTTATTAACAAATCTCTCCTTAATCGGGAATTTTCTTTCTCGACATCTGAATATCCCAGAGAAGGACTTGATTTTCCTAACAACCCTGCCGTTCCAGATTTTGGACTTCATTTCGAGCAGACCGTGCATGACTGAATTACTTCGCGCCTTAAAAGTTCGTGATATTGTTCTCTTCAACATCGTTGCTATAGTGGGCACCCGCTGGATATCACTTGCCGCGGCAACCGGACCGAGTTCAATCTCACTATGGATTCTTGCCCTGATTTTATTTTTCATTCCGCAAGCCGTCGCGGTAATTCACCTTAGCAGGAAATATCCGGTTGAAGGGGGAGTCTATGAATGGGCAAAAGTCGAGTTCGGAGATTTCCACGGCTTCGTCGCAGGCTGGTGCTATTGGGCAAACAACCTGGTTTATTATCCATCACTTCTAATCTCGGTTGCCGCAATAGCTCCATTCATTCTGCCGAATATGTCCATCATGGCGCCGAACAAAATTTTCATCACCGTCGCCAGCCTCATTATCTTGTGGATCGCGATCGGATTCAACGTGGTCGGTGTAAAAATTGGAAAGTGGGTTCAGAATGTCGGGGCGGTCGGTACATTCGGGCCGATAATCATTATCGCGGCATTAGCGGGCGTCATATTATATTTCGGAAAATCTCAGACTCATTTCACCTTTACAAATATTCTTCCGACGAAGTTGGATTATGGTACGTTGTCATTTTGGTCTTCGATGTGTTTCGCGCTTGCAGGGCTTGAGTTAGCTGCCGTAATGTCGGGAGAAATCGTTGACGCCGAGAGGACAATTCCGAGAGCGACTTATTTTTCCGGTTTCGGAATTGTCTTGGTTTACCTCGTCGGAACTATATCACTTTTGGTTGGTCTCTCATCGAGAAATGTCAATCTGGTCACGGGCCTGGTCCAGTCAATCCTGGAGTTGGAAACAAAAACAGGGATGAGATATTTGACAAATATTAGCGCACTGCTTGTTACTCTTGCCGGGATCGGAGGTGCCGGCGCATGGCTTGCCGGAAGTGCGAGAATATTGTTCGTAACCGGCATAGATAGTTACCTACCGAAAAGTTTTGGGAAGCTTCATCCTAAATGGAAGACACCTTACGTCGCGATAATATTTCAAGGGATTATTGCGACGGTCTTTCTCTTGATGAGTCTCATCGGCGCTTCAACAGAACAGGCATACCTTGTTCTCGTGGATGCAACAATCATAGTTTACTTCATCCCTTACATTTACATTTTTCTAGCAGCAATTAAAGTCTTTCGAAGAGAATCTGCCCACAACGGCAAAAAGGGAATTTCAATGAAGACCATGGCATCGGGAATTGGTGGAATAACAACTGTTGCCGCGATTCTCCTGACTTTGTTTCCGCCGGAGGCCGGTGGCAGTCCGGTTTTGTTTCTTGCGAAGACGCTCATCGGTTCTTTAGCGTTCGTTGCCGTCGGAATAATTATTTTTTGGAATGCGAAAAGAACGCGCCTGAATCGGTCCGGAGCTTCCTGACCGAGATCGACGTGGGATTTTCTGATATTTAGATTTGTTGTGTAGTGGAAATGGAACTAAGAAATAAACTTGCCGACAGTGAAAGTCCTTATCTTCGCGAGGCATCGCATCAACCGGTTCATTGGCAGATTTATTCGGATGAGGTTTTCAAATTAGCAAAGGAGTTGGACCGCCCGATACTTCTTGACATCGGTGCAGTGTGGTGTCACTGGTGCCATGTCATGGATAATGAGACATATTCGGACGTCGAAGTAGCAGAGGTCATCAATAAATATTTTGTTCCTGTAAAAGTTGACCGCGACCAAATGCCGGACGTTGATTCGCGTTACCAGACGGCGATTGGGGCATTGACCGGCGCAGGCGGCTGGCCGCTGACAGGCTTTCTCACTTCAGAGGGGAAAGTATTTTATGGGGGTACGTATTTCCCGAAAATTGATTTGCAAGGAAGGCAAGGATTGCTCACGCTTTTGCCGCAGATTGCAGATACTTATGCAAAAAGAAAAGGCGACGTCTTCAGAAGTGCGGAGGAAATTTTTCAGCAATTGAAAGATTATGAACTTCAGACAATACAGCACGATGAATTGAGCGGAGAAATTATTCGGAGCGTTATTGATAATGCACGGTCAAAACTTGATAAGAGTTTTGGCGGATTCGGCAGCGCGCCGAAATTTTTTAACCCGACTGTTTTGCTCCTCCTATCTGAAGAAGCACCGGGACAAATCGAAGATCCCGTTCGTGGAAACGATCCGAGTCTCAAAGAAATTGTCGAGCTAACTTTAAATTGCATCGCGCGCGGCGGAGTCTATGACCAACTCGGTGGAGGTTTTCACAGATACTCAGTTGATAGATACTGGCACGTTCCGCATTTCGAGAAAATGTTGTACGACAATGCGCTCATGCTGAAGGCGTATCTGCTGGGTCTGCAATTTTCACGTAAAGAGCTTTATGTTAATGTTGTACGCGAAACGGCCGACTGGATAACCAGTACAATGAAATCTCCAGGAGGAGCCTTTTATGCACATCAAGATGCGGATGTGGGTGCTCACGATGATGGCACATACTGGACATGGACAAGGAAAGAAGTAGAAAACATATTGACAAAGGAAGAGAAAGAAATCGCGGAGTTATATTTTGATATTCGCGAAAGGCCGAATGATACTCACGAATTTCCCGAAAGAAATGTATTGAGAGTTGCAGTCGATGAAAAAGAGATTGCAAAAAATTGTGGAAAGTCGGAAGACGAGGCGGCCAAACTGATTAGCAGCGCAAAGAAAAAGCTAATTGAATCGCGCAATCAGAAACAATCTCCGTTCATTGACAAAACTATTTTTGCGGATAGGAACGGATTGGCGATAAGCGCGTTAGTCGAAACTTCCCTTAGTCTGAAGACACGCAAATACCTTGAAGCTGCGGAGGGCGCGGCCGATTTTATTTTAAAAAATATGGTTGATAATCAAGGGAAAGTAGCTCATGCATTTTCAGGGAAGCTGCTGTACCATGGTTTATTAGATGACAATGTGTATTTCGGGAATGCATTGCTTGACTTGTTTGACGTGACGAGGAACGACATTCATATCGATGCTGCGGAAAAGATCGCGCAAGTGCTTCAGGATGAGTTTGAAGATCCAGAAGAAGGGGGATTTTTTGACAGACCATCGAACGCCAGCAAGGAAGGTTTGCTCGCGACGAAAAGGAAACCAATTGATGATACACCAACGCCGTCGGGAAATTCCGGCGCTGCAATTTTCTTTGACAGATTGTTCAGTGTGACGGAAAACAAAAAATATTTTGAAGCAGCGGAGAGAACTTTGAAAGCGTTTGCAGGATCGGCAGATAAAAGTGGGATTTACGCGGCAAATTATGCTCGTGCTGTCAGGTTACATCTCGGTTTACTTAAAAACGTGAGATGATTTTTGGGAAACCTGAGTGTTAGTGCTTGCCTTCGATTAAGTCCTTCAACGCACCCTTTGCTCTCTCTTCATCCGCCTTCTTAACCAAAAAATCAACCGTTGCCATTCCATCGGCACCGGGGTACAGGGCGGCAAAATTTTCGTTCCGCGTAAGATATTCAATACCATCATGTTCCAATATCATTTTGGCGTTAATAATCTCCGTGGGAACAAATGTGTAATAGACGCGAACATAATCGGGCGAAATATTCTGAGTCTTCATTTCATATCTTGCCATTTGTCTGAACCATGATTTTTATGATTAAGTGATGAACTTCTATTTTCTATTTTGCGGTTCTTTTCACCGACCATAGCGATCATTAAATCAATCTAATCACAGTTCAAGGTCTTTTCAAATTTGTGCCAGCGCATTTTTAAAGTCATGCATGAGGTCGTCCGCGTCCTCAATTCCGACGGATATCCTCACCATGCCACCGGTTACTTTTGCGGCATTCAATTCCTCTGCGGTCATCTTTATATGACTCGTGAGAACAGGGATACTAACGAGTGTCTCTACTCCGCCCAAGCTCGTAGCATTAAGAGCAATTTCGAGGCCATCACAGAATTTTTTTGCCGAGTCTAAGTTGGCGAGCTCAATGCAAAGCATTCCACCGAATCCGCTCATCTGGCGCTTAGCAATCTTATAATTTTTTGACAAAGGTAATCCGGGATAGAAAACCTCGTTTACTTTTTTTTGCCGCAAGAAAAATTCAGCAAGCCTTTGTGCGGTTCGGTTCTGTTGTTCAACTCGGACTTTCAGAGTCTTCAAACTACGATCGAGCATGTAGGCGTCAATCGGATTGATGCACCCTCCGAACGCTTTCATCGTCTCGCGAATGCCGCGTATGAGTTCTTTTGTGGAAGCCGCAGCTCCAGCCATGATGTCGCTATGCCCGCCGATATATTTAGTGGCGCTATGTACCACTATGTCAACGCCGAAATCAATCGGGTTCTGATTGATAGGAGAAGCAAAGGTGTTGTCCATAATGGTTAAAGCGCCGGCTTTTCCAGCGGCTTTGACAGTTTTGCCAATTGAAATGCAGTCAGTTGTCGGATTTATCGGAGTCTCAAAATATACAATCTTAGCGTTTGGAATGTCATCGCTGAAATTGTAAAGTTGAGTTTCATCGACGAAGTGTACCTCGATGCCAAACTTCGGAGCGATGTCTCGAAGAAGCCGGTATGCCATTCCGTAGAGTCGGCGCTGTGCCACAATAGTGTCTCCCTTTCCAACGAAAGATAGAATTGCTGTTGTGATCGCTGCCATTCCGCTCGAAAAGAGAATCGCGTCTTCAGCGTTTTCAAGTGCCGCTATTTTTTCCTCAACATTTTTTATGGTAGGATTTGAATAGCGTGTGTACATGTAAAATTCTTCGTCATCTCCGCTGATGAATCTGTCGTAGTCGTCGCTCTTCGCGACGCCAAATGTTGTGCTCTGATAAATCGGGTAATTGGCGCTGAGATAAGTCTTGTCTTTTCTGCCGTGAATTGCCTTTGTCGATTTACTCGTTGTCAATGTTCACACTCCTTGAGGATTGCAATCATTTCTTTTACGGCTTTCTCCATTCCGACAAAAAGGGCATGTGAAATAAGGGCGTGGCCGATGCTGAACTCCTCGATTTCATCTATCATTGCGACGGGTTTAAGGTTGTTGTAATCGAGACCATGTCCTGCATTTACTTTCAAACTTAACTTACTGGCAAACCTCGCGGCTTTCTTAAGGCGATCAAGCTGTGTGTCGACGCCTCGTCTTTCTGCATTTGCATATTCTCCGGTATGAAGCTCTACGAAATCGGCACCCGTTTTCTTTGCGGCCTTGATTTGGCTTTCTGTCGGAGCCACGAAAAGACTCACCAAAATATTTTTTTTATGGAACCGCGTTGTCACTTCCTTGAAACGGGAAACCTCTGACGCCACATCAAGTCCGCCTTCGGTTGTCAATTCCTGTCTGCGTTCCGGAACAAGAGTTACCAATTCCGGAACGACGTCAAGCGCCATGTTTATTATTTCTTCGGTTGCGGCCATCTCAAGATCGAGCTTTGTCTTCAGTGTTTTGCGAAGAAGATAGACATCGTTATCCTGGATGTGCCTGCGATCTTCGCGAAGATGGCTGACGATTCCTGATGCGCCGGCAAGTTCGGCAATGAGCGCTGCAGTTACCGGGTCGGGTTGTTTTTCACCGCGCGCTTGCCGCAGTGTCGCAACGTGGTCGATATTCACGGATAATCTCTTCATTTCAGATTTCCTCTTTGTCGTAAAATCTCATAGCAAATAATACCTGTAGTTACCGATACATTTAAAGAATCAATTTTCCCGAGCTGTGGAATGGAAAAGGTTATGTCCGATTTGTCGCGCAAAATCCTTTTCACACCGGTACCTTCATTTCCCATTATCACTGCGAGTGGGACGCGCGTGTCCATTTCTGAAACGGAAAGTGGAGCTTTAACTGCACTTGTTGCGATCCAGTATCCCGAATCTTTCAGCGACATGATTGTTTGGTGGAGGTTAGTCTCTCGCGCTATCTTAAGATGGAACGCGCCGCCGGCAGATGTTTTGATCACCGTTTCGTTTATGGGGGCCTGCTGTTCCTTTGTGATAATGACTCCATCAACTTTGAAGAAGGCAGCAGAGCGTAGTATTGCACCGAAGTTTTGCGGGTCCTGAATGCGATCGAGGATAAGCAGGAAAGGGAATTGGCTATGTGACGCTGACTCGATCAGTGACTCAAGTGGTTCAAATTTTATTTTGCTTACAGTTGCGACGATGCCTTGCGCAGATTCGTCGGGTGATAAATTAGAAATTAGCTCACCGAATTGTTTTGAATCGACGCGGGCGATTGGAATTCCCTGTCGTTTGGCAAGCGTATAAATCTCGTTCAGGCTTCCGCCATGTGCGGAATAGAGAACATAAATTTTTGAAATATTCATCGCGCTCTTAAGCGCCTCTGCAACCGCGTTACGCCCGATAATCTTTTCTTCGGCCAACAAATTGTCCTTACTCAAACTCTGCAAGCTTTCTCAGGAATGCAGCTTCGTCGAGTTTAAATTCAAAAACGATTTTATCATTTATGAATACTACCGGGACTTTGTTTCCGAATCTTTCAAACAAATCCGTATTCACTTCGAGCATAATTCTCTCAAGGAAGAATTTTTTTTCTTTCCTTAATTTTTCAAGAATGATCTCTGCTTCGTCACAAAGTTTGCAGTCTTCCTTTTTGTACAAAAGAACTTTTGTCATGTTTTCGCACGCGGTTCGGCATGCTCATCACGTGGCTGTGTCCTACCACGAACAGCTCCATTTGTACTACGGTAGTAAATAATTCCAACCGTACCAATAAATATGAGTAGAACCGATATTAACTGGGCCTCGCTCAAACCGAAGAGCAACCGTGGATTCAGCCTTATGAACTCGACGAGAAATCTTTCAAGACCGGCAAGGGCGAGATAGGTCATGAAAAGTTGTCCGCTTGGCCATGGTTTTTTTCTCATTCTCCAGAGAAATAAAAATATTATGGCGCACGCAATAAATTCGTAGATTGGCGTCGGATGGAGTGGCGTGTTGTCGGGGACAATTCCGCCAGGGAATTTGGCGGTGATTTGCGGAAAGTCTTTTAACGCGATAGATGGTGGCACAATCCCTTTTGAGTAATCGACTCCCCACGGAAGATCGGTTGGAATTCCGTAATCCCCATCACCCGAAAAATGACAGCCCAATCGTGCCACTCCATAACCGAGAATGAGAGCAGGTGCAAACGCATCTGTGATCATCATGAAATTGTAATGCTTTCTGCGTACAGCAAATAAAATCACAATAAACGCAAGAATAAATCCCCCGTACCATGTTAGTCCTCCCGGAGAAATAGCCATGCCAATCGGGTCTTTCAAAAAGTCACTCCAGCTTTCTAACAACGAGAGTATTTTTGAGCCCGCGATGCCAAAAATAATTGCGATGAAAGTCAATTTATTGGCAAAATTCGGATCTAATTTTTTGCGAGTAAATTCACGGACGAGGACATAATTGGCGACGATGAAACCAATTGCCATCATCAAGCCGAAGCTGTAGACATTGAATGGCCCAATCTTGAATAAGATTGGCATCACGGTATCGCTCAACATTTTACTCAACATTCGAACGTTCTCTAACGAAGAGACCATTCATCGTGGTCGGTTGTAACGTCGATGAACTTTCCTTGTTTTGTCGAGCGCACCACTTTAATGGTTTTTTTGATTGATACTTTGAATTGGTTCATTTGTTTCCCGCGGCGGTGGATCAGGAGCGTGTAATCTCCCGGCTTGAGATTTTCCATTTCATACCTGCATATTGCGGGACCAGGGCGGGGAAAGTCCGACATCGGGGTCTTCAGCCCAACTATGTTGAAAATTATCTTGTGATCCTCCATCTTTGTTTCCACGACAAGCTCATATACAAAGTTCTGGAATTCTTCAGCCGTTCTAAACATGAAAACCGTGCCGGATTTTTTTGCAAGCGGATTTTCGAAATGCTCAATCAGCAGGCGGAATTCTGCCGCTAAATTTTCTCGGTGCGCTTTTGGAGGCTTCTTCTTTGCCATTCTATTTCAAATATCGAAGTAGCTGATCTCTTCTTCTTTAAAAAACTGCACTATCTCCGACGGAGTTTTGGCCCCCAGTAATTTTTTTCTGAACTCGTCCTTATTCATTAAACGGGAAATCCTGCTGAGAAGTTTTATGTGCGGCCCCACCATGTTGTCTCTACCGACAAGGAGAAACAGCAACCGCACAGGTTCTCCATCAAGCGACTGGAAGTCAACCGGCTCGCTTGCGACGGCAAAAGCCGCAACAATGTCGCTCACAGCGTCAGTCTTGCCATGAGGAATTGCAAACCCCTTTCCAACTCCCGTCGACATTATTTTCTCACGCTCAAAAATCGCTTCGCGGACTTTTTCTAGATCTTTTATTTTCTTGGAACTTCTTAACTGGTCAATTAATGAATTAAGAACCTCCTCCTTTGTCTTGCCGGGCAATTTTGTCGACACAAACTCTTCTTGAAGTATGTCGCTGATTTTCATCGTGTATTTTTCTTTCTTTTCATTTTTAAATAAAAAGTTAAAATTGATAAGTGGAGAGTTTTAAAATTTACAATTCACTTTCCAGCGGTCCTGACTTTTTCCCGCCCGCCCAATCAGACAGCCAGCTAACGATCTTCGACTCAAAGCTCTCCACAATAGATTGGGCCAAATCTTTGTTGATGGATTCCGCATTAATGTGAAAAACGGCCCTTTCTTTATCGGGGAGTAAATGTACCCATGTCCCATCATCATAGTGTACCTTGATGCCGTCAACCATCTCACGCTTATCGCTTTTGGTTACCTCGATGAGTTTTCTCATTATGCTTCCTTTTTTGCTCCATGGACAGTCGAGATTTTTCTTGACCATGTGAAGCTTGGGAACAACCTGATCAAGCGCAGAAAGTGTAAGCCTGGTCTTCGCGGTCATCTCTAGTATTTTTGCGACTGAGAACATAGCATCACTTGCGAAGAGAAATTTCGGGAAAATAAAACCGCCTTTTGTACCGCCCACAAAATCGAAATTTCCTTCGAATGCCGCATTCATGAGCGCCTGATGTGTTGCTTTGGTTCTTGTTACTTGTAACTTGTGCTCGTCTGCGATCAAGTCGATTTCGCGTGAGGCTGAAAATGGAACGGCGATATG
>JBAPNE010000018.1:0-12061 GCA_049278975.1 Candidatus Kryptoniota bacterium
AAAATTTTCCGATCGCCGAAATAACTCTTCCGTTTATTTTCTCGAAACTCTCCGCCAAACCGATGTCCTTTTTTCCGCCGATGATTACAACGACGACAAATTTCTCCGATATTTTTCGAACAACTTCCGCCATCATCTCGACCGGGTACCGTTTCGTTTGCCATATCGTTCCGGGGGCCACCACTGCAAACGGAGACCGAATTCTGTTTCCGACAAGAAATCTGTCTGCTTCGGCGACATTTTCGCTATCCGGATAAATCTTTGGCAGTTCGCTGCGAATATTTATTCCCAACGGCTTAACGAGAGAAAGATTTCGATCAACTTCATGAACGCCGAATCGCCAAGGGAGCAAATCAGTGAAACAGCTTTTCATTGCCGAGTTATCAAACCCGACTCGAATACCGGCTCGAGAAAGCTTTGCCAGGAGGCAACTTCTCAACGAGCGGTGCGGGCAGAGAACGACGTCATATTTTCTATTGCGCAGCTCATTTTTGAAACGGACGAAAGCAGAAAATGTTTTTTGTTTACCATGTTTGTCATAAATGAGCAGCTCGGAAATATCGGGATGAGATTTGAGAATGTCCGAAGTATCCGGAATTGCGATAAAATCAATTTGCGATTCGGGGATTCCTTTTTTTACCGACTGAACCAGCGGCAAGGTAAGGATGACATCGCCAAGAAAGGCAGTTTGAATTACAAGAATTTTTTTCATGTGTCTTTGACCTTTTGAAGCATGTCATGGAACGACGGGACATGTTTAAATCTCTTGTGAAACCACAGCCACTTGTCGGGATACTTCCTGATATATTCCTCTAATGCGGTAACATGGCGCTGCGTTAGCTCCATAATATTCTTCTCCGAATCGTCTTTCAAGTCCGTGTAATCTATCTCACGCAACTCAAGGCGATATGTACCATCTTGTTTTCTTATGGCAAAGCCGACTTGAACCGCAGCCCGTGTCCGCAGGGCAAAAGATGACGGACCTTGAAAAGTCGGAACATCTATTCCGAAAAATTTTGCCTGCGCGCTTTCCTTTGCCGCACTTTGGTCGGCAAGGAGTGCGATGATACCGTTTGCTCTCAGCGATGAAAGCGAAGCGCGAATCGAATTTGCCATCGGCACCGTAGAATTGCCGAGGAGTGAACGATATTTGTTGGCAAGCTTGTCGGCGGCTTTATTGTGAAACGGGTGGACGATTATGGCAAATTGTTTGGACGAGAAAGCACCGATCGCGAGTGCGACCAGCTCCCAATTTGAGAAATGGCCGCTGATTAGTATTAATCCTCTTCCTCGTTTGAGCGCCGACTCAATCAATCGCTGCGATTCGTCCGGGAATTCAACGATATTTTTCAAGTTCTCTCGTGTGAATTTCGGGAAATAGAGAAATTCAAAAAGAACGGTCGCCACATTCACATAAGATTCCTCAAGAATATTTTCCAATTCATATTTGCTCTTCTCGGGAAAGCAAAGTTTCAGGTTTGCAAGCGCGGCATCTCTACGAATTGGAATATGTCTATAGAAAAATTTTCCAAGCGCCGCCGCCATCTTCTGAACTTTTCTTAATGAGAAGCGTCGAAGAAAGACGCCGAGGAGTTTGATTACGCATGTTTGCAGATGATCGGTATAACTCATTTTATCACAAAGCCAAACACTTCGGTGTCTTCCGCGCCAACAATCAGATAATCTTTGTAAATCGCAGGTGCCGTCACGACGCGTCCCGACAGTTGTATTTTCTGTGTCACTTTGCCGTCGCTTTTTTCCACAACGTAGAGATTTTCGTCAAAGCTGCCGAAAATCACTTCGGTTTTCGTTTGCGCGGCGGAAGCGATTACAGGAGAATCGGTTTGGACTTTCCACATCAAAGCACCATTTTCAACATTTATCGCATAGAAGTTTCCATCTTCGGAACCGAAGTAAACTCCTTCGTCATCTGAGATCGGCATCGACAAAATTTTACCATCCGTGGCGAAATCAAATGCAAGCGTGGCATTCTTTCGTAGCGCCAGCAATTTGCCGCCGTTTGTCCCGACAAAAATCAGTGAATCGCTAATCGAAGCTGAACACCAAACTGGTGTACCAGCATCGTACCTCCACATTTCTTTCCCATCTACCGAGTTTATCGCGTAAACGTTTCCATCGTCGCACCCGAAAACAATCATAGTGTCATCAACGGCGGGTGAAACTCTGATTGGAGCCGGCATTTTCTTGTGAAAGGATTCCTTACCCGTAGTTGGATCGACTTTATACAAATCGCCGGCAACTGTTGCTGCATAGACGGCGCCTTTGCTTAGTGTCGGTGCAGATTCAACATCGCCGATATTTTTGCCCCAGATTACCTTGCTGGAAATAAGATGGTACGCGAATAAATTTTCCTTAGCTTGCGAGGACGCGACAATTATCAGGCTGTCATAAATCAATGGTCCGGAGAATATCGCGCCACCGAATGACTTTCCTCCATCTTTATCGCCGGTTTTAACATCCAATGAATACACATCACCCTTCAAGGTGGCAGCGAAGACAATTCCTTCCTCTATTGTTGGCGAGAACTGTCCGAAGCCGGCGCCGACATCATATTCCCACACCTTTTCTATTTTTGTGGAGGCAATGTTGCTCATCGAATTGTGCGCGCTATTTTGTCCGAACATCTGCCAGTCATTTGTGGAACTCTTCATCTCTTGAGATAGTCGAATTGAGCTGCATGAAAAAAACAAAAGAGCACAAAGTAGGAAAAGCACGATGGGATAAAGATAAAATGATGATATAATGGGAAACTGCAGGAAATGTTCTTTATTCAACTTTGTGCCTCTGTGCCGTTCTTACTGAGCCGAACCGGGAAGACGTCAGTCCCACAACGATCGTCGCTATCGAACCGATCATTGTGTACCATGTCCACGCTATTGGCGTGAAGAAAAAGATATAAACAAGCACCAGCAAGCCCGCAGTGAAACCGATAATCGCGTCGATCTGCCGCGGCTTCTTGAATAGAACGCCAAGGAGAAACGTCCCAAGAAGTCCGCCGTAAGTCACCGACGCAATTGAAAGTGCAATTTCGATCACAGATTCATTCGACTTCAAGAAAATAAAAGCCGCTGCGACAAGTATGATGGTCCATATAAAACTGAAGAGTTTAGAGAGTCTTAAGTCTTTTCTGTCGTTGTCATTTTTTCCGAAATATGGCTTATAGAGGTCAATCAACGTCGAAGATGCAAGGGAGTTTATCGATCCGCTTAGCGAACCCATCGCGCTCGCAAACAGTCCGGCTACAATTATCCCGCTGACTCCGCTCGGGAGCTGCTCGATAATGAATTTTGGAAATATCTGGTCGCCGTCTCTGAAAGGGAATGCATTATAGAAAGCGAAGAGTGAAACGCCTATTATCAAGAAGAAGAGAAATTGGATTCCAACAAAGAAGCCGCTTGCGATGACCGCCTTCTGGCTGTTTTTCAATGAATCTGTTGCAAGAAGCCGCTGAACGATGAGCTGATCAGTGCCGTGTGATGCCATCGAGAGAAATGCACCGCCAACCACGCTGGCAATAAGGCTGTATTTAATCGTGAAAAAGTGTGCGAGTCCGCCGCTGAACCCCCAATCGACGAATTGAAACTTCATCTTCGCCGATGCCATGGCGACTACTGTGTTCCAGCCGTCTGGAAGATGGGACAACATTATGTATAACGCCAGCGATGCTCCGCCAACATAAATAAACATTTGAATGACGTCCGTCCAGATAACCGCCTTGATTCCGCCGGTGTATGTGTAGGCGAAGGTGAAAACCGTAATGGCGATGATGGCTATCGCGTAAACAAAAGTATCCGGATAGCCGGTGAAAATCTTGTACGCTTTGAAGATGATGGCGAGCGGAATTGCTGTGGTGAATAGGCGGACGCCGGTTGCCAACGTTCTTGTCACAAGGAAAACGATGGAGGCGTAATTGCGGGTTTTGTCGCCGAAACGTGTTTTCAATAGTTCGTAAGCGGTAACAAGTTCGCCGCGGTAGTATGACGGCAGAAAAAGAATTGCAATGGCGATTCGACCGATGATATAACCGATTGCGATCTGAAGAAAATTGAGGTTTGTCAGATAGGCAAGGCCCGGAACTGAAATGAAAGTGATCGCGCTGGTTTCAGTTGCAACCACGGCGAACGACACTGCAAGCCACGGAATTTTTCTTCCGCCCACAAAATAATCTTTGACGCTGTTTTGCTTTCCCCCGGTCAATATGCCAAAGACGGCAACGCCGATCAAATATACAAATACAATTACATAATCAATCGCAGTAAATCCCATTTGAACTCCGGAAAGTTAGAGCCCGTTCCACCATATGGGCCGGTTCAGTTCAGATCGTCGGCGGAAGCGTGGATCGAGAAGACTTTTTCAAGCTGAGTAATCTTGAAAAGGTTGCGGACGTCCGGGTTTGGAATGATCAGGTGTATCTCGCCTTTAAGTTCCCGCATCAGCCGTTCAGCAACGAGGAGCGAGCTGATCCCGGACGAGTCGCACGACTTGACGGGGCTCATATCAACGATGAGTTTCTTCAACGGCGATTGGCATATCACTAGGAACTCGGCTTTAATCTGTGACGAAACTTGAGTATCTAACTTTTCAGTGTTCAGTCGAAGAAGCGTACGCCCCCTGTGGTTTTCCGTTTCGAATAATTTGTTCTTCATTTTTCCTTGAACATTTTAATTGTGTTTGTCAAAATCTCATAAGCTTTTTTCATGTCGCCGTTCGCTGGCATTTTTATTTGCATGTCATAGAAATGATCGCAATTTGTTTTTGAAAACCCGACTGACATTTTCGCGTCCGATCTTCGACAAAGGTATGACATGAAGATATCGTCGGAGAAATTAAGATCGAATGCGATGTCGAAATTCTCGCGGCGAAGCCGGGAAATGATACTATGGGATGGCAGCCTGAGCCAGGTTTCATCTTCTTGAGAAACTACTACTAATTCGCTGCGGGATGTTGCAAGCTCCCTCATATTTTCAGTTATAACCAAAACGATGCGTCGGAAATATCTCGAGAACGATTCCACGACCGAGCGAGCAAGATAAAATTCCATGCTCATTCGCGGCATCAGAAAAACCGCGGTCCCGGATTTTTTTAATGCGTCATTGAAGTTGATTGACTTTCCTATATGCCTCGTTCGATTAGATGCGTACTTTACGGCAATTCTGTTTCTGATATTAATCATTTATTATTTTTTTTGATGAGTTTTAAAAATTCATCTTCTGTTAAAATAGAGATGTTCAGTTTTTGCGCTCTGTCGTATTTTGAGCCGGGATTTTCACCTGCAACGACGTAGTTTGTATTTTTGCTTACGCTTTCCGTTGTTTTCCCACCGAGTGATTCAACGCTTTCCTTTGCTTGGTCTCTTGTCATTTTCGACAATGCTCCGGTCAGAACAAAAGTTTTTCCGGAAAGTTTTCCTTCCTTCTTTCTTGTTTCTTCGGACAATTGCAAGCCTGACTTGTTAAGTCTTGCAATTAATTCTCCATTCCTTTTGTCGTGGAAAAAGTGGTAAATACTTTCGGCAATTGTCGGACCGATATCGGAAACAAACTGCAGCTCATCAAGAGACGACTTCCTCAAATTATCCATTGACCGGAAATGTTCAGCGAGAATCTGTGCTGTTCGCTCGCCGACATGTTTAATCCCAATCGCAAAGAGAAGTCTGCTGAAAGGTCTTAACTTGCTCTTTTCGATCGCCGCCAACAGATTCTCGACGCTTTTTTCTCCCCAGCGTTCCAGCTGCTCAAGCTTATCTTTGTATTTGCGAAGTTCATAAATGTCTGTGACGCTTTTCATCAGCCCGGCACTTACAAGTTGATCCACGACAGATTCGCCCATTCCTTCGATGTCCATTGCACGGCGAGCCGCAAAGTGCTCTATGCGTCCACGAACCTGTGCGGGGCATTCGTAGTTGCCGCAGTAGTGCGCGGCCTCTCCTTCCAGTCTGAAAATTGTGCCATGGCACACAGGGCATTTATCCGGGAATTTAAAAATTCTCGCGTTCGGTTGTCTTTTCTCTGGAATGAATCCGACAATCGCAGGAATTACGTCCCCGCTTTTCTCAACTATGACGGTATCTTCGATGCGAATATCTTTCTCGCGTATATAATCTTCGTTGTGCAAAGTGGCACGGCTGATTGTCGAACCTGCAAGAAATACAGGTTCAAGCTCTGCGACAGGAGTGATTGTCCCGATCCTGCCGACTTGAAGGGTAATGGCTTTCAAAAGAGTTTGTGCCTGCCGCGCCGCGAATTTGTAGGCAATCGCCCAGCGTGGACTTTTCGCAACGGCTCCAAGATTTTCCTGCTGGCGCAGAGAATTCACCTTGATGACATTGCCGTCGATTTCGAACGGTAAATTGTCGCGTTCATTTTCCCAATGGCGCGCAACTTCGATAACCTGGTCGATGCTCTTACAAAGCTGGACATGCTTGCTGACAGGGAGCCCAAGTTTTTTCATCGTCTGGATATTTTCCCACTGGGAATCCAGGCGAAGATCATTTGATATCAGATAATATGAAAAAAATCTTAGTGGTCTTTTTGCAACTTCTTTCGGATCTTGAAGTTTAAGAGTCCCTGCCGTAGAGTTGCGCGGATTTGCGAACGTCTTCTCGCCCGCCTCTTCACGCTCACGGTTCATTTTTTGAAAATCGTCACGATTCATATAGACTTCGCCGCGCACTTCCGCATTTGCAAACTCCGACATATCACCTTCTGAGTTGAGCCTCAACGGAATAGAGCGGATTGTTTTCACATTAGCCGTTATTTCATCTCCAGTTTCGCCATCGCCGCGGGTCGCAGCGAGAACCAAAAGTCCATCTTCATAAACAAGTCTTAGCGCGACACCGTCGAACTTTAGCTCCGAAACATATTCGTACTTTTCGCCGCTAAGTAATGTTCGGATTCGCTTATCGAAGTCGCGAAGATCTTTTTCATCATAGGTGTTAGACAGGCTGAGCATTGGGACTGGATGGCGGACTTGAGGAAATTCTTTTGTTGGCTCACCTCCGACACGCTGAGTAGGAGAATCTGGTGTAACGAGCTCCGGATGTTCCAACTCAAGCTCGGCAAGCTTTTTCATCAACCCGTCGTACTCAAAGTCGCTGATTACCGGTTGTGCCATGACGTAATAGCGATAATCATGGTCGCGGATTTGTTTACGCAATTTTTCTATTTCAGATCTTACGCCCTTGACAACCGATGGGGGTTTCACTTCTTGATTGTACCATCTTTGAAAATTGTGACGTTGCGGATTACAGCGCCCGGTTTACCAAGCGGCGGATATTCGTGACCGTTCAGGGCAACAAGCAGCCCGCCGGCATTTCCAATAGTCATGCTGAATTTTCTTCTTCCCCAAAACGTAAACCTGTTCCCCGGCCTCATTATTAAATCGTATGTCTTTCCGTCGTCGATGATAAGGTTTACCCATACAGTATCGGTTGCACTGAGAACGAGCCTTGTACTGTCGGACTTTACGACGGGTGGAACGACTGAGGCTGCGTATGCGGAATCGAACTTCCTCTGATTCACATCTTCGATGTTTTCATAATTATTGATGTCTGCTGGTTGTTTCTTGCTCGGGGAAAAAGCCAAATAGGAAAGGGCAATCAAGATTGCAAAGCCTCCTGCAACAGCCGCTAACTTCTGTGGTCTTGTAAGGCTTACCTGTCCCGAGAAGGGAGTTTTCGATTTGTGCACGGCATCTTCTGAAGTTTGCGTCTGCTCGCTTGCTGGTTTGAGTGAATCCATGTGCAAATCGAAACGCTTTATAGTTTCGTCGGGATCAAGTCCGACTGCCTTCGCGTAATCTCTGATGAATGCCCGGATGTAAGTGGTCGGCAGAATTTCAAAATTGCCCGCTTCGATCTCCTCGAGAAACTTTATGCTGATCCTCGTTTGTATTGCTACATCAGACAGCCGTATTTTTTTTTCTTCGCGTTGTGCCTTTAGATGTTCGCAGAAATTTTCCATTCGCAGCCGTATTTGGTTGATGTTGTAACGTTTTGAATCTAATTAAGTTAGGTAACTATAACAACGGTCGAAATCGGGAAAATATGAATTTTATAGCGGCTTAATCAGGGACTTGACATTTCTGATTCAAATCCATATTATAGTAGAGATATGTCTACTAATCATCGGAGGATGATATGGAAACCATGACCAAGCGTCAGGAAAAGGTCTTGAAATTCATTCAAAGCCATTACAAAAAGCACGGTTATCCACCGACGATTCGCGAAATCGGCGGCCATATTGGAACAAAGTGGAGCCATGGAGTGGAGAGACATCTTCAAGCACTCGAGCGAAAAGGGCATATCATGCGGACACGTGACAAGAGCCGCGGGATACAGCTAACGTTTCGCCCGACGGGAACAGAAGTTCCGATTGTGGGCAGAATAACGGCCGGCAAACCTATTCTTGCTGTCGAAAATATTGAAGAAAGAATAGTTCTTGATCCAGCGTTCGTCAAAGGCGAAAGTAGTTTCTTACTAATGGTAGAAGGACTAAGCATGAAGAATGCCGGCATTCTCGACGGCGATCTTGTGCTTGTAAGGCAGCAGCCGACGGCGGAATCGGGAGATATTGTCGCGGCGCTCATCGATGGCGAAGAAGCGACAGTGAAAAGGTTCAGACAAAATGGAAACGAGGTTATTCTTGAACCGGAGAATCCGGATTTCGAGCCGATCCATTCAGACTCAACTTCAATAAAGATCATCGGGAAAGTTTTGGCTGTCTTGAGACTTCTTGATAATCAGCTTACAGTAAAGAGACTTAGATAAAATAATTAACTCGGAGATCATAGCTTACAGTTCATTGTTGGTAGCTATCACCTTTGAGTTATCAGCTAATCATGGACCACGATAGATATCCGACAATATTTCACATTGACATTGATGCTTTCTTTGCGTCCGTCGAAGAAGCACTTTGTCCAGCATTGAAGGGAAAGCCTGTCATCATCGGCGGCTTGCCGACCGAGCGTGGAATCGTCGCTTGTCCGAATTACGAAGCAAGAAAACTTGGCGTGAAGACCGCGATGCCTCTTTCGCAAGCTTACAGCCTTGCGCCTGGTGCAATTTTCATGAGGGGAAACTATAAAAATTACGAGAAGTATTCGAGAAGGTTTATCGAGATATTGCACGACTTTTCTCCCATGGTACAGGCAGTCAGTTTGGACGAGGCTTTTCTTGATGCGGATGGTTGTCTTCATTCTTGGAATTACGAACCGCGCAATCTTGCCGCAGCAATCAAACGCGCAATTTCAGAGGAGCTGATTATTACGGTATCGATCGGCATTGCTTCGAACAAATTATGCGCGAAGGTGGCTTCTGATTATTCAAAGAAAATGGCGAGCGGAATAGACCATGGCACGCTTTCGGCAAGCCTCCGACGACTGAATGGAACATCTCGTCCGCCGAACGGACTTTTCGTCGTTCCTGTGGGAAAAGAGAAAAATTTTCTCGCGCCGCTTCCGGTTTCCGCGCTTCCGGGAATCGGGAAGAGAACAAATGAAGTGCTCGAGTCCCTTGGGATCGACACCGTTCGAAAACTTTCAAACGCCAATCTTGATTCATTGAAAAATATTTTCGGAGTTGTCGGGATTTATTTGCATAACGCCGCTAATGGGATTGGAAGCAGCAAGATTTTCGAGAGTGACCATGATGCGAAATCTATTTCGCGAAGCACAACATTCAGTGAAGATTCAAACGATGAGGATTTTATTTCATCCGTGATTTTCTATTTGTCGGAAAAAGTCGCGAGAGCTTTGCGCCGGGATAAGCTCGCGGCATCGACTATTACCGTGAAGATGCGATATTCCGATGGTGCGCCGCTTAATGGTTTCAGGGCCAAGAGTTCTTTCCCGAATCGGAGGTTTGTAACCTACCAGAAAAATTACACCTCCGAAGAGCGGACAAATTCCGAATTTGAAATCGCATCGGCCGCATTTGGCCTCTTCAAAAGTCTCTGGCTGCAAGGGTTAAAAGTTCGCCTTGTGGGTGTTGGCGTCACAAACATCAGAAGTGAATGCATGCAGCTTGACCTGTTCCGGCGATCAAGAACTAAACGTGCGAACCTTTTGGAGGGTATTGACAAGCTCAGGGAAAAGTTCGGATACCATTCGGTTTATTTCGGCATCATCGACAAGATGGAACAAAAATATGAAAATGACCCACGCGGTTTTCGATTACATACCCCGTCGCTGTCACGATAAAGTCTTTAAGAAAAACTATAGATAGTTAATCTTTTTTTCCTTCGAGTGCCGCTCTGATAAATTCCCTGAACAGCGGGTGTGCTTTCGCAGCACGCGACTTCAATTCCGGATGAAACTGGCAGCCGACAAACCATGGATGATCCGGCAGCTCCGACATTTCAACAAGCTGACCATCCGGCGATATTCCGCTGAACTTCATCCCTGCATCGGAAATCTTCTTCCGGAATTTATTGTTTACTTCGAAGCGGTGTCGGTGACGTTCGCTTATCACTTCTGCGCCGTAAGCCTGATACGCCTTCGAACTTTTCTGCAGCATACATATATAAGCACCGACACGCATCGTGCCGCCTTTTTCTTTCACCGTTTTTTGTCCGGGCATGATGTCGATTACGCTATGCGCCGTCTTCTTAAATTCCGACGAGTTAGCATCCTTCCATCCGACTACGTTACGCGCAAACTCGATGATAGCCGTCTGCATTCCGAGACAAATTCCGAAATATGGAATTTTTTTCTCTCTCGCGTACTTGATCGCGGTGATCATCCCTTCGATTCCTCGTTCGCCGAATCCGCCGGGCACGAGAAGCCCGTCAATATCTGATAGATGAGATTCTGTACCATCTTTCTCAATATCCTCTGCGGCAATCCATTTGAGTTCCACCTTAGCGTCGTTCTCGGCGCCCGCATGAATAAATGATTCGCGGATGCTTTTGTAAGCATCGCGAAGCTCAGTGTACTTTCCGCAAATTCCGATTTTCACATTGTACTTCGGATTTTTTACCCGCTCAACCATTTTTTCCCAGTCAGTTAGATTTGCTTCCTTTGCATGCAAATTTAATTTGTCCAGGACTATTTGATCGAGCCGCTGTTTCCTGAATATGAGCGGCATCTCATAGATTGTTTCCACGTCTCGTCCTTCGATGACCGAATCCGCCTTGATGTTCGTGAACATTGCAATCTTCTCTTTCACGTCGCGCGTAATTCGCTTCGCTGTTCTGCAGATCAAGATTTCCGGCTGTACCCCGATCTCTAAAAGGTTCTTCACGCTGTGCTGTGTCGGCTTCGTCTTGATTTCGCCAGCAGCCTCGATGTAAGGAACGAGAGTAACATGAATGTTGATTGCATTTCTTCTTCCGACCTTCAGCATGAACTGCCGCATCGCTTCGAGGAATGGAAGTCCCTCGATGTCACCGACCGTTCCGCCGATCTCTGTGATGACCACGTCGTAATTTCCGTTCTCATAAGGTGCCGAGAATCGTCTTGCAATTTCGTCGGTCACGTGCGGCACAACCTGGACGCAAGCGCCGAGATAATCACCGCGTCTTTCTTTTGAAATCACTTCATAATAAACCTGGCCTGTCGTCGTGTTGCTTGCGCGTGTCGTGGTAATATCGAGAAAACGTTCATAGTGTCCGAGATCCAAGTCTGTTTCTGCGCCGTCGTCGGTGACATAAACTTCGCCATGCTGGAACGGATTCATTGTGCCGGCATCCACGTTGATGTAGGGATCGAACTTTTGCATCGCGACACTGAGTCCCCTCGACTTGAGAAGCAAGCCGAGTGAAGCGGCTGCGATTCCTTTTCCGAGTGAAGAGACAACGCCGCCCGTAACAAAAATATATTTTATATTTCGCTTTGCCAATTTACATGCCCCTATTCTTTTGATGTTGATTTGAAAGAAAATTTTCCACAGCGATTATGTCGGACGGAACGTCAACTGAAATCGTATCTTCCTGCACGATTGCCACTTTTATTTTGTAGCCATTCTCGAGGACTCGAAGCTGCTCCAATTTTTCTGCTGTTTCGAGTGGAGTTTCCTTGAGCTTGGTCAGTTTCTGTATGAAGC
>JBAPNE010000019.1:0-8046 GCA_049278975.1 Candidatus Kryptoniota bacterium
TCCGCACGAACTTAACGAGTCCGCCGGTCGAATAATAGATCGCATACTGTGCCTTCAGAGGAGCTATCGTAACCGTTCCGGGAGCGACGCACAAATTGCCGTACTGATCTTTAACTGTATCAACAAGTGTCATTGTGTTCGCGTAATTCGAGGCGATGAGCGAGCTGTCTTGACCCGCCGTGAGTAGCGTCAGGCCTTTTGAATCCTTTGGACCAACACCCTTGCTGCTTCCAAAAAGTTCCAGTGCCAGATTCTTTATCGATGCAGGAATATTGCTGCGATTCTGAATCGTCAGTGTTGTGCTGTATGCTCCGGAAGTCGCCAGTATACTGTCTGCTCCCGATGCTCTGACGTTCGTCGAAACCGTGTAAGGAATCGCTGCACCAATTGCAGTCTTTACCGTGTTCGGATATTGATTCTCTGTAATAAGACTGGTCAATGTCGCTGTGCCAAGAGCCGTGCCAAGACCGTTCTTACCTGAGATCGTGAAAACACCCGTCGAGCTTGTTACATTGACCGGGTTACCATACGTGTCGCGCAAAAATGCACGAGCCCATACCGTCGTTCCGGCGGCGATTGATTCCGTTACCGCTGTACCGTTAGTCGTCCCAGAATAATCTACAATTACTCCGGTCGCAGGGCCCGGGTTGATAACAATTGAAGGATCGATGTACTTAGCTATCGGAGATCCTGTCAACTTTAAGGAAAATACCAACGAGTCTGAGCCTACATAAAAATTACTCGGCAAAAAGCTTATGTTGGCCGTCTTACCAGCGGCGCCTGCGACAAACACCATTGAGTCGCCCGCAAAGCCTGTACCGGAAACAACTCCATTATGCGAAGTTGCTTCGTCCACATGAAGATAGACACCGGCAACGTCAGCACCATAGGCTGCGCCCGTACCGGAGACGTCAATGGGATTTGAAAATTTGTCTGTGACATATCCTACCCAGCTGCCAAGAGCCGCTCCGCCAACTGTAAATGTCTCAGTGGCCGGCCTTGTCACTTGAAGATTTGAAGCTGTACCGGGGTTTACAACAACTTGACCCGAGTATATTGTACCAGCCAATGTGGAGAACGAAAGATCGATTGGCTCTGCCTTCGTGTATGTCGCAGTGTAGGCATAGGTATCAGTGCCCGGAGCTCCTAGCGTGAGCGTCTTTACCAAACCTGTTTGAGTGAGTGTGCCGTTGGGTGACGAATGACTGGGATCCAATACCGCAGCCAATGGAACTACTGTGTTAGAGTCGCCGGACACGTTACCGAAGAAATCTTTTAAAGTCAAAGTGGCAGTAATGTTTGCACCAGCGACGACCGGACTGGCCGGCGGGGTGCTTATAGTTGCTTGATAAACAGATCCCGGAAGCAATATTAATCCTAAACCCTTGCCGCTAATTGTACCTATAGCTAAATGCAAGGAATCTACCGTTGATCCATTATTAAAAGCTGTTGTTGTGTTAGCTACGACGTACACGGGCGAAACCGTCAGCGTGTCCGCAGTGCCAGTACCCGTCAGTTGGATTGTGAGAGTACTCGAGTCGGCACTGACGCGCGCACTATCTGCCTTTAAGGTGCCGCTCAGAACAGTAACCTTATAAGGTCCGCGTTCCACAAATGAGAAATTGGTGTTCTTAAGAGTCACTGATATCGTCGAATCACCTAAAGCGACGCCGACGCTAACGTTGACCGTAAAGCTCGGTAGCTGGACAGCGTCCTGTGACGCCTTATTTTCCAAGTTCACCGTAAAGGCCTTTACGAAATGACCTACGGTGTCGATGGTCTGAGCTCTCGCCGTGGAGAAACTTAACATCCCCACAAGCATGAAGCTCGCTATGACCCAGGACGCACTGAGCCTTCGAAAACCGAAACGTGTTTCTAGCATTTTACCTCCTGTAAGATATGATTTTTTCGGATTGATGATAACGCAAACAAGCTTGGTGTACCACTATGAGCTGACTTGCGATCGCTTGCCCGCCTTTTATCAATAATAATAAGAATGTTTCTTTTGTCATCAAGACAAAACCTGCTGTAATCAAAATTCATTTATGTCCAAAAACTTTTTCATACGAATAACATTTATAACTTACTAATACTTTCTTTATGTAACAAACAAAGAAATCGTAAACTTTTTATCACGTTTTCGCTTGCCCGGCAAAATGAAGTATGCCGTCTCCATTAGATTCAAGAGTTATTATAATGAGAGTTACGCAATTTGTCAAGGGCTTTTTGCAAAAATTTTGATTTTGTACATATTTCCCGCCAAGGCGAAAAAAACATCATGGAATTGGATTGTTTCATTATGGTATTGATTGTATCGGAACACCTCAACAAGACTTTAACGCTTAAAACGACTTAAAAACGGCATATTGAAGATGAGGGAGAACACCGGGCAGATAGTGGATCACACTTTCGGTAAGCACCCTTCCTGCCATGGTGCATGCGATTGGTTGATGGACAGGTGTGATTTAAAACACTATGACAACATCGCTCATCACATTTAAGCCTGTTGAATGAGTTTGATCCGAATTAGATAGAAATCCCCGGAGTGCCTCAGTTTGGCAGCAGCGAAGAAAAAACCGCATAAGCGTCATTACGATTTGTGGAGAGATAAGAGATACTATTTCCTTCCTATTCCGAAATAAACAAATCCCTTTTCTCTCACAGTTGCCGGATCGTAAACGTTGCGTCCGTCAAATATCACTGCCTCTCTCATAAGAGATTTCATCTTTTCAAAATCTGGCTGTCGGAACTCATTCCATTCGGTTGCCACAACCAAAGCATTCACTTGCTTCAGCGCGTCGTAACTATTCTTGAAAAGACTCACCTTCTTTCCAAAAATAATTTTGGCGTTCGCATTAGCAACGGGATCGTGTGCATAAACTTTAGCGCCGGCCTTTAGCAAGCCGTCGATAATAACAACCGACGGCGCCTCACGCAGATCGTCCGTACGCGGCTTGAACGAAAGACCCCAGACAGCCACAATTTTTCCTCTCAACGATTTTCCAAAATACTCCAAGATCTTTTTGAGAAGAATTTGTTTCTGCCGTGCATTGACCGCTTCGACCGCTTCCAAAATAGGGAGGGGTATTCCTGCTTCTTCCCCGGTTTTCCGCAGAGCCCGGACATCTTTGGGAAAACACGACCCTCCATACCCGATTCCGGGGAAAAGAAATTGCGAACCAATTCTCGGATCGGAAGCCAATCCTCTTCTTACCATTTCGACATCGGCACCAACTACCTCGCACAAATCAGCTATCTCATTGATGAAAGAAATTTTCGTCGCAAGAAGAGTGTTGGCTGCATACTTTGTTAGTTCAGCGCTCCGCTGATCCATCACCATAAGCCTCTCTGATGTCCTCATAAACGGCGCGTATAAAACCCTCATAATATTGGCGACACTATCATCGTGCGTTCCAATCACCACACGGTCTGGGGACATAAAATCTTGGATGGCATTCCCCTCTTTTAAAAATTCCGGATTGGAAGCTACATCAAGTTTCGCGTTAGGATATTTCTTGAATATCTCCTTAATCTTATCACCGGTTCCTACCGGGACCGTACTCTTTGTAACAACCAACTTATGCTTAGTTTCTCCTGCATCCCCCCCGGGGTGTCCGCTCATTATTTTTCCGATTTCTTCGGCAACATTTATTACATATCTAAGGTCTGCACCCCCGTCGGCACCGGGCGGAGTCGGAAGACAAAGAAAAATTACTTCGGAATCTGTTACAGCCTCTTTAATTGACGTTGTGAATGTCAATCTTTTCGCATTCAAATTCTTTTCGAGCAACGAATCCAGACCCGGCTCATAAATCGGAGACTTCCCTTTTTTTAGTCGAGAGATTTTCTTTGAGTCCACGTCCATGCAAATCACTTGATTGCCTGTTTCAGCAAAGCAAGTGCCTGTAACAAGGCCGACGTAACCGGCACCTATAATAGAAATCCTCATAAGGTAATTCTCAAATTTTAATTATCATTCTTAAATTTGTAGATAACTTGCTTTTGTCGAAAGCTCGAAGCGAGTATCCCTTCGCGACGGTCCGCCTGACACGTCATCCTTTTCGAACTTGTTTTACAAACTCGTCAATTGAAGTCACGACATATTTGATTTGGTCTTGAGCCAGCTCCGGATAAATCGGCAGCGCAAGCGAATGACTGGCGGCAAAATTCGAGTGCGGGTAATCAGAATCTTTGCATTTCAGGTACGCGAAACATTCCTGCCGATGGAATGGGACAGGATAATAGATTTCCGTTCCGATATCATTGACGGCTAAAAACTTTTTCAGATCATCCCTCTTCTCGACACGGATTACATACTGGTTATAGATGTGATAGTTTTTGTGGCCCGAATCTTTATACACAGCTTTCGGAAGCAAAACCTTGTTCTTCGGATCAAACGACGTATTCCCTTCTCTCTCCGCAAGCCCAGCTTCGATGAACCACTTCGTGTACATCGACGCATTCTGCCGCCGTTTCTCCGACCATGCTTCCAAGTGCGGCAGCTTCACATTTAGAACGGCAGCCTGGATCGCGTCCAATCGGAAATTACCTCCAATAACTTTGTGATAATATTTCGGCTTGCCGCCATGGACTCGCATTATCCTTAAGCGTTCTCCCAGCTCGTCATCGTTCGTTACAACCAACCCGCTATCACCAAACCCGCCAAGGTTCTTACTTGGGAAGAACGAATAGCAGCCGATATCACCGATCGTTCCGGCTTTTCTCCCATCTTTATTTTGCGCACCGATCGCCTGTGCCGCATCCTCTATCACTTTCAACGAATGCCTCTTAGCAATCGCCATGATCGGATCCATATCCGCACTCTGTCCATAAAGATGGACAGGAATAATTGCTTTCGTTTTCCTCGTGATTCTTTTTTCGATGTCATCCGGATCCATATTAAATGTCACCGGGTCGATATCGGTGAGAACCGGAACCGCGTTCATCCGTGCCACTACGCCTGCGGTCGCAAAGAATGAGAATGTCGGCAGTATAACTTCGTCTCCCGGTTTAATATCAATCGCCATCAAAGCGATCAAGAGCGCGTCAGTTCCTGAAGATACCCCGATCGCATGTTTGCATCCTAAATAAGAAGCCAAACTCTTTTCGAACGCTTCTACTTCCGGTCCGAGTATAAAATATTGAGACTCCGCTACTCTTGTTAAAGCTCCGGCTATTTCATCTTTGATGGAAGCGTACTGTGCTTTCAAATCTAAAAGGGGAACTCTCATCGCACGACCTCTTTCACAGAGCCATTCTCGAGTTTGTATTTCTTCTTCGATTTTTCACAAGAAGCAAACCCGTTTTTATCAAATTCCAATTTTCGTCCGGCTTCGCTTACCCATCCGATTACTTTTGCTGGACTGCCGACCACCAAAGCAAAGTCTGGCACGTCCTTCGTGACTACCGCACCGGCCCCGATGAACGCATATCTTCCGATAGTGTTGCCGCAGACAATGGTACAGTTCGCTCCCAATGACGCTCCTTCCCTTACCAGAGTTTTAATATAATATTTCGAGCCGACTTGCGGATATTTTGACCTCGGGTCTTTGATGTTGGTAAATACCATGGATGGTCCGCAAAAAACATAATCTTCGAGCTCGACTCCTTCATAGACCGACACATTGTTCTGAATTTTTACATAATTCCCAATCGTGACGTTGTTCGCAACGTTCACGCTCTGTCCGATTGTGCAATGGCTGCCGATTTTCGCACCGGACTGGACATGAGAGAAGTGCCAAATCTTTGTACCTTCACCGATGAGCACATTTTCATCGACGACTGCGTGCTCATTAACGTAATATTTTTGCTCGCTTGCTGCCGACTGCATTCTATTAAGACTCCTTTCAGCCCGCTTGAGAATTTTCAAGACTTCGAGAGCGTGGCTCCCGTCGGTCAAGGGCGTTCGATTCTCTGTTACACATTTAATGAAATGGCATTGCTCTTCCGCAAGAGGCTGCTTATCCTCATGGTTTATTACTTCAAAGTCGCCGTCGAACTTTTCAAGTGAGCCTTCCGCTTTGTTGAATCCCTTCGGATAAAATTTGAGCTTATCTTTAGGGGAGCTGTCTTCAAACACTATCATCCCCTTGTCGCCTATTACCACCAATCTTTGTTCCTTGAAAGGATGAAGCCAGCTCACGAAGATGTGCGCGTGAATATTTCCCGGATATGACAGGTAAGTAATTGTCGAGTCTTCGATATTGTTCTGCAAAAAAGACGCGCCTCTTGCCTCTACATGATCGGGATTCGAGCCCAAAAGAAATTGCATTATGGAAATATCGTGCGGGGCGAAACTCCAGAGAATGTTTTCCTCGGTGCGGACGGTACCGAAATTCAACCGGTTGCTGTAAACATATTGCAACTTCCCGATTTTTCCCGCATCGACAAGCTCTTTCAGTTTCAAAACCGCAGGGTGGTACAGAAGCACATGCCCGACCATCAGTTTCAATTTTTTTTCGCCGGCGATCGCGATCAGCTCACGAGCTTCCGACTCTTCAAGAGTTATCGGCTTCTCGACAAGAACATTTTTCCCGTTCATGAGGAGGCCGCGCGTGACCGAATAATGCGTCGCTGCGGGTGTCGCAACTATCACAGCATCAATATCTGGATTGCTAATTACTTCGTCCGAATTTGTCGTAAAGGGAATCGAGGCTGAAATCTTCTTTACTTTTTCCGACGCTGACTGATCAAGATCCGAAACCAACACAAGCTTTTCTCCAAACAATCTATAGGCTGTTCTCACATGATTAATTCCCCAGCGTCCGCAACCGATAACAGCAAGCTTCAATTTCGAAATCCCGGCGGCATCATATATTTATTTTTTCCTGTCATAATTATTTGAGTTAGCATTTGAAGTTAAGTAATGGCACAACAATTTTCACGGTCACATCCTCTCGCTTCTGCTAAATGTGAATTGCGAATAAACTCCGGTTGGGTCACGAAGATGAGAAGCGGGGAAGGCATGACGAAGGGGTTTTCGTCCGTTCTTTTGCTAATGAGCCACTCCTCCACTGCTGCTGCGTGAGGATGGCAGGGATCGAACCTGCGACCCTCTGCTTAAAAGGCAGATGCTCTACCACTGAGCTACATCCCCATAATTTGAAATTGCAAAAATTAATTTAACAATAGAAGGATAGACCTGCAAGGGAATGCTTTCAGCAATTAGGTCATGGCTCATAGTTCGGATATTTACATTCACAGGATAATTAATTAAACTTTGGGGCAAACGAGGAGATATTCCAGATGAATGCTATGCCGCTCATCATTCTGTCTTTAGCCGTGTTCGCGCTGGTCTATAAATTTTATTACAGCTTCGTCGCAGCAAAGGTTGCCGTGCTGGACGATTCCCGCGTGACTCCGGCACATAGGTTATATGATGGACACAATTATTATCCGATGAGTAAGTGGGTTCTCTTCGGGCATCACTTCGCGGCCATCGCCGGCGCAGGACCGCTCGTCGGACCCGTTCTCGCGGCACAGTTCGGTTTTTTACCGGGATTTTTGTGGCTGTTGTTGGGAGTAATCATCGCCGGCGCAGTTCAAGACTTCATTATCTTTGCCGCATCGGTGCGCCATGATGGAAAATCTCTCGCGGAAATTGCACGCTCAGAGATAAGCCCGGTCAGCGGTGTGCTTGCGTCGATTGCAATCCTTTTAATCGTCGTCGTCGCTCTCGCGGGACTCGGCATAGTGGTTGTGAACGCACTCGCTGAAAGCTCATGGGGAACATTCGCCATCGGGATGACGATTCCCATTGCCATTTTCATGGGCCTCTGGATGTTCAAATTTAGAAAAGGAAAAACGGTAGAAGCAACAATCATCGGGGTGGTCCTCCTGACATTAGCAGTTATCCTCGGCAAATATATTCCGGAATCTTCGCTCGCTCCGTTCTTTACATTTGATCGGCATACATTAACCATCTTAATGGCAACTTACGGTTTCTTCGCATCCGTCCTGCCGGTGTGGTTACTTCTCTCGCCGCGTGACTATTTGAGCTCATTTATGAAATTGGGGGTCGTTGCATTTCTCGCAATCGGAATAATC
>JBAPNE010000020.1:0-12732 GCA_049278975.1 Candidatus Kryptoniota bacterium
CTATCAAGAGAGTCTTTTTCTCGGCAGCGGCGAGGCTCGCCGCAAGATTTACCGAAGTCGTCGTCTTGCCTTCCCCCCCTTTTGGAATCGAAACTGAAATAACACGCATCGTCAAATAATCTCGATATCCAATCTAGTATGGCCAACAAGCTCGGCGTGAAGTTTATCGCCATGTTTGAGCTGCGCGACGCCTTCCGGTGTTCCTGTGAAAATCAAATCGCCTCGCTCTAGAGTAAATAGTTGTGATAAAAAAGCTATGACCTCTTCGATTTTGAATATCGTATTTTTATAATTTCCATGTTGCCGCAGTTTGCCGTTGACAGTCAATTTCAATTCGAGTGAATCGAAATCCGCACCATCGACGGTAACCGCATCCGATATCGGTGCCGAGCCGTCAAAGCCTTTTGAGATAAGCCACGGGTTTCCTTTTTCCTTCAATTCGGTTTGCACATCACGTAGAGTCAAGTCGAGCCCGACCCCCATTGCGGATACATACGATCTCGCGGTTTCGCTGCGGATGTTCTTGCCGTCCTTGCCGATGACAAAATAAATCTCGGTTTCATGATGAAAATCTTTGGTGAGTGAAGGAATATTGACTTTTGCACCATCATGGACGATCGCGCTCGACGGCTTCATGAAGACGACGGGTTTATCCGGCACTTCCGACTTCATCTCAGCAGCATGCTTGGCGTAATTCTTACCGAGACAAAATATCTTCGGCACAACAATATCTTCTTTAGACTGAAACAAATGAACGGTATTCATTCAATGAATATAAAAGGGAATGAAGTTTCGTTCAAGAAGAGTCATGAGCCTGATATATTAAAGTTCAGATACTCCAGCTAATCGATAGATTAAACACCGTCGGCAATTGATAGACGACATCCCCGGAGACATTATTTATGTAGAAAACATTTTTCTTGTTATAAACATTTATCAATGCCCCTTGAACACCGAAATGCACCCAATCCCAATTCACGTCGTAAGAAGCACTGATGTCAATGCTCTGAAAACCCGGCAGCCGCGCGGTGTTTAGATTTCCGAAAAGAACTTGACTATAGAGCGGCTGGCTCGAGTAACCCGGCAAATTGTACGGATCGAATTGCACAACTCCATAGAACCCGGTTATCGGAGTGTACGGCAAACCGCTTGTGAATTTCCATCTAGCTCTTAACCAAAATTTGGAATATGGCTCCCAACCTGCAGTCACATTTATTTGATGACGAAGATCATAACGCGGATAGTATGTCAAACCATCGAAAGTGCGAGTTGTCTTCCCGAAAGAATAACTCCCCTCGATGTAAGATGCTTCTGCGTCGTATTTGAAACTGAGATCAAAACCGTAAGCCTCACCTACTCCAACAAGAAAGTCCGGTTCGTAACTATACACCTTATCCCTATTCACCTCGATCAAGCGGGAAAAATCCTTGTAGTAAAATTCCGCTTTAATATTACTCAAAATATTAGGGGATATGGAGATACCGAAAATATATTGCGAAGCGGTTTCATCGCCGGCAGTATCAGGCGCCGCCGCCACAAGCTCGAATGGAGTAAACACCAAATTTTCATCGTTGAGATCGATCAGTCTTTGGTGGTAAATCCCGTACGCAGCATAAACGGAGATTGGCTCGTCAACTTTGTATGAAACCGACAACCTCGGCTCTGCCAAATATCCGTAACCACCTCCTGAAATATCCGTGAACATTTTCTGAAGATCGGTCCTGAAACCCGCTTCGAACGAAAGCTTGCTGCTGCTTTTGAAGGAATAGGTCACCCAAGCATCAGGTTCAATCTGAGTTTCCGATTGGATGATCTCACTTCCATAAGTATTCGTAAAAGAATAATTGTAAGTCGGAAAACTGAACATGAACCCGATATTTAATTCGTCGCGTGATTCTAAATATGAAGTGATGTTGCCGTAAAGTGAAGGATCTGAAATTTGAGAGAGTTGATGGTACAGCCCGACGGATTCATTCGGCAGCTGTTCGGCTTTGTAAGAGGACCATGCAATTTCCCCGTCCATATTAAATTGATCTCCGACGAAATAACTTCCCGAAACGGCGCCGGAATTATTCTCCCAAGTGAAATCCGGCTGCGTCTGATCTTGAGATACGATTCTATCCGCACTTGTCAGGAACTCAGCGCTTAAATGTCCCGTGCCCGACAAGTCGGTAGTGACTTTCGCAAATCCGTCGTAGAAATCGAACGGCAATCCTAACGAATAAAATTTATTGAGCACGTTCTCAGAAAGCGGGCGTCGGAAGAAAGCTAGGAAGCTGCTTGTACCATTTGAAATAGGACCGGTTAATTCCAGATCGGATGAAAGAAGATCAAACGTTCCTGCGGCTTTGTAATTGCGATTGTCGCCGTCAATCGTATGAATATCGAATACCGATGACAGTCTCCCGCCGTATTGCGCCCCGAAGCCGCCGGAGCTGAAGTTTGCCACTTTCACAATTAGCGGATCGACGAAACTGAAAAGCCCGAAGGCATGAGAAAGATTATAAACCTGCATCCCGTCAATCATCACTAAATTCTCGTCCGCCCCGCCGCCTCGGACAAAGTATTGGCTCGACACACCGCTCGTCGTAACCACACCCGGCAATTGGGTTACATACTGGACAACATCATTTTTGAATACACCCACATTTTTTTGCAGTTCTTCCTTAGTAATGATTTCGGTACTAACGTTTCCGCCAGGGCCAACATTTTGCTGGCCCGTAATTGTAACTGCCGGGAGCGTCTTCGGCGATTCCGCCAATTCGAGCTGAACTGCCATAACCGTCCCAGAAACGCTCCCAATAATAACTGTCTTGGTTTCATAACCCAACGCAGTTATTCGCAGTTCGATGTTTTGCGGACTGACATTTCTCAAAATAAAATATCCGTTGACATCTGCCACACTTCCGATCTTCGTACCGTAGATCATCACCGATGCATACGGTATTCTCTCACCGTTGGAGCTATCTATGATGGACCCTTGAATCGTTATCTTGTTTTCCTGTGCCTTCAACAATGGTACGCAAAGAAAACATATGGAACACACGATGACGAGATCCCGCACTTCGTGTTGGAAATTCTTCAATAGAGAAATACCCTCGTTGTGTCAACTGCCGCGGCCGCTACGATGCCTTCACCTTGCTGATCAAAAATATTCGTGAAGATAATTTTGTCTGTTCTCAACGAAAGAAGGTTACCCGAGCGATTTGATGTAATGAAAAATCTGTAGAGGTTGTCGTCGACCTGTGTCACAATAATATCTACATATAAATGAGATCGCTTCAGACTATCGGCTGACAATTGAGCGAGAGCGAATGCAGATTTATATTGATAAATGTTGATATCTAATGGAACATAGCTCGACAGCACTTCGTTGAATGGGTTCGTTGAATCCACCGGTAAAACACTTACAGAGCCCACATGGAATTGTCCCGAGTTGTCAAAGCCCCTGTATTCCACCAGGACTTGATTGAATTCGGCTCTAGTTGACGGGGAAAGAAATACCTTGAGCAAAATGTCATTGCTCGCATCTTTAGGCTGCATCATCACAGAGTAAGCGTCCTGATCGGGAATTGTAACAAAACTATTCGGAACAGTGACCATGGCGTATGCAGAATCATAACCTTCTTTTTTTGCAGTGATTTCATATTGCTCTCCGCCAGCGATGAAGATTGGGAAGTAAAGGGAATAATAAGATACTGTGTCATTTCCATTTATAAATGTCGAGTCGTGTAAAGGTACATCAAATCCGAACGGCGTCCCTAACCTTACATCTGCTCCATGGATTGGGACTGAGAAATTGCCGTTTGCGGAACTGACTGTCGACGTGAGCCGCACCACAACGTTTTGGTCGTTTGCGAAAAGTACTGAGTAGAGAACCAACTTTGGGGTATATTCCACCTTTGGCTGAAACGGTTGATTGCAACTCAGGAACTCAATAGAACTTAAAAGCAAAAAGCAAGTTAGAAAAAACCGGACGCGCAGACTTTGAATGTGGAGAGCCATGCGGCATTTCGAGTTTAGAGAAATAAGAATCACTTGATCAGTACCATCTTCTTCGTCTTCGTGAAGCCACCGGCTTGCAGACGATAAATATACACTCCGCTGGATAGTTTACTTCCCTCGAACTTCACGGTGTACTTGCCCGGACTTTGCTTTTGATTCACTAACGTTTGGACTTCTCTTCCGAGTACATCATAAACTTTCAAAGTGACGTGGGCGACGGTAGAAATCTCATAGCTGATCACAGTACTCGGGTTAAACGGGTTTGGATAATTTTGACTCAAAGAAAAAGATTGGGGAGGTAAATTTGGTTCGGAAACTGCGTCAATGATATTTACGCTCTTGAATATTCCGCTGTCGGTGGCAGCGTACAAATAACCGAGTGAATCCACTGCCAGAGACGACACATTTAAGTTTATCAGTCCGTCATTCATCGGATTCCAGGTTTGGCCCAAGTCTTTCGATTCAAAAATGCCCCCACCTACTGTCCCCGCAAAAATCGTCTCATCAAACATCGAGGCGCTGGAATATTCGTTCGCCAGGAAACAAGAAACGCCGGAAGCCGTGATCGTTGAGATGTGTGTCCAATCATCTTCTCCATAATCCGAAATGAACGCACCCGCAGTATCCGTCCCGGCAAAAAGCCTTCCAAACGTCTGTGTCAAAGTCTTGACGTTGCAAAACATCAACGGCGAGGAAATCCCCATTTGCGACCAAAAATCTCCGCCGTCAGTCGATACGAAGATCCCATTATATGCTGTGCCAGCATATAAAGATCCATATTCATCAGACAGACAGTAAATACTTGTGAGCGGCAAGCCGATGCTATGCAAAGATCCCCATGTCGCGCCCCCATCAAGTGAATAGAGAATTCCACCTGTAGATCCGGCAAAAACGTTATACTCGGAAATTTCGATAATATCGTACACCCAGTTTCCAGTCAAAATGTACCAATGATTTCCACCGTCATTGGAAAAAAATAATCCGTCTGAAGTCGGAGCGTATAGCCGCTGATTATAAGTCGAAAGCTTAATGGAAAAGACAGTACCATGCTTTAGTCCGTTTGATGCTCTGGTCCAGGTCCCGGCATCCGGATGGTATTTATAAATTCCATCTCCTGTACCAGCATATAAACTGTCCGATTGGTCAACCACTAATGAAGTAATTGAAGCATCAAATATCCCGCATTGCACCCAGCTTGTTGACAGATTATGGAGGACAAAAACCCCATCCTGATCTGTACCAACATAGCTGTTGCCATTCAGGTCAAAGACCGCTGATGTTGCCGATGCAGAGGACACAGGGGGCGTAACACCATTCCACTTTGATGCGGCGTCATCGTAAACAAAGATCCCCGCGTCTGTCACGGCGACTGCTTCTCCAAATCTGTCGGTTTGTAATGCGGCAATGTTTACTCCGTATGGAATTCCAGAGACACCCTGGGTCCAATTGCTGCTTTTCGGAACTGCTGAATAGATGCTATTGTTTATGTTGTCGCTTGTCGCTAAAGCGAAAATTTTCCCTGCTTTGTCCGCAACAACCGACAGGATCGAATATGACGGCATCCCAAAGGATTGCCATGTTCTTCCGCTGTCGGTCGAAATATAGATTCCCCCACCGTACGAAGCGTATCCGAAGAAGCGATAAAACCCGGCGATAAGGTTACCAGAACTATCCTCGGCAATTGATGATGCGTCCCCGGGGTCAGTTCTTACCTGCGATACCAACCATGTTTTTCCCGCGTCATTAGAAATCGAAACTGTCTGTTGTCCGCCGACACAGAGTCTGTTTCCTGAAATAGCTGCAACAGCAGATGCGCCGCCAGCGAGGCTTGTCTTGAACCATGATGTTCCTTTGTCGGTAGATTTGAACAGCCCCGATTGTATGTCACCATAATAAACATTATCTAAGGAGTCGGCAGCAAGAGCAGGTTCATATCCGTAACTCAGCAGACTATATACCTGCTGCCAATTTCCCCCTCCATCGGTCGAACGGTATATCTCTTCCCGCGCGGCGAAAGTCGTTGCAAAAATGTCCCCTCCTTCATCAACTATCAGAAGCTGTATCGAGCCGGAATATGGTCCTTGAATTTTCGACCATGAAACTGTCTGCGCCTCCGCCCCAAGCCAGCTAGCCCAGCATGCAAAAATAATTAACCTGAGAACCCAAGTGATGCTTTTCAGCCCAACCGTGACATTATCTCCTGCCATCTGCCACTTTCTGAGCACGCATGACGACCTTCATGAAAAAAATATTGATAAACAATACAAATTTTGCAAGCCGCACAAACGAGCTCGCAGAATTTTTCGTTTGACTCAGGCTTAGGCTTTTCTCTCCCCGAATATGGCCGTGCCGATTCTTATCAGTGTCGCTCCCTCTTCCACCGCAATTTCAAAATCGCCGGACATTCCCATCGAAAGTTCCAACATATCGACGTTATTAATCGCTTCGCTTCTTACGCGGAAAAATATTTCACGAAGTTTCACAAAACATTTGCGTACCATGTTATCATCATCGGCCAATGCACCGATAGTCATTAAGCCTTTGACCTTCAGGTTTTGAAATCCTGATATAGAACGGATCAGCTCAACCGCTTTCTCCGGTCGAACCCCGCTTTTGCTCGCCTCGCCAGATGTATTTACTTCGATAAGAACTTCCCTCGACTCCCCCCGTCTTTGCAATTGACGATCTAACTCGGCAGCCAATTCCAATCTATCCACCGAATGAATATATTTCGTCGGAACTTCGAGTAGCTTTTTGACTTTGTTCGTTTGAAGATGCCCGATGAAGTGCCATTCTGCCTTTTTATTTTTGAGCTGGTCGTACTTCGAGGCAATTTCCTGCACGCGATTTTCTCCGAACCGAAAAAATCCAACATCCATGGCTTCCGTAATTTTTGCCGCCGGAAAAGTTTTTGATACGGCGATCAGCTTTACTTCGCGTGATGGATTGTCCGACCTGGCGATTGCCTGCGAAATTCTCCGTTCTATCTCCGCTGCATTTTGCGTCAGCGAAGTGGCCGTTCGGACAATTCCCACCCCCGACTAATCCTGACTGAATTTCTTTGAGAGGTAAACCGATATGCTGATTATTTTCTCGTCTTCGTCTCCCTGTCGGGTTTTGAGATCATAAGTTTTACAGATGCTCTCAAGTATGTGCAAGACTCTGTTTGTCGAATGATGCGGAATGTTTAATTCTTCGGAAAGCCTATCGGAAATTAATGGAGAAAATTTATGCACAAGTTTCCATGCGTCCCGCAAATTTTTCTTGGAATGAAACCCGTTTGGAAAAATCCTTCTCATCGCCTCGACATCTTCCAGCAATTGTTCCGATGGGCTGATGTCTTCATAATCGACGCCGTAAAATTCACGGATCGTCATCTTCACTTTCTCTATCGGTGCGTCGTACTTGATCTTCGTGTTCAACGGTTCCTTGCCGGCTATCTCATTCATCTTTCTGTCAACGTAAAAAAGTTTTTGCAGAGCAGGGGTCTTTGCGTAAACGCGTCGCCAGTTGCTTCCGGGAGTCAGCCACACTGCGAAGGTTTCGGCCCAGTCTTCATCAGGATGTTTTTGCGCTTAGTAATCCGGCAAATGCTTCACGTGCCGTTTGCTCCAGGGATTGAAACGGTAGCTATCGGAATATTTTTTGTTGAAATTTCCGAATATTTTTTTCCATTCAGGATCGAGATAAATTTTATATGCGTAATTCACCGCGTGCCCCAACTCGTGTCGAAGTCCCATTTTGATTTCATTTTCATTTTCGACGCCGTCGTATGCCATCTCGTCCTCAATCGCCATCATGGTTTCGTTTTGAAACCAAAACGGGATTTCAATGGAGATGCTTTTATTAACGCAACCCCAGCCAGTGCCGAGGTAATATTCCGGCTTGAAATATATGCGCTTTCTCGATTTCTCGGACTCAACTTTTCTTATCAGTTTCAAGAAAGTGCCGCTAATTTTCGGAGATAATTCACAAATTGGAATATCCAAATACCTAAGCTTTTCCAGAGCTTCTTCAAGTTCAACCTTGGTCATCTTCACAAAATCCTTCGGAAAATCTTTCTATTTGAATCATTTTGGGCGTGTTTTCGATTTTTTGCGGAGTAAGTAACTGCAACCCACCCGAAAATGCAAGCCATTCTTCTTGCAGGTTATCAACCAGTGTGAGCCAGTCATTGTCATCCAAGGCGGGCTATTTGACAACCGCCATTTGATTTCTTGAATGGCGTAATTATAATGAGTTTATCGGAGAGGAAAAAGTGAATTTTATTTTCGCATTGTTTGTTCTATTAGCGTCGCCGAATGAGCTTCAGATTTTTTTTTACAATGGAAAAACTTTGACGGAGCTTGATACTATAATGATGCCGAATGTAGGAAATGTGACTTTTCAATTTCTTATTAATTCAACGTATGAATTACGATCTGCATCCGTAGATTCGTCGGGAGCCTCGTTGTGCCTGGCGGGAAAAGATCTCGTGAAGCGGTTGACGTTTTCCGAAAAATTGTTTCGCCGCAAAAGCACAACTCTCGCAAAGTCTTCGGCGACGGTAGGAAGATGGTACGTAGTTAAATGGGAAACGACACTTCGGGTCGGCTCAAAGCAGCATACGGTTTACTTAAAGACTCGTTCCGGAAAAATTTATAAAAAACATTTTACTGTGAATGTCGAAGGAAATAAAAAACAAGAAAAGCCACAGGGAGAAAATAGATGAACGGTATTTTATCGAAGATCAAACATGCGGGAATGCTTTTGATATTAACAATCGGGTTTGCAGCCACGGGATTGTTCGGACAAGAGCAATCCGAACAATCAAAAGGAGACGCCATCAAGCTCGAAAGGCCCCCTCACTGGGAACTCAAATCGGTCCCGATGATTCCGGCAGGGCGACTGTTCAAAACTCAATCACAAACATGGGTTTCAATCGGACCGGCTCCGATGAATAGCAACTTTTACGCAGACGTTTCAGGAAGAATCGCCTCGCTCGCCGTTGACCCGACCAATTCAGACATCGTTTATGCCGCAGCAGCCGGAGGCGGACTTTGGAAATCTACTGATGCTGGCACGACGTGGTCACCTCTGACAGATAATTTTCCGAGATTATCGTCAGGCTCCGTTGCGATAGATCCGAATAGTCCTTCGACAATTTATTATGGTACAGGAGAATTGAATTTCAACATAGATGGCTATCCCGGGGCAGGATTTTTTAAGTCAACCGATGCCGGCGCATCATGGACTCAAATGAGCCTCCCGGCTGGAGGCGGATTATACTATACAGGTAAAATTATCGTCGCACCAAATAGTACTGTTTACGCTGCCGGCTATTACGATGTCTATAAGTCAACTGATGCCGGGCAAACATGGACAGAATTATTTCTGACTGATGGCGCCGCGGATGACATCGTAGTTGACCCGTCAAATTCGAACGTGATCTACGCATCTTACGGCTCCACATGGTCTGGAGATAGTTCTAGCTATGGAATACACAAATCGACAGACGGCGGCACATCGTGGACGTGGCTCACGACCGGACTTCCTCCCACAAGTCAATTGTCCCGAATTTCTCTCGCGATAGCGCCTAGCAACAACCAAGTTCTTTATGCTGCTATAAACGGAAACAAGCCTAACAGCACAACGCAGGACACAAATCGTGTATATACTTCAACCAACGGCGGCTCAACATGGACGATGCTTCCTTCCGTGTCAACAAGCACCGATTTCGGCGGTGGCCAAGGGTGGTACAACAATGTAATCGCCGTTGACCCTACTAACCCCAGTACCGTTTATGTCGGAGGGATCGATTTCTGGAAATCGACGAATGGCGGGACGACATGGACGAATCTTACGAACGGCTACGGAACGTACACAGGCAAAAATATCCACGTTGACCAGCATGCCATCTCTTTCGCAAACGGAAGCGGATCGACCTTTTATATCGGAAACGACGGCGGGGTCTGGGAAACGACAAACGGAGCAGGTTCATTTACAAATTGCAATCCAAACCTGCAGACCATACAATTTTACGCCATCGGTGCCGACCAAAATAATTCCGCCACTACAGTGGGAGGCACGCAGGATAATGGTACGGAATCAGACGCCCAGCCATCTGCAATGTGGAACGAAATTTACGGCGGCGATGGGGGATATGTTCTAGTTGATCCAAAAAATTCAAATATTATTTACACTGAATATGTGAACGGCCAAATATTCAAGTCAACAAACGGCGGAAGTAGCTTTAACGAGATCACCACAGGAATAGGCGAGGAAGGATATTGGCTGACTCCGTATGTGATGGATCCGCAAAACGACAACTTGTTATATACTGGTACGAGCAAAATTTACCACTCTACAAATGGTGGAACAAGTTGGAATGCAATAAGCGCGAATCTAAAATCCTCAAGCGGCCTTATCACAACCATGTCGATCTCGCCGGTGGAAGGGAACGTAATCTATGCTGGAATTAGCGGCTACCGTGGTGCGGCAGATACAGCTTATCTCTTCGTCAGCACAAATAGTGGAAGCTCATGGAACGAAATCACGGGCAATCTTCCCAGTGGTACAAACTTCGCTCGTGTCACCGCAGACCCGACACAGAAGGGCGTTGCTTACTTAGCGGTTTTGGTCGGTGCCCCGTATCAGGTGTTAAGAACGACGGACTACGGAAACACATGGACGGGAATCGCCTCAACAGCCAACGGTTTTGATACCGTTCCGACAAAGATTGTCGACGTTGACTCTTCGGATGGATATATTTACGTGGGTTCATATTGGGGCGTCTATCAATCGACAGACAACGGCGCATCATGGTCGAAGTTCGGAACCGGTTTACCTGATGCTGTTGTTGACGACATAGCGATCCAATATTCTACACACAGTTTGCGAGTCGCAACTCACGGCAGAGGAGGTTGGCAAGTGGACCTATTAACCGGCATCGCGTCTCCGTCAAACACTCCTGAAACTTTTGTCGTGAACCAAAATTATCCGAACCCATTCAATCCTTCGACAGCGATCAGTTATCAGTTGTCAACCAATAGTTTTGTGACGCTGAGAGTTTATGATGTATTGGGAAGAGAAGTGACGACATTGGTAAACGAGAAGCAAAACGCCGGCACCCATAGCATTCTCTTCAATGCAGCTAATCTCCCCAGCGGAGTTTATTTTTACCGCTTGATTGCGGGAAATTTTATTGAGACGAAAAAGATGGCGCTCATCAAATAATTTTCTTTCACAAATGGCATCTTCGCTCCGTACCACTTTGCCATTTTGAAGAACAATTATCCATCTGTAAAAAACCTAACAAAAGGAGAAAAAAATGTCAGCACCGGTTACTCATTTCGAAGTGAACGCTAAAGACGCGAGGCGGGCACGGGAATTTTATTCTAACCTGTTCGGTTGGAAAATCAATGTGATGTCTGAGATGGATTATGGAATGGTGGATACAGGAGTAAAGATGGGAATCAACGGCGGTATCGGCCAGGCAATGGGGCCAGCGTCAAACGTCACCTTTTATGTCCAGGTCGAAGATGTCCAATCATACCTTGACAAAGCAGTCAACTTAGGCGGAAAGATTATCGTGCCGTTGACAGAGGTTCCAAACGCTGTTACATTTGCAAACATAGCGGATCCGGAAGGAAATATCGTTGGCATAATCAAAGGTCCGCAAACACCTCCAAAGGAATCAAAGCCGAAAAGAGCAACACCACGACGCAAGGTTGCGACTAAGCCAAAAAGAACTGCGAAAAAAAGTAAACGAAGGTAAGCTTCGCGTTTTCAACGCAACACAATTAGCGGCAGGAACTCGCCCGATCGCTGGAGAATGTGCCAACGATTATGTAATTTTGCGGGAGAGCAATGTACAAGATTCTAAAACCCAAGTACCTCATTGACCATGATAAGGTGAACGTTGCGTTTAAGATACGTTGCTTCATTTTCGAAAATCAACAATTTTCCGACTGTACCAGCTCCATCACGACCTAAAGTTTTTTTGCCAAGCTCTTCGACTTTTGGCACGCAGTAATCGCGAACGCGGCGAATAGCATCATCGAATGTTGGCACAATCTTTTGAGTCCCTGCGACCAAAATCACATAATCAGATGAAAGATATGGAGATAGCTGGCTTCCGCTCTGACTTGCCACGACAAGTTCACCGGTTTCTGCAATTGCACTGACACTGCCGACGCAATAGTCTGCAAGTGCGCTCTGTCTTCGAAGCAATGATCTTTTGATAGGATCGTTCTCTGTTCTAATTTCGGCTCTCAGGTTACGCCAATTGTGCCTGTCTGAATTAAATTCCTCTTCGAAGCCAATCTCCTGCAAAGTGACGGAGGCTGCGGTCACTACCGAAACACCATCGGGGATCAGAGTTAGCAAATGTGACAGCGCCGATTCTTTTGCTTCGACAAATTCCACTTTAATTCCGCGTGCAGCAATCGCTTCCATTGCACTTTTCACGCGTTCGGGCACAGCTAATGTGGTATATTCCATAGATATTTCTTTTGGGATGTTTTAGGTTTCTATTTTTAAATGGTGGACTTCTCAACGTCAAGCCTTGCCAGCGATTGCCGGATTTCTTCTCCCGCACTTAGTATCGTCGCGACAAGTGAGACGCCGTAATACATGAACTCGTGTAAGATTGTCTTCCCATAAAAATTGTTTTTATCGGAAGCACCAAGCGCAATATACAAAGGACTCAAATTCCCTTCCGGGGCGGCTGCCTGAAAGAGCGATGGA
>JBAPNE010000021.1:0-3733 GCA_049278975.1 Candidatus Kryptoniota bacterium
GGAAGCGGTATTCAAAGTGAGATTTGGAATTTCACGATTTCGGGCTCCGACACCACCGCTTCCAATAGTCTGAACGAGGAAGCGCTTAGCGTATTGACAAATTTTCTTACTGGGACGCCATTCGAAAATGTCCTTTCCCGAATCGGAACTCCGACCGGCGATGCAGCTATCGATGGTACCCACGTTACAATGCAGGATTTGATTGAGCTTCTGCAGAGTACGGACAAATCAAAAATAATTAACGTTTCTATACAATGAGGAGGCGAGAGATGCGAAGAGCAATATTAATTCTTACGCTATTTATTTTTGCCGGCTCGGTCGCTTTCAAGGCTGCAACTTCACCAAAAAACATTGCTTTGTTTTGGGTGATTAAAAATGATGTCGAGCGGAAACAAAGTGATAATTGGTCTAAAGCTAAAAAGGGCGACTTAATTTACGGAGGAGATTTTGTTAGAACGCAGAAGGAATCATTCGCGCTGATAAAATTTAACGATGCGAGTACACTTCGGTTAGGATCAAGTTCGGAAGTCCAAGTTTACGGCGATAGGGATCCGAATAGCGCGAATGTCAACAGCGGAGATGTCGGATTCACACTGACAAAGCGGAAAAACGATCAGTTCGAATTTACAACGCCGACGAGTGTTGCTTCGATTCGCGGCACTCAGGGATTACTTAGTGTCTCGCTTGATGGTACAGATGCCCTGACGATTGTGGAAGGGCTTGTGCAATTTACAAATAAATTTTCAAACAAATCTACCAACGTCGGCGCGGGTCAGACAGGCGAATCATCGAAAGATGGCGATATAAATGTTCATCAGTCGACACAGCAAGAACTCAGCAAGCTTTCCCAGCTTGACAACCAATTTAACCAACAGCATAGAATAGAAATGTGGTTCAGAGGCAGCGATGGCCAACTACATGAGGTTATAATCGATACTGGGAAATAAATCACTAACAGTTATCAGTCATCGTGATTGGAGGGAGCTTGAATAAATTGGGTCACTGCATTCGAGAGCGGCGGAATGCGGTTATAGCGCCGTCAATTTTAATTTACATCTTAATTTTTTTCATGCCTGCCGCTTCCTATTGTCAATCCAAAAAAATTTCTCCGGGGCAAGGACAAATAATAAATCTCACGACAATTTCAGAAGTTGTTGAGAATAATCCCGTGAACATAAAGGCGGATGTAAAAGCTCTCTCGAACATTTCACAGGCACTTCTATTTTACAGGAACGACGAGACATCTGATTTTCAACAGGTCGAGATGAGCCTCGATGAATCAACGATGTCTCTCATCGGGACTGTACCAGCATCTTACGTTGTGGGCACTTATATCGAAGTTTATGTCAGAATAACAATGCGAGATGGGACAGCGGAGACTTATCCGGAAGAGGACCCAACAGAAAATCCTGTTCGTTTTGCGGTCAATGCATCTGGATCACAACAGGATGTTTTAGTAATCAGCCCCGAGCGAAATCAAAAGCTGGCCGTTGACGATTTGATGATCGCGGCCTCGATGCTTTATGCTCCGGATTTTGTGGACCGCAAGAAAACAGAAATGTATTTTGACGGAGTCAATGTCACCAGCGACGCAGTTGTCAGCGGAGATGTTATCGTTTATTCGCCTTTGAAATTCCCCATGCCAATCGCCGGTGGAATTCATACAGCAAAAATTGTGCTCTATAAAAACGACGGGAGCCAGTATCGAAGCACTGAGTGGAATTTCTTTATACTTTCGCCGGCGGAAGAGCGCGCACCTGAGCACAAATTTTCGTATCAGGGAAATGCACAAGTGGAACTGAGAGACGAAAACATTGCAGGAGCTTCAACATGGTACAATCGCGGTGATTTGAATTTTGACGGCAATGGGTCTGGAATAGATTTCGGTGCGAATTTGCATCTCACTTCGGAGGAGAAATCTTATCGCCAGCCGCAGGACAGGTATGGGCTCTACGCAAACACGTCATGGCTGAGTTTGAAGTTTGGCGATAGTTATCCGACATTCAGTCCTTTAATCATGAACGGGATGCGTGTTCGTGGTGTGTCCGGAAAATTATCGGTCGGATTCTTTAATCTCGAAGCTGCATACGGCCAAACCACAAGAGGGATCGAAGGGCAATATTTAGACACGGTTCATATCAGCGCAGATTCAACTTCACAAATAACAGGGCCCAATTATTTAAGATTGAACGATTCAACCTTCGTGAACGTAAATTACGGCACCTATTCGAGGAATCTTTTTGCAATCCGTCCGTCTTTTAATTTCGGCAGCCACGCACAATTAGGCTTTACCTATTTGAAATCGTTCGACAATATTAGCTCCATCACAATTGGGAACGATAGCGTCGGAAATTATCCGAACAAAAACATGGTCCTCGGCTCGGACTTCTCCATGAACTTTGATGAGCATCGAATAAACTTCGTTGCAGAAGCAGCGATGAGTATGCTTAATCAAAACACAGCCGCGGGGAATCTTTCTGCAGATAGCCTGGACTCAATATCACATTCAGATGCAGGTACCCAGATAAATAATATTATTCCGCTCTCGACTATCGAGAAGTTTATAACGATCAACCAGTTTCTTATTCCACTTGACCCTACGAAGCTCTCTTCACTTGCATGGGACGCCAGCTTAAGTTTGAACTACTTCAACGCGTTAGCGAAAATCGGATATATTTATCGTGGCCCGGATTACACTTCTTTCGGCCAGCCGTATATCCTGACAGATGTGCGGGGGATGAATTTCCTCGTAAGGCCGCGGCTGCTGAACAACCAAGTGATGTTGTCTCTTTCTTATGAAGATCTGTTCGACAATTTACAAAAGAATAAATTCGCTACGACTCAATATGCGACATATGATTTTTCCGCCGCGTATTTTCCAGCGACAGCCCTGCCGAATGTCACAGTCGGCTTTTCCTTATACGCAAACTCAAATTCGGTTTCCTTGGATTCGACTTATGCTGTTGACAATGTAACAGATAGGTATTACTTGGAATCAAGCTACGGCTTCGATTATTTTATAAAGAACAATGTTTCAATCAATTTTGGAATAAGCAGCAGAAAAGATCAAGCGCTTCTCGGAACTGATTTGAACAATTTCAATTTAGCATTTCTTGTTAACTCCGATTTTGGTGAGACGCCGCTCAAGACCACGATAGGATTCAATATAAATGGGAATAAGAATTCGCAGAAAGTCCAAGATACAACTTCGCAGGCGATCATCGAGCAAATTCAAACGTTCGATTACACCTTTATAACATTAGGAGCGACATATAGTCTTATGAAGAATCGTCTAATTGTCGGCGCAAATTACACGCCGACGTTCGGTAATTTTTCACGGAATACTTATGCCGTTACAGCGAGTTACCATGTCGCGAAGTCGCAATCACTCAATCTTAATATAAATTACTATGCGGTTACCGGCTCAAATGATTTTGTCGGATCACTAATTTATGTCGTGGACTTTTAACAATCCTTTTGAATCCCTATTTAAAAAAGTTACAAAGGGGAATTCCTGTATATTTCCCGGGAAATAATTTGTAAAATAAGTTTTCGACTTTGTCTATAGTACTTCTTGTTATTAGATTGATTTAATGCGAAGTAGCAAATTATCACTGGTACGAAAACTATTTTTGCCGCTGACCATTGCGCTTGTGTCGGCGGTTATCGCTCTGCTCCTGTCGGATGGAATCCCAGTCGATATCTCTTTTCTCAAAACAGCACAGCTAAAAGC
>JBAPNE010000022.1:0-17670 GCA_049278975.1 Candidatus Kryptoniota bacterium
TCGATTTCTATTTATTACGCCGTCATGGAAAAGGCAGATAACGTGTTGACGATTCGAAGCAATTTTGTTTGGAGCGACGTCGGTTCGTGGGATGAGATTTATAGAATGGCTGACAGAGACACGGATGGAAACGCCTTCAAGGGGGAAATTGTCAATGTCCGAAGTAAAAATAATCTTGTCTGGTCTGAAGATAAACTGATTGCGGTAGTCGAAGTCGAAGATCTGGTTGTTGTCGAAACAAAGGACGCAGTGCTGGTTTGCAAAAGGGGTAAGTCACAAACTGTCAAAGAGGTCATCGAGTTACTGAAAAAGAGAAACAGGCAGGACTTGGTGTGAAGAAAGCTATTGCCATGGCACTGCTGACATCGGCGTCATATTTAGCGGGGTGCTCGGCGGCGGCGCGTTTCACGGATAATGGCACATTGCCGGTTGACAAGACTTCAGTCGGGCCGTCCGCCTACGGAAAAGCGCTGTTGACGGTTGAAGGAATTGCCTCTTATTATTCTATTGGATTCGATGGCAAGAAAACTGCAAACGGGGAAGTGTTTAACAAAAACGCTATGACTGCAGCACATAGAGAATTTCCATTCGGTACCATATTGCGTGTGACTAATTTATCGAACGGAAAGAGTGTGCAAATTACAGTCAATGATCGTGGTCCGGTAGATAAGTCAAGAATAATAGATTTGTCGGAGGGAGCCGCGGGTGAGATCGGAATGATACAAGATGGTACAACTAAAGTCAGGATCGAAGTCTTGAAGTGGGGCAGCGATCAAAGTGGAAACCGTAACTAAGCCTAGGATCTCCGAGATTTAATTTTATTTCTGCCTGTCCGTCGCAAAGCACGATTTACTCAGCGAAGTCAAACGATAGAATTGGATCCATAATCTTGCGCGATCGATTCTTAGACCTAATTTCCGACAGTACAGTTATTTCAGAACAATCAACAGTAGATCACTCGTGTCGTCGTTTGAATTTCCCCACATCTAAAGCTAAATTGAATCAAAACAAAGCATTATGACCGGAAAAGAACTCTTAAATATTTTAGAAGATAGAATCCTCGTGTTTGATGGCGCGACAGGAACAAGCCTGCAAAATCAAAATTTGACGCCGGAGGATTTTGGCGGTGAGAAATTTGCAGGTTGTAACGAATACCTAAATATTGTCAAACCCGAAGCGCCGGAAAAAGTCCATCGCGGATTTCTTGAAGTCGGCGCCGATATTATCGAAACGAATACATTTGGCGGCGCATCAATTGTGCTTGCGGAATACGAACTTGCCGAAAAGTCGTACGAGATAAATAAACGCGCTGCTGAAATCGCCAGGAAAGTTGCCGACGAATATTCTATCAAGGGTCGCAAGCGATATGTTGCCGGCTCGATGGGCCCGACAACCAAGCTGCCGTCGCTCGGGCATATCGAGTTTGATGCGATGCGGGATTCTTACAAAGTACAGGTAAAAGGACTCGTGGATGGCGGAGTCGATTTATTAATTGTTGAGACCTGCCAGGATTTGCTTCAGACCAAAGCGGCATTAGCTGCGGTGCAAGAAATCATAGAAGAAACGAAAAAAGGAATTGCCGTCGTTGTCTCAATTACGATTGAGACGATGGGGACGATGCTGATGGGTACAGAAATATCTGCGGCGCTCACTACAATCGAGCCTTATGATATTGTCACGGTGTTCGGAATGAACTGTGCAACAGGTCCGAAGGAAATGGAAGAAAATGTTCGCTATCTTTGCGAGAATTCTCCGAAGCCGGTTTTTGTGATGCCGAATGCCGGCCTTCCGGAGAATATCGGGGGACAGGCGTGTTATCATCTTACTCCCGATGAGCTTGAGTTCTGGATAAAAAGGTTTGTGAATGAATTCGGCGTGAGTGTTATCGGTGGATGCTGTGGGACGACACCGGAACATATTTCGCGGCTCGTCAAGATTGCTTCCGAATTGAAACCTAAAAGGAGGGAATTTAGTTACGTACCATCGGTATCTTCTATTTATTCGAGCGTCGCGCTCCATCTTGATCCGCCGCCGGTGATTGTCGGCGAAAGATGCAACGCAAACGGCTCGAAGAAATTCAAAGACCTCCTTCTTGCAGAAGATTACGATGCCATGGTACAGCTCGCTAAAGAACAAATGAAAGAAGGTGCGCACATACTCGATCTATGCGTGGCTTATGTCGGGCGGGATGAGGTACGCGATATGGAAGAGGTGATGAGGCGGTTCAACACGCAAGTTGCATTGCCGCTCATGATAGATTCGACGGAATATAAAGTCATCGAAGAGGCTTTAAAGCGGTACGCGGGGAAGGCGATAGTTAATTCCATAAACCTCGAAGACGGCGAGGAACGCATGCGTCACGTTTTACCGCTTTGCAAAAAATATGGAGCAGCAGTCGTCGCTTTGACCATCGACGAAACCGGAATGGCAAAGACCCGCGAAAAGAAATTTGAAGTGGCAAAGAGAATCCACGATCTAGCAATTGAAAAATATGAGATGCGAGAAGAAGATCTAATTTTTGACACGCTGACATTTACGCTCGGCTCTGGCGACGAAGAATTTCGAAAAGCGGGGATCGAGACCATCGAAGCAATTAGGATGATCAAGAAGTCATTCCCAAAATCATACACCCTGCTTGGCGTCTCTAATGCCTCATTCGGTTTGAACGCTCATACAAGGCATGTTTTGAATTCGGTTTTTCTCCATTACGCCATCGAAGCCGGACTCGATCTTTCAATCGTGAATGCGCAGAAGATTATGCCGCTATACAAAATTGATGAGCACGGAAGAGAAGTTTCCCGGCAATTGATTTACGATGAGCGAAAATTTGAGATGGTCGGAAACTAATGGCAGAACTTAAGTGTGTTTACGATCCGCTTGTCGAGTTGATGAATTATTATGCTGACACCAAAGCTCATGTCAAAAAAGACGATGATGGAGAATCACTCTCTTTAGAAGACAAGCTGAAAAGACGCATCGTTGACGGTGATAAAATCGGGATCGATAACGATCTTAAAGCGGCTCTCGCCGGAGATCCTGTTAGCGGGAAAAAGTATTCACCGCTCCAGATTATAAATGAGATCTTGCTTGAGGGAATGCGTGTCGTCGGCGACTTGTTCGGTAGCGGACAGATGCAGCTTCCATTCGTTTTGCAATCGGCAGAAACAATGAAAACCGCAGTAAAGTACCTTGAGCCTTTCATGGAACGCGTCGAGGGGATGCAAAAAGGTACCATGGTGCTTGCTACGGTGAAAGGCGACGTCCACGATATCGGTAAGAACCTTGTTGATATAATTCTCACCAACAATGGCTACAAAGTCATAAACCTTGGAATCAAAGTCCCGATTGAACAAATAATAGGGGCTGCCGAAACGAACAATGCAGATGCAGTCGGAATGAGCGGACTGCTAGTAAAGTCCACCGTTATAATGAAAGAGAATCTTGAGCTGATGGAACATCGCGGAATAAAAATCCCGGTCGTACTCGGTGGAGCTGCCCTGACACGCAGATATGTCGAGCAGGATCTGCGGAAAGTTTATAATGGCTATCTTTCTTATGCAAATGATGCTTTCGACGGATTGCACTTTATGTCCCGCTTACGAGATCCCGCATATTTGGATACAAATAGAGCGGGAGAAGAAATAAAATCCGGAAAAGTCGATGCCGCGGAATTAAAAGATGTCAAAACTTCTTCCACATCTTTGAACAAATCTCTTGAGTTGAATCGCAGAAATAATGAGACTGCCGCCGCTGAAAAAATCACATCCATAAAAAGTTTCGCGCAAAGCAAAGTACGGAGGGATGTCCCTGTTCCGAAGCCGCCGTTTTACGGAAGCTCAGTTATAACGAATATCAAGCTTGAAAAGATTTGGGAATATTTAAACGAAGTCGCCTTAATTCGTGGACAATGGCAGTTCTCGAAAAAAGGGAAATCGGAAGAAGAATATAGCGAACTGCTTGAATCGGAAGTCTATCCAGCTCTGGAGGAACAGAAACTTATAGTCAAGAGAGAGAGACTTTTTGAACAAAAGGTAATCTATGGATATTTTCCCTGTCAGTCTTCAGGTGATGACCTTATTATTTACCGCCCGAAGGAAGAAAAGGATCTTTATTCCAAATGGAAGACATTAAATTTCAGCAACGCCGAGAATTTGATAGAGTGGGTCCGATTTAAATTTCCACGACAGAATGATGATAGATTTCTATGCATTTCCGACTTCTTCAAATCCGTTGAGTCCGGTATATTTGACGTTATCTCAATGCAAGTTGTAACGATTGGCGCAAAGGCAAGCGAGCACACGAAACATTTATTTGAAGCTGGAAGTTATCAGAATTATCTTTATCTCCATGGACTTAGTGTCGAGAGCGCCGAAGCGCTGGCTGAATACTGGCACAAGATTGTAAGAACGGAACTTGGAATCCAGCTGAATGATGCAAAGGAAATGAAGCGCTTATTCTCACAAGGCTATCAGGGCTCGCGCTATTCGTTTGGTTATCCTGCCTGTCCGAATCTCGAAGATCAGGCAAAACTTTTTGAGCTGTTGCATCCTGAAAGGATCGGCGTGACGCTCACTGAAGAATTCCAGCTTGTGCCCGAACAGAGTACGACTGCCATAGTGGCTCATCATCCTGAAGCGAAATATTTTAACATCTCCGCCAGAGGCGGATCAGCCTCTGGCCGAAAGTAGACGATTATGCTCAAGAATCTTTCAATAAAGAATTATGCCCTCATCGATGAGCTTGAGCTCGATTTTGGAACGGGGTTGAATATAATCACCGGAGAGACGGGTGCAGGTAAATCTATAATCATCGACGCTTTAAATTTGATTCTCGGTGAGCGCGCAACAGCGGAAGAAGTTCGAAGTGGCACTGAGAAAACAGTCGTAGAGGGAGTCTTCACAATGTCAGGGAACAGGAAAGTTCAACGACTCCTGGAAGAGGCGGAGATAGAATGTGAAGATGAAATAATTATTCGAAGAGAGGTGAACCAGAGAGGACAGAGCCGCGCATTTGTCAACGATACTCCGATTCCTATTTCACAATTAAAACAGCTTGGGGATTTTCTTGTTGACTTGCATGGACAGCATGAACACCAGTCGCTGCTAAGACCGGAAACACATATTGACTTGCTTGACGATTTTGGCGGGCTTGACAATCTCATAAGAGATTTCCGCGTAGTGTACCATGAATTAAATGCAAAGTTAGGCGAGCTTAAAGATCTTATTTCGAAGCGCGACGCATTGAAAGAAAAACGGGAGCTTTATGCATTTCAAATCAAAGAGATCGACGCGATTAATCCGATGCCCGGTGAAATCGACCGGCTCGAATCGGAGCTCAAGATTTTAGAAAACGCGGAAAAACTTTATGAGTCAACGACGAAGCTCTATGAGATTTTATACGACAGCGAGAATTCAATTCACGACCAGCTTGTCGTAGTTAGAAATCAGCTCGAGGATCTTTCGCAGATAGATAAATCATTCGAGACGATCAGGGAAGAGAGCGAAGGAGCGAAAGCCGTTGTCGATGAAATAACAAGATTCGTCCAGAGTTACAGCAGCAAAATCGATTTCAATCCGCAGCGGCTTGAAGAAATTCGAGAACGACTAGGTGCGCTGGCGATGTTCAAGAAAAAGTACGGCGGTTCGCTGGAGGCTGCAATCGAATACAGAGAAAAGATAGGAAAAGAATTCGAGTTGGCAGAGAATTTCGACGGGGAGATTCGAAAGTTGGAATCCCAAGTTGAATCGTCGCGGGAAAAAGTCTCGGAAATCGCAGAGCGGCTTTCGGCAAAACGAAGGGAAGTTGCCGAACGAATTACACGAAGCATAGTTGGCGTTCTTAGTGAGATCGGAATTGAGAAAGCAAGATTTGAAATTGAGGTAAAAAACAGAGAATATAAATCCGACGATGGAAGACTCAAGCCTCTTGCAAAATTGGGAAAAGATTTCTTTGAGACAACGGATAAGGGTTTCGACTTCGTCGAGTTTTTTATTTCCACGAACGTGGGCGAAGAACCTCGCCCGCTTGCGAAAGTGGCATCCGGCGGCGAGATCTCCAGAATAATGCTCGCCCTGAAAAATATCTTGGCAAAGAGCGACAGGCTGCCGCTTCTTGTGTTTGATGAAATCGACACGGGCATAAGTGGAAGGATAGCCGCTAAAGTTGGAAGAAGTCTAAAAAACCTATCGGGGTTTCATCAAATAATCGCGATAACTCATCTTCCGCAGATTGCCGGCAATGCAGACGCTCACTTCCGCGTGGAAAAAATTATCAAAGGTAAACGAGCTGTGACTCAAGTGAATAAATTGTCCGACGACGAACGCGTCCTTGAAGTGGCGAGGCTGCTAAGCGGCGACGATGTTACACAAGCAAGTATATCAGGGGCAAAAGAAATGATCGGGATAAAATGACAACTGACCTGTTCCTTTATAATACTCTCACCCGGCAAAAAGAGAAATTCGTTCCGCTCGAAAAAAACGAGATCGGAATCTATGTCTGCGGTCCGACGGTTTATAATCATTCTCATGTCGGACACGCAAAGAGTTACGTCTCGTTTGATGTCATCGTAAGGTTTCTAAGATTTCTTGGTTACAAAGTAAAGTATGTCCAGAACATCACGGATGTCGGCCATCTCACCGACAATTCGGATGCGGGCGACGACAAGATTGAAAGCGAGGCAAGAAAAGACCGAATCGACCCGATGGAGATTGTCGAAACATTCATGAGAAGCTACTTTGAAGATATGGACAGGCTGGGAGTTGAGCGTCCAAATATCTCTCCAAGAGCGACTGGACATATCGTGGAACAGATTGAGCTGGCAAAAATACTGATTGCGAAAGGATACGCGTACGAAGCGAATGGGAACGTCTATTACGACGTCACAAAGTTTCCCGAATACGGTCAGCTTTCCGGGAAAAAATTAGAAGATCTTATTTCAGGAACAAGAGTCGAGGTAAGGGGCGATAAGAAAAATCCTGCCGACTTTGCATTATGGAAAAAAGCTGAGCCTGGTCACATCATGAGATGGACTTCACCATGGGGCGATGGCTTTCCTGGCTGGCATCTTGAGTGTTCCACGATGAGCATGAAATATTTAGGTGAGACATTTGACATTCACGGCGGCGGATTGGACAATCAGTTCCCGCACCATGAATGCGAAATCGCGCAGAGCGAAGCCGCGACGGGGAAGAAGTTTGTGCGATATTGGCTTCACAACAATTTGGTGACTGTAAACGGCGTGAAGATGAGCAAATCTCTTGGAAATTTTATCACGTTGAAAGATGCGTTCAAGAAATATGATCCTATTGTCGTGAGATTTTTTATTCTCCAGAGCCACTATCGAAGCCCTCTGGATTATTCCGACGAAGCAGTCGCTGCCGCTGGCAAAGGACTTGAACGGCTGACCAACGTTGCCCAACAGCTTAAAGAGCAGAGCAGAAAAAGTGACGTTCAACTTGACTTCAATAACCTTCCCGAAGAGCCGGTTAACGTAAGACGATATTACAGTGAATGGCTCGCGGCAATGACGGATGATTTCAATACACCTCTTGCCATCGCTTCATTGTTCGAAATGTTAAAGGACGTTAACTCTTTCTTGGCTTCGGGAAATCAGCCGAACAATGAATTTTCGAGTTTGGTGGTCTCATTTCTTAACAGAGTTGCCGGCGGTGTGCTTGGGATTTTGCCTTTGGAGAACAAAAATTCTTCCGATGAGGAATTGACAGAAAATTTGATCGACATATTCATCAAACAACGAGCGGAAGCAAGGAAAAATAAAGATTTCAAAAAAGCGGATGAAATTCGAGCACAGTTGGAGAGAATTGGTATCGCTCTCGAAGATAAGAAAGATGGTACGACAATTTATATTAACATGAAAAAGGCATTGGGTAAAATATTATAAATGAGAAGACGCGAGTTTATAAAGACGAGTGCAGTTGTTGGGGCCGGAACTTATGCGGCCACGAAATTAGGAATCCCGGGTATTATTACCAGAAGCGGAGGTAGTGTGAGTTCTCCAGTGATTATTTCGACATGGAATTTTGGAATCAAAGCGAATGAGGCGGCCTGGAAGCTTCTTTCGAGTAGAGGAAGCTCTCTCGACGCTGTCGAGCAAGGAGTTCGCGTGATCGAAGACGATCCAACAATTACGAGTGTAGGTTATGGTGGGTTGCCGGATGAAGATATGAAGGTAACTCTTGATGCCTGCATCATGGATTGGCGGGGAAATTGCGGGGCGGTGGGTTGTCTTGAAAATATTAAGAATCCGATAAGCGTCGCAAGAAAAGTAATGGAGAGGACGAAACACGTAATGCTTGCTGGGGACGGCGCCTACAAATTCGCCTTGGCGCAAGGATTCCAAACCATGGACTTGCTAACGGATCAATCGAGAGAGAAATGGCTGGAGTGGAAAGAGAAGAATAGCGACAACTGGCTGCCGAAACACGACATGAATGATTTGAACGGTGATCACGATACGATCGGAATGCTAGCCATTGATTCAAATGGAAAAATGAGCGGCGCGGTCACGACATCCGGTTTGGCGTGGAAAATTCACGGACGAGTTGGTGATGGCGCGATCATAGGTGCGGGCCTTTACGTTGATGGAAAAGTAGGAGCGGCAGCTTCAACAGGACTCGGGGAGGCCAACATTAGAATAGTGGGGAGCAATCTCGTAGTTGAGGGAATGAGAAACGGTATGAATCCCCAGGAAGCGTGCGAAGCGTCGGTTAAGCGCGCGATTGAAGTTCATTCAAAAATATTGAAGGCTGATGCTGATAAGACATTTCAACTTGCTTATATTGCCATGGACGTAAAAGGCAATGTCGGTGGAGCTGCAATTAGAAAAGGCTTTCAATATGCGTTATACAGCGGCGGTTCGAATAGGCTTTGCGATGCAAAATATTTTTATGAGTAAGTCTTTTAAGCATGAACGGTTTTTAGAGGAATAGTCATGGGCTCGATGAAAATTGTTACAGGCGCTTTCGTATTTACATGCGATGAGAGGAGGAAAGTAGACTTTCTAAACGTTGCGGTGCGCTCTAATCTTATCATCGACCTGTCTCGCGATCTTGATTCCTTGAAAAGAAAATATCCGGAAGCCGATTTAATTGATGCACACGGCAAGATTATGCTCCCAACTTTTTTTAATTCGCATTTTGATCCCGAGGCAATTATCTGTCGGTCATTTGAGCCGCAGAAACCGATCGCTCGATGGGGAAACGAATTTCTCTTGCAAATTGAAAATGTCCTTGATAAGGAGAGCGAAAGTTTTTATGAGAAGATGTACCATATTGCTTTTTTTAGCGCGCTACAATTCGGAGTAAGCGGAATCGCTTTCGCCGTCAGAGGAGATGAAGCCGGTGCGCGCGGGATGTATTCAGCGGTGAAACTTACTGGTATCGATGTTGTCGCATTTGCCGAGAGCGACATGCAGGCTGCATTTATGAGACGAGTGATCGACAGTCACATCAAGACCGGGTTTGTGGTGCCTTACCAAAAGGATCTTACACTATTCGGATTGAGCGCCGTTGTCCGAAGCAACTCCGATTCGCCTGGATGGGTCATGGCACATGCCGACGAAGATGAAGAGGATGTCTCGCTTACCAAAACCAATTTCAATATGAACTTGATTCAATTATTGAAAAAGAGCAACCTACTGAACAGAATGACTATCCTGGTTGGGCTCAACGGGACGCCGGTAAATTCCTTGAAAATTGCAAAAGCCGAAGGTGCAAAGATTGTAATAATTCCAACAAAGCTCGATATTCAAAATTTTAACTCGATTAGAAATGTATTCGATAAATTTGCTATCGGTTCCGATTGGGAGACGCCGGGACTTTTTCGTCAGATGAAAAGGCTCGTTGAGTTCGGAGTTGAGCCTCACGAGGCGTTAGCAAGCGCCACGAGGTCGGGTGCGGAATTGTTTAACCTTGAGTCAAGGCTTGGAAGCATTGAAACAGGTAAACTTGCAAACTTGATTTTAATCGATGCGAGAAAATTTTCTGCGAGACGGATTGAGAAACTTTCATCGGCAGAAACTACGGCAGCACTGATACAAGATTATGAGGATTCGGACGTGTCGGATGTGATGCTTGACGGCGAATTCGTTTACAAGGACAGGAATCTACTTGTGTACCATGATTACGAGCTGCTGAAAGAGGAAGCGGATTTAGTTGACTCAATGGCAAAAAAAGTGAAAGACACAGCTCCCATTTCTCTGGCTGGTTCTGCCGAGAAAAAAATAAAGTCGCGGGAGACGCCTGGTATCCGGGATAAGAGAGCCTCAGGGCTAGAGTCCGATTCGGAAAAGGCAGAATCGCCCAAGAATATTCATAAAGTTTTTGGCGAAGATGAATTTTAGCCAGGGCACACTTCATTCTTAACGTGATTAACATGGTACGTCTTCGACAAACCTGCAGCGACCGATTGGTTCACTTGATATTGGAAGGAAAAGCTGATGAAGATTAAAATCATTATTGTGTCACTCTTTGCATATTCGACTTCATTTGCGGCGAATATTAATGGAAGTGCCGGAAGCGATGCGCAAGTTGAGTCCCGATATTTGGTCGACATGCCGACAGCTGGAATACTACATAACGGAATGATCGGGATGAGCGTTCATTTTTATGAAATGAGTGGCGTCTTGATGTCCCTCGAAGCCGGCGCGTTTAATAGACTCACATTTGGATTGAGCTATGGTGGCACGAATATAATCGGCACTGGACCGGTCGATTGGAACAAGTTTCCCGGCGTGAACATTCGCTTTCGACTTCTAGATGAGACCGCAGAATTTCCTGCTGTGACATTCGGATTCGATTCGCAGGGAAAAGATGCGTATGTTTCGGCGTACGATCGCTACTTGTACAAGTCTCCGGGATTTTTCGCGGCGGGTTCAAAATATTTCAATATGCTCGGCTATCTCGGCATACACGGCGGCATAAATTATTCTCTTGAGAATGGAGACGGAAATAAAAATGTGAATTTTTATATTGGTGCCGACAAGACGCTGGGCAGCGACATTACAGTAATGGCAGAGTATAACTTTGGTTTAAATGACAACCTAACCGATTCCCTTCGTCTGGCGAGTCCCGGTCCGAGTTATCTTAATGCAGGAGTGAAGTGGAGTGTCGGAAATGGATTTACAGTTGAGTTTGATTATAAAAACTTGCTCGATTTGAAAAAGACTGGCAGCATTCGCACGATCCGAATTGAATACGTCCAGTCGCTGTAAAACACCTTGTCAAAGCTTTTCTGGCTGTTGACAACGCTTAACATAATGTATATGTAACCGTTCGCATCATCTATTCGTCTATGGGAGTGGAATTAATTTATGTTAAGGATCCCGGAAGAACCTTGTTTAGAATAAATTTGTTATTGAAATTAAGTCGAGAAAGTAAGATGAATGCGACGTTGATGGTGACTGATAATTTTGTCGGGGAAGAATTTCAGAGCAATCTGATATTGAATTGGAAGAAATCGGCGCAAGGGAGATTAAGCGTTCAACGGACTTTTGCGTCAAAGAAAATGAGGTGAGTGTTATGAGAACAAAAATTTTCGTATCAGCAATTTCATTGTTGGCTGCTCTCGGATTGTCGAGTTGTTACACTGAGTTTGCAGCCACGGGAAACGACGAAGGCTATGGATATCCGAGTTATTCGTCGGGCTACTATGACAGCTCATACGCCGGTAACGGGTATGACACTACCGGGGCACCAATAATAAATAATTACAATTATTACGGCTACGGCTATCCGTCGTACTATGACGATAACTGGTATACGCCCAGCCCTTGGTGGTGGCAAAATGATTTATGGTTCGGTTTTGGCGGGGGATACAATTCATGGTACACCGGTGGATTTGGTTGGGGCACGCCATATTATGCATACAATGGTTACGCTCTTGGCCCATATTCGCGATACGGCTACAGTCCGTTTTATCCGTACGGATCTGGCTATTACGGCTATCAAACCGGTGGGGTTAATCCCACAGGCCGGGTGAGGACAATCGGAGATACACGCGATGGGAGAGAAAGTTACGGTGGTGGCTCAACCCCGATTCCATGGACTTCAGGTGCCGGAGCAGTTAGTGGTACAGGGAATGCCGGTGCTGGTTCCGCTGGATCTGCAAGTAGGCAGCCTGCCTCTACGGAGAGGACTAGATCAACAGGCGCCAACGTCTCCCCATCAAGTGGAGTTACCCAACAGCCAAGCAATCGGACTCGCGACGGTGGCTCTTCGCAACAACAACCTAATTCTAATACCAATTCCCGGCCGCAATCTCAGCCGCGTGTGAGAGATATGGGACCGTCCCGCAGTGGTGATTCAGGCAATAGCAATTCCGGTGCACGTCCTCGAGGTGCAGCCTATTCGGGCAGTATCTCCAGTTCGCACCGGGTCATGTATCGGGGATCTCGGCAATCATATCGAACGACAAGAGTTCAACCTCAGAGACAGATGCAATATGCTCAAGCTGCACGCTCCTCAGGTGGTTTCAAATCGGCTCCTCCTATGTCTTCAGCGAGAAGTGGTGGATCAGCATCGGGCGGCGGCAGAGCAAGACGTTAGCCAAATAAATTTATTGGAGAAGCCCGTTCTGTATTTGAAGTCGGGCTTCTTCGGGATTTCTTGATCAAAAACATTTTGCCTCTATTAATTTGTTCTTAAAACAGTTTGTCAATTATTTCTGTCGCCCGTCCATTCACCATAAGAAACATGCACGGGAAAAAGATTTTAAATGAAATGGAAATAGCATGAAAAGCAGAATAGTAATTCCCTTAATATTTCTTCTCACTTCTCTTGACGCTTACGCGCAGTTTCCAGAAGATGCACTTCGACTTGCACAGCCCGGCTACGGAGTTAGTGCGCGATCAATGTCGATGGGAAATGCGATGACAGGGCTTTCGGAGGGTTTTGATGCAACTTATTTTAATCCTGCCGGCCTGGCACAATCGTACCAATCAGAATTTGTGATGGGCTTGAATTTTCTCGGGTATAATAACGACGCAACTTATCGTGGATCATCAAGCTCATTGTCGAGCTCGCAAACAGATTTATCAAACCTCGGAATAGTTTATCCATTCCCGACCATGAAGGGAAGTTTCGTAATCGCACTCGGCTACAATCGAGAAAACGATTTCAATACTGCGCTCGGATTCAATGCGTTTAACCCGAATAGCTCGATAATTCCAAGCCTATATAACAATTATGTTGACCCGACATCAGGTGTTCCAACATATGACATACCATTCAACGTGGGGTTGGAAGACACAGCCGGCAGAATAGTATTGAACAAAAATGTTCAGCAAAGTGGCACGGTATACGAGTCCGGAGGATTGAATAATTATCTCGTGGCGGGCGCAGTTGATATAGCGCAAGACTTTTCGATTGGTCTGACTTTAGACTTGATCGGTGGATCATACAAATACGTGCGACAGTTCACCGAGACCGACCCTAACCTAGATTGGACAACTACGCGTCTTTCTGACATATCAAATGCAGTAGGTCTCCAAAGTTTTGTCTTAAATGACAACGTGGATCAGGATTTGTCCGGATGGAATGCAAAGGTGGGTTTTCTATACCGATTAGCTGATGAAAGCGGCAAGGTAATAGCTCGATTTGGTGGAACAATCGAATTCCCGACTTTCATTAGTATTAACGAGAATTATTCCGATGCGGGAACCTATGTGAATGCCGCTGGTGCATTAGTGGGAGCCTCACCGTACACTACTCCAGGTGGGAATAATAATTATGATGTGACAACTCCGTTCAAATTCGGGTTTGGGGCTTCAGGCGGAATATCGCTGCTGACCGTCGCAGCGGATGTTCAATATGTTGACTGGACAGAATTGCAATTCAGCACTTCGTCCGGACAGACACTCCCAGCTGATTACATCAATACTTTGAACTCGGAAATCAAGCAGGAATTTCGGGCGACGACAAGTTTGCGTGCCGGCGCTGAATTGGCTTTGATGAATCCGGATTACTCTTCGTTCGTGCCGTTTATTAGAGCTGGTCTTGAATATTATCCTTCTCCTTATGTAGGTGATGGTTCAGCGCAGGCTCAGAAAATTGCCAGCGGCGGTATTGGAGTCAAGATCCAGAACAGCATAAATCTCGATTTGGCCTATCAATATGGGTGGTGGTACACGAGTGAGCAGTTGTACGTTGATCCGAACACTAATGTAAGCTATGAAACTACGAATAAGATTACAAATACGAACTTCATGTTCACGTTCAAATATAATTTCTGAGGTATATCATGGCACGGAAAAGGTATTTTCCCCTGATGATTGTGCTGACCATCGGCTTGACAGTTCCATCAGGCGCGCAAGTTCTGAAAAATGGTATATGCCCGACTGATAATTCATCTGCTATCAGTCATCAGCTGTCGGACATCGGTCAGGGCGATGAAATTAACCCGTTTGCAAATCATTCAATTTCCTCGCTGCCTCAGTATTCACCTGCTCTATTGAGCGCGACTTCAGTAGGTGCCGGAGCGGTCGGGACTTTGCCTATTAGCGGAGATTATATCCTGCGCATTTCTCTTTTGAGTATTTACCCGTCGATGCTCTCACCATTCAATTCGACATCACTCAGCTCGCAAGGTGTCTTGATGCCGATTGAATTTGGGGTTAGGGTGCCGTTCATTAACTCCACGCTCGGTGCATTAGGGTACACGCTCTATGGAGAAACGTCTGCCGGCTTATTGCTCGGAATGGTATTTCCAACTGGTGGTTCTTTCTTAAGTTACTCGATCCCCAACTCGAGGTTTTCAACAGGCGCTTCTGCATATATCGGCATTGGCAATACTCTGCGCATGGATAAATTTGTCGGATTATATTTGAATGGCGGAATGGGATATTTTGATCTTTTCTCGTCATCATTTATGCCACGGACAAGTTATTTTGTACCCTCTGTATCCATCGGGCTTTACTTTAATATGGGACAATAAAGTACTCGGTTGCGGCTTACTTTTAAAGGTGAGTCGCAGTTTTTTACCTACCTCTTCATTAAATTGTCTAAGTGAAACGGTTCAAACTTGCACTCGCAATTTTTTCTTTTACGCTAATAATTATTCTCGGCAGTGTAATATTATTGTTGAGAAGCATCGGAACTTCTTCTTTGCCCCAGCAAGACGGTAAAGTTACTTTGTCGGGTATAGGCAGCAGCACAAAAGTTTTGCGCGACAGCTTGGGTGTTCCGTACATTATGGCACAGTCGGATTCCGATGTTTACTTTGCGCTCGGATTTGCTCACGCGCAGGATAGACTTTTTCAAATGGAAATGTACAGAGATGCCGGCGAAGGGAAGCTTAGCGAGACATTCGGCAGGAAAACGCTTCCTATTGACGAGCTGTTCCGCACGCTTCAATTTCAGGAAATGGCCGATTCAGTTTATCAATCCTCATCTTTGATCAGCAAAGATATTCTTCGGTGGTATTGTGATGGCGTGAATGCTTATTTATCGACCGCAAAGGCATTGCCCGCAGAATTTTCTATACTGCAACTTAATCCTGTACCATGGAAGCCGCAAGATTGCGTGATAGTCGCGCGGCTCATGGCGTGGGAATTGAACGTTTCTTGGTGGGCGAAACCAGTTTTTGGAGAAGTGTTTGATAAGTTAGGCCCCGAAAAAGCTGCACTTCTCATCCCTCTTTTCGCGAGGAATGCAAAGCCGGATATTAAAAAGCAGAAGTTGGAAATTAGAAAGGGGAAATCGGGAGTCATCAATCATGAATCCGAAATTTCGAATTCTAGTTTCGTCAGCACTCTTGATAATTTTCTTCACGCAAATTCTGACGCGCTTAATTTCATCAGCGGTGTAAAATCGCCCGACGGGATCGGCAGCAACAATTGGACAATTTCCTCATCCAAAACGAACACAGGTTCAGCGATTCTCTGTAATGATCCACATCTCGCCTTAAGCTTACCTGCGAAATGGTATTTGGTCTCCATCAGTTCACCGTCACTGCGTGTCATGGGCGTCACACTTCCGGGGACACCCGGAGTTGTGATCGGAAGAAATGAAAATATATCGTGGGGAATGACGAATGTCATGGCTGACGATGCGGACTTCTATTTTGTTCAGGCAGACTCAACAGAGTCCGATTACTATTGGTACGACGGGAAATTATTGAGTTTCCAATCGTTCACAGATACGATCAATGTCAAGGGTGAGCCTCCCTATGTTTTTACAAAACGAACGACTATTCAGGGTCCTGTCGTGAGTGATGTTATCGCAAATTCTTATCGGCTGAGCGCGCTGCACGGCAGTTCAGGTGAGATGAGCGGGATCGTCTCGCTTCGCTGGAATGCATATTGGCCAAGCGATGAAACAAGAGCGGTTTTCCTTATTAACATCGCGAGAAACTTCCAGGATTTTTTAAACGCACTCCGCTCCTTTGGAACTCCCGCACAGAATTTTGTGTATGCCGATGTGAGAGGAAATATCGGCTTCAAAGCGGCAGGTAATATTCCACTGAGAAATTATCCGATGCCGTATCTCCCGCAGACTGGTACATCGAGCAGGTTTGTGTGGGAGAATTTTGTTCCGTTTGATGCGTTGCCGGAAAGTTATAACCCACCGTCTGCTTTCATCGCAACTGCAAATGATAAAACCACGCCGGACAATTATCCGTACTATTTGACAAATTTGTACGAACCATCTTCGCGGATTGATAGGATTACTTCTTTTATTTTCGCGCACGACACAATGAGTGTGGAATTGTGCAAGGAGTTACAGCTTGATTACCAGTCTGAATTCATGTCCTTATTAAATGACAAACTTCTTGCGGCGTGCAACAGTGAAAGATATTTTCCGAAAGAGCTGGTTTATCTTAAGAATTTCGACGGCAGAATGAATGCGAAAAGTACAGCGGCAGCAATTTTGAACGAAACTTTTGTCGAACTCGTCAAAGGAATTTTTGAGCCAGTGCTCGGCGACTCTTTATTTGCAAAATATATCTTGGTCAGCAGCATACCAACAAGAATTCTTGAGACAATGTTAAAAAATCCAACGCTTGTTGGTCAACTTTATGACACCACAAACGACCTGTCCGCACAAAGAGATTTGGCAGAGGTCGGCGATAGCTTGATGAATATTAAGCTTTCTGAAAGTTTGGAATCATCTTTGGAAACGTTGCGGGAAAAATTTGGATTTGATCCCATAAACTGGATGTGGGGAAAAATTCACATGCTTGAGTTGAAACATCCGATGAGCTCAAATTCGCTGATAAAAAAACTTTACGACCTCGGTCCCTTTTCGAGAGGCGGGACTAACACAACCGTGAACAACGGTGAATTTTCACTTGATGAACCATATAATATGCTGGTTGGCCCTTCGATGAGGATGATAGTAGATATGAACAAGTACGGCATGTATTTCAGTCTGCCTGGCGGTGAATGTGGACAGCTCTTAAGCGCACACTATTCTGATTTTCTTGGCGACTATTTAAATGGTAAAATGAAATTTTTCCCGATGCAATTGTCGGCGCAAAATGCCGCTCACGCATTAGAATTTACTCCATAATGGTAAATGTCGATAATAAAATCATACCGGCAATTTCTTCTGCCAAGAACGTTGTCGCGCTGACTGGCGCGGGAATTTCCGCCGAAAGTGGAGTGCCGACGTTCAGAGGAGCAGATGGTATATGGAGTAAACTCAAACCTGAAGA
>JBAPNE010000023.1:0-13049 GCA_049278975.1 Candidatus Kryptoniota bacterium
ATATAGATTGGAGCTATCACCCAACCGAGCAGAATCAACACGAAAATTGCCATTAACTCAAATTGTCCGACGGCTAAGCCTCTTGTTGCACCGGCTCCAGCAAGTCCGATGAAATGCTCGCTCGATATGTTAGTGGCAAAGATCGACATTCCAACCGCGAACCAACCAACATTCTTGCCAGCAAAGAAATAATCATCAAAGCTCTGTTCCTTCCTGCCAGAATAGTAGAAGCCAATAGCTATTACGACCAGAAGATATGATAACATTACAATGCTATCGGCTAATGTAAAATCAACAGGCAGAATGAGCTCCTTTTTAACGCATGACCTTCATAAACAATGCCGTGTTGATCCCTCGGGATGCTTCAAAATGGATGCATCCATGAGATCAGTCCGAGCTAAGCGAATATTCTTTTACGGATTAATAAAAGGTGACTTATTACTATAATAAATTGTTCCCCACTTAAGCGCCGCATCTTATCCCCCTCCTATCTTATCGCATAACTATCGGCAGAATTCACATTTCATTTGATCAAAAGCATTCTTTTTGCGGTAACGAAAATTGAACCGTCTTCAGCATTGTGACTGGCAGTTTGCCTTCGGGGTTATAATCACCGAAAATCACATCCGCTATGGCGTTCCCGCCCTCCTGTCCAGGATAGAAACCATAAATCAGCCCGTCCATATTCTGAACGCAAGCATCTATCCCACAGATTACGCCCCTTTCGAATACGCAAATCAGATTCTTGTTGACGCTGGCTAATGGATTTATTAATGTTTCCTGCTCAACCGGGAGATCTATGGACCCGCTGGCGCGATCAAATCCCTCACCTTCTTGCGTCCCATCCAAACCGTCGATAGGCTGTCAGAAAATACATCATCATACTTAATTCCTACCACTTCATTCCCCTCTTGTCAATGAAGCCACATTTGTTTCCTTTGAAAACTCCAGCCAATCCAAATTTGAAACTAAAAACTACTTAGAAAACTTGTCCACATATTGATAGCGAGAAGTCACAAGGATATCTTTTCTCGTGTTGGAGAACCCCCAAAAATCTCCATCGCGGTAGGGGATAAGCCTGGATTGAGACGACGCCGAGACTGGCACCAAGATCGTGACAGCCAAAAAAGCTTTTCAACAACACTCTTTCTCACCTGCACCTCGGAAATCGTCCTAAGTCCATGGACAATTTGTGCGTTATGATCTGGACCAGGTTATTTAATCAATATCATTTTTTTAACCTGGCTTACGTTGTTCGAAGCCAGCTCATAAAAATAGACTCCGCTTGGGAGCTCCCCCGCATCAAAAGTCGCTGTATGATCGCCTGCGTACTGGCGGCCTTCAACTAACGTTTTCACTTCGCGCCCTAGTAAATCATAAACCTTCAAGGTTACCTTACTCATCGATGAAAGCTGGTAGTTTATTTCTGTCGTCGGATTAAAAGGATTCGGGAAATTCTGCTTCAGAAAAAATCCTTCCGGAGACTTACTCTTTTCCGGAACCACATTCACAGTCGTTGTATCTTGATAAACTCTGACATAATCGACCTGCATCATCTGTGGGAAAACAGTGGTACTATCCGGATAGCCCGGCCAGTCTCCTCCGACCGCAAGATTCAGTATTATGAAAAATTTGTTCTCAAATGCGCTCATGTACGTTGGAGAAATATCAATATGATCATAAACTGTGCTATCGACGTAAAACTGAATTGCTTGCGGTGTCCATGTTACTCCGAACACGTGAAAATCATCGGCGAATTTTCCGGAACTCAGAGAATACTTGCCTCCTGACTGTGCGTTTCCATTCTGACTCCAATGCAATGTGCCATAGACAGTTCCGTCACTTAGTATGCTATTGAAACCTCCCTTTCCGGTTCCGCCGATCATCTCCATGATATCTGACTCACCACATGTCGGCCATCCAACAGAATTTATGTTGTCGCCGAGCATCCAGAATGCGGGCCACATCCCTTTCCCGTAAGGAAGCTTTATCATTGCTTCCACCTTCCCATACTCGAACGAGAATTTATTTTGGGTGTTAATTCGCGCAGACGTGTAGTTGAAACCACTGTAGTTTTCTTTCAGCGCAGTAATTGTCAGCAACCCATTCGAGACGCTGCAATTCTGCGGCCTGCTTGTGTAGAACTCCGACTCGTTGTTATTACCATTGTTGTTGCCGCTTTCGAAGTTCCATTTTGACGAGTCCAAAGTTGTTCCCTCGAATTCGTCTGACCACACAAGCTTATATGCTTGGGCAAAAACCTGCGTGAATGCCATGAAGGACACCAACATTATGTTTCTAATAAGTCTCATTGTTGCGCTCCGCGTTTATTGTTTATAAGAAATCACTGTTGCAACAGTTTCACCGCACCGGCAAGCTATCTGTCAACTGACTATCACTCATTCTATTCATGGAAGGAAGCTAAAAGAGATTTAAGAGTTTCATTCATTTCACCAATCCTGTCACTTAAGACCCAACTGTTTTGCCATCCTGTAGTAATTTGACGGGGCCAGACCTAGTTTTCTCGCGGCCTCAGTGTCGGACGAAGAATTATTCCGGACGTACTGAAAATACTTTTCCCGCAACATTTTTTCCATCTGGGAAAGTGGAAGAGGGTTGTTCTTGAAGATCGATTCTATCCCATCAGTTGTGGCGGCCTGCTCATCTTCAAAAACCGCCCCTAAGGCACGTTTAGCCTGAGCCGAACTGATCGTTATCTGGTCTGCGAAGAGGAGGCGCTGAACAACGTTCTTCAATTCACGTACATTGCCGGGCCACGAATAGTTCACGAACACATCCAAAGATTTCTCATCGATGCCTGGCTTATCCTTGCCCATTCTTGTGCTGTAATGCGAAAGAAAGTGTTCTATCAAAATTGGGATATCGCTCTTTCGCTTCGTCAGGTCGGGCACATGTATGGCAATCACGTTCAGCCTGTAATACAAATCCTCCCGGAATCTTTTTGCCTTCACTTCCTCCTCGATGTTTCTATTCGTTGCAGCAATGAGTCTCACATCCACTTTTATCTTTCCGGTCCTCCCAATTTTCTCAATCTCGCCTTCTTGAATGACCCTCAGGAGCTTCACCTGTGCCGGTAGAGGAAGCTCGGTGATCTCATCTAGAAACACTGTTCCATTATTTGCGATCTCGAACAGACCGGCTTTCTTCTTGTCGGCGCCCGTGAATGCGCCTTTCTCGTAACCGAACAGTTCACTCTCAACCAATTCAGAGGGAAGCCCGCCGCAATTTATGGCCACAAAATTTTCGAACCTCCGACTGCTATTGTAATGGATATTATAGGCAACAAGCTCCTTACCGGTGCCGGACGACCCGCTAATAAGAATGTTAACATCACTTTTCGAGTATTTCGCCATGTCCTCCTTCAAAGACTGGATCGGTTCCGATTCACCGATAATTTTTTTCTCCTCCAGAATATCTTCAATGTTCTTGACAAGCCTCTGGTTTGATTTCAGCCAAGCCTTCTCGATCCTCGACCTCTCACTCGCATTTATAATGCTGAGAATGAAATCCGTAGGCTGGTAAATAAACTCGATGTCACCCGGATATTTTGTTCCGTACCAGTATGCTCCGGCTTTAATGATCCTGTTCGCGAAGTTGTAATCTGTAACATTAATGGTCATTTTAGTAATGACTATAATTTGAAGCGAAGGATCGTTCTCTTTTATTTTCTCAATCAATTTCTCGCCCATCAAACCGCCGGAAAGGTTGAGAGCCATGACGACAACATCGTAAAATCCTACCTTCTCCCTGATAAAATTCAAGGCATCGTTGCCATCCGATACAACGTCGACTATCTTTATTCTGTCTCCGGACAACTTTATTGTGTTCCTTACCCGGACAACGTCGTATTCCTCGTCTTCGATGAGCAACAGCTTGATTATATCTTCATCCAGCATGATTGATCCAGAGTTAGTTTTTTACAGTGATTGTGAAAACACACCCGCCACCTTGCAGATTAGTCGCGTCAATGACCCAGCCGCATCTCTTTGCCATCTCGTAAGCAATGTAACAGCCATAACCAACATTTTGGAGCGAGGTCTCTTTTGTCGAGACTTTTTCATGAAACAATTTCTTGACGCCTGTTTCGTCTACCTTCAGAAGTTCCGGGGCAATCCCCTTTCCATTGTCTCGGATCAAGATTGTTGAAATTCCAGAAGCTTGGTCGTGGAGCGTCGAGATTTGAACTAGCAAGTCAGATCTGGCTCCATGGTCTATACTATTCTGCAATAGCGGCTCTATTATTTCCCAGATCACAAACTCGTTTATAGAAACCGGCGGCACGTTCTTTCCTTCTTCGAACTTAATTTCGAAAGTCCCACTTTTCTTCGAGCTCCTCAGGAAAATCTGCTCGACTATGAAGCGGATTACCTCGTTTATGTCAGTACAGAATATAGCGCTTCGAATGGTTTGTATCGGAGGATCATACCATTTCATATCATAAATAATTCGCGAAATAAAATTGGCATATTTACTCACACGATATTTGACCTCGTCTATGTTCAGCGGAGAAAGCAATGCGAGATCACCGCGTATGAAACCCACGATCTTCTCGGCTTTGTGGTGCGTGTGATATATCCTTTTCGTGAAGGCCATTTCTTTCTCGTGATTGACCATCTCCTTGATGCTATTTTCATGCTCCGCGAAGAGTAGCTTCTGCGCTTCGTCTCTTTCTTTCATTGAATATGACGATATGAAATACATAGAAAGCAATCCCAACGAGATTAAAGAGAGGTATATGAGAGAGGTTTGATCATAGTTGGAGACGATCTCGGTGGTCATGAAGGAGAAGTCCGGCGTGTCTTTGATATAAACAGCACCAATATATTCCCCCCGAAGAATTACAGGAACAAATGTGTTGAATGTGCGCCGATTGGTAACCACACTGACGATGTGCTGATTAAGAGTCAATTCACTGCTCAACTGATTAAAAAGCTTAATGGCGTCCGAATGCCTGGAATTTCCCCCACCTACCTTTACTGAATCGAGAAACAAAAGTCCGAAGAGCGCTTTCCCGTCGTCAACGGCGTACACTCTGTTGTCCCTTTTCAGGAGGATGCACATCTCTTCGGTATTGCGCTGAAGAGCTTGCTGTGTGAACAAAATATCAAATGCTTTGATGAGCTTTGTCGCCTGGTCGGAATTCAATCGATATGACCTGTCGACACTTTCGAACAGCAACTCAAACGACGTTGTTGTGAGATTGGCGGTTTTCTCCGCGGAATCTTTCTGATACCATTCTTGTGTGCTTCCAAAGACAGACCTCATCGATGACTTATCGACCAACGACACTATCAACTGGAAGGCAAGAAGTGTAACGAATATCACCGTCAGGTGCTTCGCCTGAAAGTGATATTCTTTCAGCCTTTCTAGTAGTTTCATCTTGCTCATGGTACATCCAATTAATACTACTTAATAAAAATACTCCCACTGTCGATCTCGGCCGTTGCGCGCTGGAGCGCAATACGGGGAGACATCTCTTTTCTAATCGCAAGGCTCAGGTAGTAGGACAAAACATTAGATATACTGGTATACCTTTCGGAAACGGGACGATAAACTCCGTGTGGGAAAAGACTCTCATAGAATCGAAGCTCCGGATGTTCGCTTATAAAACTCGTGTCGGAATAGACAAGAGCACTTGACGGAAGGTATCCACCCACTTCATACATAGTCTCTTGAGCCTCTTTGCTGAGAAGGAACCGCACGAACTCAACCGTCTCAGGAATCTTCGTGGAGAACTTCGATATCATCAGATTCCATCCGCCGAATACATACGCAGGTTCCGACCCGCTCAGATGCGGTGATGGTGCTGAGACGCAGTTGAAAGACTTTTTCGAAAATTCGCCTTTCAGTTTTTCGTCGCGGATAAAACCCGGCCATGCGCGCAGAAAGACTCCGTTGTGTTCGAAGAAGTACCGATAGCTATCGTCCTCTCTGAACCGTGTTACTTGCTCCGGAGAAACACGATACTTACCCACAAGATCAACCAGAAACTGAAGTGCTTTCTCAGCTTCGGGCGTTTCGAGTTGCAAAGAATCATTTTCCAGAATTTGTTTGTGCATATTTGCTAAGACCTCGGTATAAATGCAAACCAGTCCTTCGTATTCGTCAGCCTGATAGACAAAGAATGGTTGCGAGCCATCGTGCATTTTCGCATGAAGCCTGAAAAAATCCGTCCAAGTCATAGAACTTTTCAGTTGGTTCATCCAATAGTTCGCATCAGGCAGCCTCTCCAAAATGTCTTTGCGGTAAAACATCACCGCAATATCGAGATAAAGAGGCGCTGCCACAAACGTGCTATTGAAATAGCACGAACGAGTGGCGTAGGTATTCAGCGATCCTACCTCTTCCCTCGGAATGTACTTCTCAAGTGGTACACACCATCTGGCAAACCGCGGGACCCAAATCTGATCAACCGAAAACACATCTACTCTGTCGCTCTTACTTCTGAAGTACCTTGCAAGAAGTTCCTTGCGATCATCGGTGCTGAATTTTGAAAATGGAAGATTTACTGGTACAACCTCGATTTTCCCTTTATGCTCTTCATTAAAGAGCTCAATAACCTTCTGATGTGCTTCCGAGATGTTATCGGCGAAGGCTATCTTCACAGGTTCATTTGTCTTCACACCAGAATTGTAACTTGGAAAAGCATAAAAGAGGAGGACGAACGCGACTACAAGAATGGATGTTATGATAATGTACAAGCGCTGGTTGGAAGTGAAATCTAACTTCTTAATACGCGAGTTATAATCAACGTTTCTCAGCATCTCACATCTCGGTTATTCAATTAGCCATTCTTCCGGTAATACATTGATTGTTTCGGAACATCTTTAGGTGCCCCCCTGCCAAGGACTCGCTTGGACTGACAAATATAATATTTTTTCGGAACCAATTTCCACTCACGAACACTGGGCGTGCTTGAACCAGACATTAACAAATGTACCATTCATTGGTAATCCTCGTTGGTTAGGCAAGACCTCGGATAGAAGGAGCAAATCTGAATTATGTTTCAAAGTGCCTAACTATTTAGAATTCAGACCTAATGATTTTATGTATCCATCGTTGATTACACAGTTTTCCAAAAGACAATCTTGTAGATATTCGTTCAAGCCATTCTCAACAATTTTGCTATCTGGCCTTTTGTTTCTAATCTTTTCGAAGGAAGACCTGTCGCTATTCGCAAACTCTATTATCTTGTCAAAAGCTTCGGTTCGTTTGATCGACGCGAGGCAAGTAGAAGCATCCAATTTCTTGTACGGCCAGAAACACCATCCTATATTATTCCCTTCCAACAACCTGCGAAATGAACTTATCCAAACATCACTATTCTCACCCGATTCACCGAGCCACACTGGTACATTGTACTTCTCACGGTAGTCAATATATTCCTGAATGACCGATTGAGTCGTATCGCTCCAATATTTATGGAAGGTATAAACAAGTTTTGAGTCAAACGGTTTTCCAAAGACATTAAAGTTCGAATCCCATTGCGCGCCGCCAAGAAAGATTAGATGATTTGTATCCACCTCCCTGATAGCGGCGGTAATTCTCTTGTACAAAGGCTCGAGCAACGGATTTATCTTTTCCACATCGAAATAAGGTGCGATCGGTTCATTCAAGAGGTCAAATCCGATCACTGTCGTTTCGTCCCTATACCGATCGGCGATTTTTTGCCAAAGTTCCACCGTTAACCGCTGGCTCTCTTCACTCTCAAATAAGAATGGATAACCATAACTGTCGTCAATGTTGTCCCCTGTTTGCCCGCCAGGAGCACAATGCATGTCGAGGATGACCCACAATCCTGCTTCTCTGCACCAGGTCACGACACTATCCAGCAATTGAAAACCGGTGGAGTCCCATTGACTCGGCTTATCTTCGTCGACAAACAACTTGAAGTTGAATGGCACTCTAACTGAATTCAGCCCGAGGCCTTTTATGAATTCAATGTCTTTCCTGGTGATATAATTGCTCCTGTAAGCTTCCCAGAATTTCTTCGACTTCTCCTGTCCGATGAGTTCATCAAATACTTCGTAAATGAGACGCGGCGAATTAGCTTCTTTGATCTTGAACATATAGCCTTCGGGTTCAAGCCAATTGCCGAGGTTTGTTCCCTTCAGCATGAGAGGGTTGCCGTCTGCAGAAATGATTTGCTTTCCGCATGTCGTCACATAACCATTCTGTGCGTAAGCCGAGGATACAATCAGCCAAGTGATCACGATTGGAAGCGACATAGCTCGAATAAATTGAAGCGGCTGAATTATTCCTGTCCTCATGACCACCACACATCATTCCTATTTAGATTTACAAAATCAACCACCATATTTACCTCTGTAGCTTTGTATTATTCAACTAGATAATAGGAGTTACGAACACATCTATTTGAATAACTTCACACGCACGATTAAAAATCGAACTGCTTAGTTGTTGGTTAAGATAGAGCTTTGGAATCTCCTCTCTCGTACCATCAGTTTTCGTGATCGAAATTTTTCGATCCGGAGAAAAATGGTAGATGATCGGAACCTGGCAGAAGGTAAACCCTAAACTATTTTTTTCCAAATTGCTAATTCGCTTCGTGCCGTCAACATCGTAATATGAAAATGGTTGTGGCTTTTTTGAGAATTCATGTTTACGCAAAAGAACAGGCTGGAATGTAATTTCGCCATCTTCAATAACAACTCCCAACTCAGCAAATCTCGACACAACATCTTCTTTAACTTGACCGCTCATTCCCGGTTGTTGGACGCCAATATGTCCCGGCGTATGGGAATATGGATCCGTGGGGAAAGCTCCATACACACTTGGAGGCTTATGAACTCCAATCCCTTCTCGTATTTCATAGTAATGATCTACTAACTTTCTTATAAGTTTCGGATGCTCGCCTTCTTTGTATGCACGATGGATCACCTCTCCGACAGCAACCAATAACTTAGAAACCATGTGCCAATAGATGCAGCCCAATCCTTCATACTTATAGAACGTTCCTGAACGTCCCGTGAACGATTGGTGATCAAAAATTTGTTCATAAATCCTAAGAACAAGATCCGTTTCTTTTTGCGCCAACGAATGAAATCCATTAGTCCTCAATCCATTTAGAGCTTCTTTCAATAAATCACCATTCCAAAAATCACTATTAAAGTGTACGTTTCCATGGATATCTGCTATCACAATTTGGCGATTCCCTTGACGCACGAGTTCTTTTAACAGCGCAGATTTTTCAAATTCTTCTTTTGGAATATTATTCTTCTCTATGAAACGGGGCAACTGCCGATTTGGATATAATAAATAACTTGATTGGTCTTCTCGATAGAGCGCACTTCTTTTCAATGCATCGAGGACTTCAAGGGACTCAGTTGCAGAAAGATATCCGGAACTCAGGACAGCCACCTGGCCTTCAAGCATTTCATACAATGTGCGAATGGAAATCTCATCTCCATTTTCCACTTTCATTAAATTGTATGCGTGATAGAGATTATCTTTTCGTTTATTTGCTTTAATGGTGTGCTCAATAAACTGAAGCGAGAGGTCAAAGAACTCAATGAGCATTTTGCTTTTTATTGCTCGCTTCTTCTGTGAAATTCCATGGGCATATATTCTTTTCCTATATTCACTTCCTGCTTGCCCTAATTTGTCGAGTATTTCTTTTCGATTTTTATTGGACATAGGACCAGCAAGCAGAGGAATATTGGTGTTCCATATTTTAAGCACCGACGTAAGAAGATCGGCAACTTCTTCTGATATTTGAATTTCTGCGATATTAGAAGATTGAATGAGTTTTCGGAATAATGCCAAATATCTTCTTAAGTAGTACAACGTTACCATCGAAACACCAGAGCCCACAAGTGCGTTATTTGCATCATTCCAATCCGGTCGTTGAGTATTCATCCAAAGGCCGGCTTCAGGAATGAAATTAGAAAGTTTAGCAAGAATCGAAACGAGCATCTTCTCGGTCAAATTTGCATGGATAATTTTTCCTCGAGGATCCAAAAGAAATTTTCCATCAGTACCCATTTGCTCGACGCGTTTCTCAATCTCACGCTCCAGTACGATATCAAAATCGATTGTGTTGCGCGGATCTTTCAATAAATCGCAATAGGGTTTAATGTGGTATGGAACATTTGCATACGCGAATATTTCCTTCGTCAGAAATTCTTGAATTTTCCCAGGATGGTAACGCAAAGAAATTTCCAGCAGCTTCACTAAATAGATAACTTGATGATCACCCCAGTATCCGATATACGACCATGCATCATGCGGATCGAGCACTTCCCAGTCAAATCCATCACGTGTAACCCGGTATGGATTATATCCATCTGCTGTCGATGCATTTACAAATTTTGTAATCATTCCTTCAACGTATCCTGGAAAACTTAATGCTAATGCTTCCCAATTCTGAAATATGTCCCGCCAATTGCCTTGATAGTTCAGAACTTTGTTGCCATGGTCATCTTTTATTTCAATAGAAAAAATATTCCACGGGCGGCTTGGATCCCCGTGCCGACGGCTAAAAGTCAGCGGCAAATATTCGTAACACAATTTTTCCATGTCCGCGCAGCCAAGCACCACAACCTGCGATAATAATTCCGAATGCAGAAATCGATCCGGAAGGTTCTTTAAGAATTCAGCGAGTGTTTCTACAAGATCTTTATTAGTTGTTTTGATGAATGATATAAAATCTTCCCGCTCGATAAGATAGTTATTATCAAAAAAGCCGCCGCGCATAACATTAAATAAAGTATTCGAAAAATGGCGCGAGCTGCTCAGCACATCCTGAGTTGCTTGCATACCGTCCGCACTTGCAACAATTTTTATTAGGTTGCTTGTCCCAAGTGCAACGTCATCTTTGAGTTGTTGTGGAATATTTTTGCCGTGTTCAATAAGTTCAGTAAGAGCCACGACCTTCGCCGCATCCTGGTTGACTTCGGCAATAAAGAACCATTCCTTCGCTTGACCTTTGCCTAAAGAAAATTTTGTGTTGATGAAATACCCACCACGCGATGCACGAATGTCTGTTTCCTGTTTTATTCGTGAACCATTTCTGAATGCATCCAGTTGGCGTGATGAAATGAGAATTCTTGTGTTCGTGCATCCTACCGACCACACTGTTGTTGCTCTCAATGCTTCGCTTGGTTCAGCACGATCTACAGGAATAGAACTGAGCATAAAAAATCCCAGCCCAGTTTCTGACTGTAGTTCATTCTTCTTATACCCATCAACTAGGGTGCTATATTCCATTTGGAACCGCCGGTTTATTCCTGAAGGGAGTAGATTTTGTAATCCATCAAGAATATCAATTTGGATCGATGCTCTGTTGTGATTTAATAAACGTGAATTCTTAATGAATCCAAATTGTTCACTATTCAACCAAGCATAACGAAATGTCAGAGCTAAATCACGATTTACTTCTTCAAAAACTATTTTATTCCCGTAAATATTTTTATAGAGATTTCGCTCAAGTGAGTAGATATTTTCGAATTTCTGTGAGAATGGTTCCCAGAGATATGTTCTTCTGTCCTTCGTAACGAACAGAATCGTTTTGCTTCCTGTTTGGTCTTTGGAATCATGGATTCGATCGTCAGTTGAATAGGGAAACAAAGCATTGTCAGGATTTTTTCGGCCGGCAGTTAATCCACCCGTGCTAGAAATAAACATCCAATGATCGAATGAACTTACAATGCTCATGAAAAACGGCGGCATCTGATCGTAGTTGGAAATCTTATAAAATTGTTCTCCTTGAAAATCAACGTAACCACCTTGAACAAGGTGCTTCTCTTTTTTCAGAATGGTTTTTCCAACCAGTATTGCCTTCTGCTTCATGACATCTAACCCTCTAATGATCTTGTTCCATCAGAAGGGTCCATAATCTCTCTCTGTGTTATTATTTTTCGTCGTAACTCGGAGATGTTGGCTCACTCGAAACAAGTTCAGGATACCATTCATGCATCACCAGTTTTGCTTTTCTGCCAACTGAAAAGAGTCCCCAGTGACCTTCTGTTCCCGTCCCCTTCCATGGTTCATCAAAAGCTTCAAAGAAAAAAATTGTCAAGCTGTCTTTTTGTGCCCAGGCATTGACTTCATCGAAGTACCTTTTCTGTTTTACTTCATCTCCGACCCTGGGCGCATGAAGTGGTCCCACCGAGTAACTTGCCCATCCTGCTTCACCAATATGTACGGCCTTTCCTGGAAATTTCGCCTTGACTTCTTCATATATTCTTTTTGTAATGACAAATCCGCTGTCGATATCGTGTTTTGCCCACATTGGATAAACATGCATAGAAATGAAATCAACTTCTTTGGCAAGGTTTGTTCCGTGGTTAAGCCAAAACATAAAATCATCATCAACTGTAACCGGCACGGAGACGGCGGCTTTCACTTGCTTGACATATTGAATCACTTTTGCTTCCGGCAGTTTATGATTCGACCAATCGACCAAAATTTCATTTCCCACACTTACCGCGACAACTATATCTTTGTACTTATTTGCAAGCTCGATGCATTGAGCAATTTGTTTTGCATTCGTTGCTTCATTGCCCGGTTCGGCGCTCAGCCAAGCACCAAGCATCACCGAGAGATGAATCTTTTTACGATGGATTACTTCTAGAATATCCTGGCTATGTTGGTCGGAACCAAATGTGCGGATCAATGTCCAACGCTTTTCCAATATCTTCGTGTCTTCAAGAATCTGAGCTTGTGTGGGATAGACGCTGGAATCTGGATTTTGTCCTTCCCTATACCCCGAATAACATATAGCATTCCCGAACCATTTCTGTTTTGTGAGATCAACCCTATTCGTTTGATCTTGTTGCGCAAAGAGAAGGGCTGAGTTCATCAAAGAAATGATTAGACACAGAAAGAATAATAATTTTATTCTCACAGTTCTACTTGTTATTCTTTCTTTCTGCTTGCTAAATCGAGTTCAATGTTCTCCATCGTCTTTTCATCTAAGGAATAAAACCATATTGCGGCAGCTGCTAACAATCCGCCAATTCCCGGAATAACGCTCATCATCAAACGTATACCATCCTGTGCTGCGA
>JBAPNE010000024.1:0-4324 GCA_049278975.1 Candidatus Kryptoniota bacterium
TCCTCGACCGAGTAACATCGTTTCTCTCGTCTCATCCATACCAATGGGAGATAGTAGTTGTGGAAAGCGGCTCCATGGATAATACACTGAATATTATCCGAGAAGTTGCGAACAATAATCCGAAAATAAAAATTATCCATCAGGAACATAGAGAAGGAATGGGCTCTGCGCTGAGAGCTGGTTACGCTCAATGCAGTTGTGACCTCATATGGCACGTTGAGTCGGATAGCCCTTTTGATACAAACAATCTCATCTCTGCATTACCTCTTCTCCAGGCTGCTGATTTCGTAGCAGGTTACAGGATTGGGAAAAGAGAATCCTTCATGAGATGGCTTTACTCCTTCGTCTACAATAGACTTGTCCGATTGCTGTTTCGGCTTAGAGTCACGGACGTAAACTTCTCATTTAAAGTGTTCAAACGGGCGAACCTCGAAAAGATCAAGCTGCGGTCGAGCGGATGGTTCATAGACGCGGAACTTCTTATCGAGACGAAGAAACACGGATTCAAAATTGCCGAATTGGGAATACCATATAACCAACGGATCGCCGGCTCATCCACTGTGTCAATTTTCACGCCGCTGCCTATATTAAAGGAGATGTTTATATATCGTATCAAATATTTTCATTCAAGTTAATGAGGCCAGAATGAAGCCACATGTTTTCGCCATACTACTCGTTTCAACGGCGCTCGGCATCGCGGGTCAGGTCTGTCTCAAGTATGCGATCAATAATTACACAATAGATTTTTCTAACCTTCCAAAGGCGTTGTTTGCTCTATTGACTAATGTCTACGTATGGGGCTGGTTTATCCTAGCGGTTGCGGGAACGTATACTTGGATGATCGTCCTCAAACAAATGCAAGTCAACCTCGCTTTCCCGATAGCACAAAGTCTCGGATACATTCTCCTTGCGATAGCTGCGTTCTACATCTTCGGAGAAAAACTTACAGCCACCCAATTGGCCGGACTCGGCGTAATTCTTGTTGGCATTGTGCTAACAGCACTTTAATAGATTCGTCCGCGTGAAAAGGCCAACGCTCGTCCTCTTCCTCATTCTGCTTCTTGCCTTTCTCGTGCGAGTCACGATGCTCATTGTAAATTACAACAACCTGGATTTTGACGGATCATTCTACGAACAGGGTGAGATAGCCAGCAACATAATTGCGGGAAAGGGTATGACGCTGAGTACCATACACCTCGAAAGAATACTTACACTCAGCCGATCACGACATAAAATGCTGGATTTCCAGGATGTCCCGCCAATAGCAGGTGAAGATGTCCATGCGGATTTCAACAATGAACCGGGTTACGGAATTTTTCTTGCCGCTCTGTGGGAAATTACTGGATCGGAACGATGGATATACCCTCGCATTATCCAAATTCTAATCGACGTTTTAATGTGCTACATTATATTCGTCGTCGCATCGCAATTGTTCAGTACGAAAGTGGGAATTGCTGCCTCCTTGTTTTACGCTATTTTCATACCCCAAATTGAAATGACTATCCGGCCCTATCGAGATGTCTGGGTGACTTATCTTTTCGTCGTATCTATATGGTACATGCTCACAATGAAACGTAGCAGCAGTAAACCATGGAAGCTGTATTTCGAAACTGCGAGCGTAGGATTATTTGCAGCAACGGTTTGCTGGATGCGCTCGACGGTGCTCATTTACCCATTGGCGTTGGCAGGCGGACTTTTCCTCATCACACAGAAACGACAGTGGTGGAGATTCTCTGCGGTACTCTTGATCGTCTTCGTCATTGCTTACGCGCCATTCGTGTATCGAAGCAATGAGACCTTCGGCAAACCAATGGCTACTCGAGGTGCCTTCTGGCATTCCTTCTGGGGCGGCATTGGCCAATTCAAGAATCCATACGGCGTGGTTGAGGATGACAAGAAAATCTTTGACTTCGCCAAATCCATCGACCCACAAGTTGAGTTTGATACACCAGAGTATGAGCAAGTTTTGAAGAAAAAAGCTTTCGAGCTTCTACGAGATCACCCTTTGTTTTATGTGGCTACTGTCGTCAGGCGCGCCGTTGTCATCGCTTTTCCCCGTTTTGGGAGAGCACTTCTCATGCAGAAGACTCCGCAAGTGGAGAGGATCGGAGCGTTGAATCAAGTGGGACATCTTGGTGAGACTGCACTCATGCTCGTTGATTTTGGAATCGGGGCTTTGTTCGTTGTTGGAGTCTGGATCCAAAAGAAGAAAGTCGAGTCACTAGTTATCGTGGTTCTTCCCTTTTTATACACATTAGTAACTTTGGCCCCATTCTACGTGACCGGCAGGAACATCGCAAACTCTTATTGTTCTGAGATCATTGTTGCCTCAGTTGGATTGGTTTTTGTGGCAGAAAAAATTGGCCTGCTCCACAAATCCCTCTATGGGAGTCAATCCACTCTTGGCTGAGACCCGCGTGAGATGGAAGATGTCCCATGATCCATGAAGTCGAACCACATTATGACTTCGGCAGTGTAATTTGGGGTTGTAGAATTTCTGCCGTGGTAAATATCACATAGCCTGTTATCGCTTCAAGTTCAAAGGTGAAGTCTTTGTTTGAAGACAACTTGACCCAATTGAATTTGCCGCATAAAACAGATGTAATTTCGATCAGAACAAAAACTAGGGCAAACTCATTCTTTATTACCACCTCCTTTATTGCAAGTATCTTGAGATTGGAGTTATCGTCAAAGAAAAAATCACAATAAGAATCTTCAAGAGTTGCAACTGATGGACGTGGCATTTATTTTTTTATTCGATGCTTGAAATAGTCTCGCTGTCAAAAAAATTCGGTTCTTTCACGGCGGTTGATAATTTATCAATCAAAGTTGATGCTGGAGAGATTTATGGATTTCTCGGACCGAATGGTGCCGGGAAAACTACGACCATAAAAATGATTGCGACGCTTCTCAAGCCGACATCCGGCATTGTGAAAATAAACGGTGTCAATGCTCATGAGTTTCCATCAGAGGCGAAGAAATATCTTTCTTATGTCCCAGATCAGCCGTTCCTTTATGAGAAATTGAGCGGAATCGAGTTTTTGCTATTCGTGGCCAGAATGTATGATATGAATGGCAAAGAATTATCTGATAGGATACGAGCGGTATCCGAAATATTTGAAGTGAAACCATGGCTGAACAAGCGCATCGAAGATTATTCGCAAGGAATGCGACAGCGACTTGTGTTAGCTGCTGCAATGATGCACAGGCCGAAGCTCATTGTCATAGATGAGCCGATGGTCGGACTCGATCCCCGCGGGGCAGAAACCTTCAAATCTCAAATCAAGCTTGCGGCACAAAATGGTACGGCAGTATTTCTTACGACTCACCAGCTTTCGCTTGCGAAAGATGTTTGTACCAGGATCGGTATTATACATTCAAGCAGGCTTATTTTCGATGGAGGCATAGACCAATTCTCAGCCGACGGAGTTGGAAATCTTGAGAGGAAGTATATCGAACTTACAGCTTCTCCCGCAAATGATCCATTAGACTCGTAGAAGCAAATTGCCGAAGTGAAAATGAAAACTCGTAGAAATGCTCAGAGATCTCATAAGAATTAAAGTCCGACTTCTCTACCTCGAAGGTGGAGAGCGGCTGAGCCACCATCTGACAAGATCAATTTTTTCTGTTGCCACATTTTCATTATTTGCTTACTTGGTTTTTTCCGTCGTGAAATTTACAAGCGGGTATTTAGTAACAGAAGCGAAGCTTGGGCTGTTCCTCTATCACCGGCTCCTCGCGTTAGCGCTATTTGTTTTCTTTGCTATCATCAGCGTCGCCAACATTCTTGTCGCTTTCGTTACGGTGTTCAGGAATACCGAAACTGAGTTTCTTTACACAATGCCGATAAGGCCGGTCGAGATTTTCACGGCAAAATTCCTCGACTCATTCCTCTACAGCTCGTCGCTCATGCTCATCCTGATATTGTCCGCCGTCGCAGGGTACGCAAGTTATTTCAAAAACGAGCTGGCGATTTTGGTCGGAATACCGCTGGTGATTTTTCCCATGATTCTCTCGGCAGCATGTATAGGAGCAATAACTTTGCTCGTCATTCTGAAATATTCAACAAAAATTTCGATGAGAGTGGCTGCTGTTGTCGTCACGATTCTTTATGCAGGCAGTACTTACATATATATTTTCCTGAATAATCCCTTCAAACTTTTTAACGATGTAATGAAATACTATCCGCATATCGACAGGTATCTTGGAGCGCTCGACCCAAAGCCTGATTACTTCACCCCAAGTTTTTGGACAGCGAACTTTTTCTATTTCACATCAACTAATAATCCTGTTGGAGCTGCCGCCTCTGCGATGATAGTTTGTG
>JBAPNE010000025.1:0-1581 GCA_049278975.1 Candidatus Kryptoniota bacterium
GGATTCTGATGCAAGTATTCGACAATCGACCACGCAATCGATACTCCGTCAAACGTGCTTGTCCCTCTTCCAATCTCATCAAGAAGAATTAGGCTTCGATGTGTAGCGTTGTTCAAAATATTCGCCGCCTCCTGCATCTCAACCATGAAAGTGCTCTCACCGGAACTTATGTTGTCCGACGCGCCGACTCTCGTGAAAATTTTATCTACAATTCCGATCCGCGCTCGCCCTGCCGGCACAAACGAACCTGCCTGTGCCATCAACACTATGAGAGCAATTTGCCGGATGAAAACAGATTTGCCGGCCATGTTAGGGCCTGTAATCAGCGCAATCTGATTTTTCCCTTCCAATAATTTAAGATCGTTAGGAACAAAACTATCACCGCTTGGCAAAACTTTCTCCACGACCGGATGTCTTCCCGCATCAATTTCAATATCGAATGATTCATCAACCGTGGGACAGGTGTAATTATTTTCTCTCGCAACATTCGCGAAAGATATGAGAACATCGGCAAGCGCGAGTGCCTTCGATGTCGCAAGAAGAGAAGGCGAATGCGACGCGACCTCGTCTCTCAATTTCTCGAAAAGCTCCGCTTCCAGCTTTTGAATTTTTTCCTCGGCGTGAAGGACTTTTTCTTCGTACTCTTTAAGTTCCTGCGTCACGAAACGCTCGGCATTCACAAGAGTTTGTTTGCGAATGTAATCAGGGGGAACGCGGGAGAGGTTCGATTTAGTAATTTCAATATAGTAACCGAAGACGGAATTATAATCCACTTTCAGGGATTGGATACTGGTCCGCGTTCGCTCCGTAGTCTGCATGCGTGCAATCCAATCTTTCGCGTTGAAAGCAAGTCCACGGAGCTCATCCAATTCGGCATTGAAACCTTTTTTAATCACGCCTCCGTCGGAAACTTGAGCTGGGAGATCGTCTGCAAGCGAATCCGACAATCGCTTCAAAAGCGAAACCTCAAGATTAATTCCCGATTCAATTTCGCGCCAAAGATTAGACGTGAACTTGGCAGCTTCGATTTTTATTTCCGGAAGCTTCCTTAACATGGTACGCAGCGCACCGAGTTCGCGAGGCGATGCTCGCTTAGTTGAAACCCTTGCCACTAACCTTTCGAGGTCGCCGAATCCTGAAAGAAGGCTGGTAAATTTGCCGCGCGTTTCTGAATTGCCAATCAGTTCTTCAACGGCATCGAGCCTCGCATTAATTTGCTCAACACTTTTCAGAGGTTGAAGTAAAATTTTTCTTAACAATCTTGCACCCATCGCCGTCTGGGTCGAATCCAAAATTGATAAAAGAGTCGAATTTCCTTCCGACGAGCTCTCAACGATCTCAAGATGTTTGCGGCTTGTCCGATTGATTTCCAGGAAACCGGAAAGACTGAACTCAGACATCCCGACAATGTGAGAGAGATTTCCATTCTGCGTTTCCGCAAGATAATCGAGAGCCGCTCCAGCCGCTTGAATCGCAAGAGCTTTCGATTCGATTCCAAATCCTTTTAGGTTTTGGACATTAAAATGATGTACCAGCTTATCACGGGCGTAATCGAAATTAAAAATGTATTCATCTCTTCGT
>JBAPNE010000026.1:0-14203 GCA_049278975.1 Candidatus Kryptoniota bacterium
AATAAGCACAATTCCGAAGCTATTCTCCATTTTCACTTTGTCGATGGCAGCTTGCAGCCCGGCAGACACGTCTGTTTTACCGTCGGCTGTGATGTGAAAATTATCCGGCGTAAAATAGACCGCTTCCGGGTCATCGAGCCTTTGGGTATAGATGGACTGAGCCGATAATGGCACAGCGAAAGCAAGTGCGAAGAGGCACATGCCGGCAACGAGCAGGGTTTTCTTTTTCATGGTATAGTTCGTTTTGGTTGTTGAGTAAAGTTATGGAATCCGCGCTAAAAGTAAAACAGGCTGCTGTATCACTCTGCCAATTGCCTCCTGTCATTGCGATCCGCCTCAGGCGGAGAAGCAATCCGTCAAATAGTGGTTTATTGATTTGGATTGTCACGCTCATTTATCCCGTACGAGTGCGAGGCGTCACGCGCTTCGCGTGATCAGCCTGCTCCGACGAAGTCGCTCACACTCCAAAGCCACAGTCAATCTAAGGTAAAGTACCGGTACCATGATTAATGTGGAACGTCCGTTTGTTCTCTGCTACTATCCAAATCTGGTATCAATGAAATGATTTCATCACTCTTTAAGAAAACAATCTGGGCTACAACCTCGAAGAGCAGCCCTGCAACTATAAGGGCCAGGGCAAAAATTACAAACACTGTGTTAAGGAGTATCGAGAGATGAAGGTTTGGCTGCAGGATTACGATATACACAACGACAAACTGAAACACTAAATATGGTGATACTGGTGAGTTCAATAGCGGCTCGCTTGCCTCATCGGCTAGCTTTTTCTTGAGGCGCCTTGCAAAGTCAATCACTACTTTTCCAGGATTCAGTCGGCCATCTTGAGCAACTGCAAGTTCAAGATCGCCGTAGAGCCTCCTCAAGAATCTGTGCTTTCGATCTTCGGGTTGCGAACCTAGCACTAATAGCAATTTCCCAGTTATGAACTTCCAGGCAGAAAGAGCGCAGCGGACTGTATAATAACTTAATATTAGCTCTATCGCTTTATAGAACATGTACCAGTAGACGAGGAAAAGGAGAATAATTAACAAGAAATCTCCATTGAAAAAGAAATCAAATGTCCGGTTCCAATTGAGGCTGTCAAGATTCGCACTGCCCCCAACAATTCCGAAATATGATCTGAATGCCAAGGATAGGGTGAGGATGATCTGGATAAGAAGACGAAATGACTTCCTTATATCACTCTCGTTCCCGGTCAACACACGCAAGATCGCTTCTACCATGGCTCAGGATGCTCCGTCATCCTCAAAAAAGGGACACTCGTTCCACCTCCCATTTGCAACAGGGCAAGCATTGTTGAGTACGGTACGCTCTAGCCCCTTTTTGAAAAGAGCTTGGTAAACCTTAAGTTGGCTTATCTTGTCTTGTTGTTTTATTGAACACATAACTCGACGGATCCAGATCATCATCGTTTCTTCGCGTGCATATTTACATTTCATCAATAGCCTCTTCTATTCTAGTTGAATGCCTAGTAAGCTGTAAGTTATTTCCGCTTAGGTTTCTCTGGAAGGATTGTTGAAAGTTCAGGATTAGTTTCGGAGGTCGTCGCTTCAGCAATCCTCTGTAGCGATCCTATCATAGACTGGTAACTGTCGTCCATCTTGTTTGCCAGATTTGTTTGATTAGAATCGCTATTCCTCCAGAGGTAGTTGTACTTTTCGAAATTTGCTTTAGCAATGTTTAAAGCTCCTACCACTTCAGGACTCAAATACAATGTTCTCGCCTCCACAATCTCTTCGTAATTTTGCCTGACTTTCTGAATGTCCCCTTTGGAATCGGAGCCAGCCATCTTCAGCATTTGGTAAACCATGGCATATGCTTCCTGATGCGCCTTCAGCCTTTCATCAAGTGCTGCGAGCTTAAACTTATCCTTTCGCTCCTGCTCGAATAGTTCTTTCTGAAAATCTTGCTTGAACTTCTCGAGTTTCTTGTCAAGCTGGTGACCAATAAGTCCTTTGTACAGGACCATCAGAACTACCAAGGTAGCCTGCAGTATAATAATTACGATCTGCGATATAATCACAACCTCCCCCTTTTGTTTAGCCGTTGACCATTAAGTAGGATGCGAACTTATGTCTCGTGTATGCCGACAATTCAATACTTCTTCAAAATCTCCTCTGCAATTTTCTCCACCACTGCTCAATCATTAACGCTGATCTTTCATCTCCTCCACCACCTTCACCGTCTCCACGCTGACTGTGCAGACTTTCTTCAGAAGTTCGATCACTTCTTTCTTGTAGTCGGCGAAACGGTAGGTGTCGAACATTTCGGCAATCGTCGGATCGCTCGGCTTGGACTCTTTGTACTGGTCGAGCACCCACTCCATGGCGCTCCGATTGCCAAGCTTGTATTCCCAGGCCTCGGACGGGATTCCTTCAAGGGTCGTCGCATCGTCGAGATAAATAATACCTGCTTCCCTGTCAGCCTTCAACTTCGATTTTATTTTCGTGCCGGGTGGAATTTTCTCGGTGACAATCTTTAGCGGATACGGTTTCGCCTTCTCGTATTCGATGTGCAGCTTCATGAGCTTCTTTCCCCATCCGGACCATTTCCAGAAATCTTCGTAGAATGGAATCCGCGGGAAGTCGCGCTTCAGGTTTTGCTCATACTTTTTTCGATAAGCTGGATTGTGGAGCACTGCATAGACGTAGTGGAACAGGTCTTCCTTCGTGATGTCCTTGTCTTTGTAGTGATCTTGAAATTGCTTGAGTCCCCAATCGGTTATGTTGTCGAGGCGCGTGCCATCGCCGTCATAGCAATAAAATGGAGCGCATTGCGAATCGCCGTTAAAGTGATTGTTCGGGACCAAATCACTTGCCAGCACATTAAAATTTTTGTTTCCCGTGTTTATGCAAATTAAAGTATTCTGGCGGCGAAGATCGCCAACTTTAAAGAATACGTTTTGCTGGTACATGCGGTGGACAATCACATCGTCAAAGTACAATTTCATTTTAACAAATGGGCGATAGTGACCATCTCGAATGTTTTTGCGTGAGAAATCTAGATCAGTCCCTCTTTTCAAATGGTCTTCAAGTTCTGAAGTCCATTTGATGGTTCGGTCAACAAAATCACCAATATTTTCCTTCTTCCGCAATTTTTTCCATCGTTCTTTTTCCAACTCATATTTCTTGCAGAAGAATTTCACTTTCTTCGCTAAAGCTTCCTCGTCAAAATCATAAACCCATTCATCCCGGTTCGTTGCTATACCAAGCGAGAAAAGCTTGAAGATGGATCCTTCCCTCTTTTGTCCAGCTTTCACATTTTTATCACAGACTGGTACAAGTTTTTCCCAATCGTTACTTTCTGAAAGGTTAATCCAATTGTTTTTTGCATCAGGGTGAACACCATCGAAAGTTATGTCCGACAACTTGGATGACGAAAGAAAATCAAGCTTTTCAAAAGCTCTTGCATAATCTGGTACAGCGTGGTAGAAAACATCGCAACCCTCTTTTTTGCTCTTCTTAACAAGAAAATATACCGCCACGCCAACTCTAATCTGATCGCTGAAAACATTCCCGCCCTCACGTCTGCGACGTTCTCCACTGGTCCTGGCATTTCCTTTGAGATCAACTATGTAAACGCTGCTAAACTCTCGTGATGCAATCTTCCTGAAACCATCATAAGTTCTACCGTCGACAAAAGAATTGTTAGAAACAAATGCAATGATTCCATTTTCATTGAGTCTATCGCTTGCCCAGCGCAGAAATCGCGCATACATATCGTACAACTTCGTCTTTTGAGCCGTGCTTTCCTTGATGTAAGTATCTTTTATCCTCTTGTCAATAGCTGGATACTCGCGGTTCTTATTATTTTCATTCTCGTTTTTCTGATTAGCATTGTACGGCGGGTTCCCGATGATGACGGAAATCTTTCGACGGTTCTGCCGCTTGATGCGCTCCACGTTCTCCGCGCTGACGCCGAACAGTCCTTCCTGTTTCCCCTTGTAGCCGAAGCCAAGGTTGTCCAGCGTATCCACGAAGCAGAGATTTTCAAACTCGGCATATTCGCCCGTCCTCTGTTTGTATGTGAACTCGATATTGAGGTTCGCGATATAATAAGGAAGGATTGCCACCTCGTTCGCATGAAGCTCGTTCTTGTATTTGTACTCCAATTTTTCCTTGCGGATATGGTCGATGATGTCGCAGATGAACGTGCCCGTACCGGTCGCGGGGTCGAGGATCTCGACGTCCCTGTCTTCTAACAGCTTGCCGAAATGTTTGTGAAGGAGGTGGTCCGTGCTTTCGATCATGAATCGGACGATCTCGTTCGGCGTATAGACGACGCCGAGCCTGTCGGCGGCTTTCGGGTTGTAGCTCTTGTAGAATGTCTCATAGACTGCCTTCAGGAATTTCTGCTTCTCGTGGTGGTCGGCAATCGAAGCGCCCGCCGCGTTGATTGTCTGGTAGTAATGCTGGATTCGCCCGAGGGTCTTCTTCCGCACGTCGGTGACGAAGAACGTGTCAACCACTCTCTCAAGTTCTTTTGCCACGTTGTTCTCGCGGTGGAAATACGGCTCGTCGAAGATCGTGTTGAAGATATCTGCGGTGAGGATATGCTGGATCATCATCTCCGTGATGTCGCCGATGGTGATCTCCGGGTTGATAGCCTGCTTGCAAAGCTCGTAGAACTCGTCGCGGGCTTTCATATAGACCTTGTTGTGCTTCTCGGCATGTTCAATTACGTCGCGAAGCGTCTCCGTCACTCTCGGCACGTCCTCTTTGAAGAGCTCGATCGCCTTTCGGAAATTTGCTATCTCCGGGCGCTCGTAGCTTGTGAACTCATGGAGGATTTGATCGAGGAGTATCGGATTGTTGACCGCCGCTCGCATCACTTCCCGTCCGCCCTGTATCAGGACTGCGGTCTGGCTGTCTTCGAAGAGTATGTTGTCGTTCGGATAGCCTTTTGCAAACTTCTTCTCAATCTCGTCGTCGATGACGTCCGCTTCGTCTTTGCTTTCCCAGTATCCCCAATCCTGGCGAAGGCTGTCTTTAAGTGTACCATCAGGTGTGACCATCCTGCCGAGTTTTCCTTTGACCGATACTTCCTGTACCAGCACCAGCTCCTTTTGCCGCGCATAGCTGCTCAAGAGATTGAAGAAAGCACTGCGTATGGCGGTTTCATTCTTCGTACCACCATATTGCTTTAGCTTTTCGACTTCGGAGTAATACTGGTTGATCAGCTGAGAGGACATACTAGCCTTATTACCTAATCTGGCTCTCTTCTTTGCGATTCTTCTTGCTTTCGGCTTTCAAGGTACTTCTTCTTCTGTTCTTCTTCGGCTTTGTGTCTAGCCTCCCTCGCCTTCATTTGGCCCGCTTGTATCATTAGGGAAGACTCCTTCTCCCGATATTGTCTTTGAATTTCGGCAACATGTCGCGAAATCTCACTCATCATCTCAACACGGGCTTCTTCTGAAAGTCTTCTATTCGTGTTACGAACCGTCTCGAGCATCTCGTTCAGAATATCATCCGTTGGTCGTGTCGGCTTTGTATCGCCATGTGTCATTTTCAAAGATTCATCGATCGCATTTTTCAGGGCCGGCCAACATTTATCAAAGAGATCATCAAGCACCTTTTCTTCAAGTAGAGTTCCACCCGTTTTACCAAGCTGTTTATTTATACCGTGAACCAGTTTCCTGATATCCTCGCATTCAGTTTGAGTATGTTGAAATTGTTTTAACGGATAATCTATATCAGTGTCCTTAAGCCCTATCAACAACGTGCAAGCTAAATTACTATGAGCTTTAGAAATTGCGCCAGCCTCGAATAGAATCCAATCGGCGTGAATATTCTCTCTCGTCAAACAAATTATGCCAACTTGCGATTCCTCTAACTTCTTTGCAATTTCCGCCTCCCATCGACTACCCTTTTGGATATCGACTGATGTCCACGGCTCTGTAGCCTGTATTACTTTCTTCAGGAAATCCTGAAGCGATTCGGCGACCAGCTTACTGGATGCTCCAGACCAACTTATAAAGACTTTCATGATTTAATCTCCTAACATTCAACTCCAACTTCAGCCCACCGATTCCCAAGGTGGCGCGGGAAAGAACGCATCGCCCCACCTTTTTCTCTACGTTGCCATGGGGCAAGGATCCCATCTGTTGTTTCCGGGCAAGATTTCTTTTCCAAGTTGGTTAAAAGTAAGCGACGTGGAGTTTACATTCAAGAATTGTGAATTCTCGATTTCTAAGTTCTGAATTAATCAAAGAGTGGATTGATGATTGGGGTTGTACTCTTCAATTATGAGCGTGTTGCGTATTTGTCATTGCGAGCGTAGCGAAACAATCTCATGCTCGAAAATAGATTGAGAATGGGGATTGCCGCGTCGCTGCCCTCCTCGCAATGACGTTACCATGACTTTTGACAACGCACTCATTATTGTAGGTGCTCATTATTATACGCGTAATCTGCGCCATGTAGCAGGAGTCTCCCGTAATTATTATGGTTTCGCTGCCATGGCCGGTAGACAACACTCAATCGCGGTCAGCGATTCGGCTCAGATCAAACCATGTTGAGTACGCGCTCGAATATCACGTCAAACGTGAAACTCTTTGCGTTCACTCTCGACTCGATGAACTCGGCAACTTTCTGCAGGCGAGCGGGGATCGACATGATCTTCTCCTGTGCCTTCCTTCCGATCTCGTTCAGCTGGGTAAGCACTTCGATGTTCCATGAACTGATGAGCTGCTCCACGATTCTCTTGTAGTCTCTCGGCCCGTAGATTCCTGAGCGGCGGATAACATCCGCATACTCGTTAAAGTTTGCCATGGAGATACCCGGCATATCGATACTCGGCATAACCTCCGAAGCACATTCGAGTGCAGCATTGGGATCGCGCGCAATTATTTCTTTGAACACATCAAGGTAAAACGCGTAATGGCGAGACTCGTCCTGGGCAATCTTCTGCGTGATCGAATGAAGAAGCGGCTCCTGTCCCTCGACGAGCTTTCCGGTGTTGAGATGGGCCATGAATGTTGCCTTCTCCTGAGCGCTCGTGTAAACAAATACCTTGTAAGGATCTCCGTTCCAGGTTGGATAGAAGCCAGCTCGCACATAATCGAACTGGAGTTTTTCGAGTGCCGAGAACTTCAGGAGTCTTGAATCGCGAACATAATCGCGGAGGATGTTGCCGTGCCTGTCTTCCTCGGCGGTCCAGAGTCCGTTCCATTCTGTCCAGTGCGCTCCATCTCCGAGATTGTGCGCGATGATTCGATGAAAATGAGGAAGCCCTTCTTCCGTGAGAATGTTCACCGTAAGGGCGACGCGAGCGCAGTCACTGATACCCTTTGCACGCTCCCGCAGCGCGGCAATTTCTTTTTCGCTGTCTGTACACTCATCGGCGGGCAGAAAATCTGAAGGGAACCAGAGTTCCCTTTTCGATTCATGGCGTACGATCAGATCGCGCACCGTGCCTTCAAGGTCGCGCAGAACCTCGTACTTTTCCCTGATGCTTGAAATATCGTTCGTCGGTGGGGATTCCATCTCTTTTTACTTCTCTTCTCTCTGTCAAAATCGTTGGAAATTGATTTCCTCTTGCGTTACTGGCGTAAGCTGGGAGGCATTATCCAACTGCAATTAAATTAGACCAGCCGGCTTCACCAAACAAGGCAGGTGCTGCATAGTGGGCTACTTTGGTACTGCAAAAAACAATACCACGAATTGCAGTCCCGCAAGGATGCCCTCGGCAGAATATTTGCCACTTGCACACCAATACCACAAATGATTTTTTCACATTAGTGTCATTAAGCAATTTAATTCGATTCATTCGTGTTATTCGTGTTCAAATTAGCCCACTACCCGGGGCTTGCTCGATTTAAGCCGACAGGTAAACCTTGAGGAGGGTTTCATTCAAGTTCGAAGCTGAGCCAGAGTTAGGAATAGTGAATTCTGAATCAATCAAACTGCCTGCGTCCCCCGAATTACGGTGAGCAGGCATCGAACCATTGTCTATGAGCCATGACCATCACCTATGTGCTGGTCACCATCCTCCTATATCTCTTTCTTTTCGCTTCCTACCACGATCAAGCCGAGTATTCCTAAATCGCAGTACAACAGTGGAGCAAGTATCGGCGCGAAGACGAGAATCCGCTCCAGGCTAAACTGTCCGGTGTCGCCAAGATCGCCTGAGAGGTGAAAGGCAAAACCGAGCAGCCCAACGACCACCGCCGCTATCATGGTCCAGAAGTATGTCACCTCGTCGCCGCGGCTCCAGCTTTTCGAAACGGCGAGCGTAATTACCACCCCCGTTGAGAACAATCCGTAAACGATGGGGATCAGTTTATAAAAAGTATAGCCGTACTGGCCATGGTCGATGACCGAAGTCAGCGCGCTTGACGCAAAACCGAGTCCGACCAGCCAGAGAAAATGCCTGTCCCGCGAGATAGGCGCTTTGAAGGTGCCGAGACCCGGAACCATCAACATACCCGGTTGGCCTTCCACCTCTTCGACAACTCCGTAGAGTCCCACCAACGAAATCCCTGCGAATGCCAGCGGGGCAAGTATCGGAGAAGCAAAAGTCAGCCATATCCATGTTAGCTGACCGAGCGGGTTCAACGCCTGGTTGGCATGGAACGCTGTGCCGAGTATGCCGACGGAAACTCCAATAACCATCAGCGAGATGTGGATCAACGCGAGTGATTTAGCCGGCTTCGACTTCAGCGCAATGACGAAGCTGGATATTGCTCCGAGCGGCGCGTACAAAATGGGGATCCACTCATAGACAGGAATGAAGGCATTTACGGCGTGCGCGAGGGTAACGTCGAGCCCGGTGAATATGAAATTTACGCCGACAAGCATGAGAAGAAGCCTGTTCTTCTCCATCGGAAGCTTTATTCGTGCAAGGTGGAACACGTTTAGTTCGTTCATTTCTTTGCTCCTGCCCTGTGTTCGGCTCTCAGTCTCGCCGCATCCTCTTTCACCATGTTCAGCTGCCTGAGAAGCGGATAGGCGCCGTGCCACTGTACAAAGTCCGGCCCTCCCATATACGCGCCGAACTTCGCAGTCCGTCCATAATAGTGCCAGAGATCGAAGGCATCGAAGCTGATCTGTGTCGCAAACGGCTTTGACGTTATAACGTTGTCTTTGATAAGCCCTGAAATGATATCCGATGCTTCTTGTACTTTAGAGTTTACGAATGAAGTGACGCTGTCGGCGCGCTGATATACGCTGTCTGCAAATGCCTGTGAGTGGCAATTGGCGCAGATCTCCATCATATTGCGCCGGTTCTGCCCTGCATTGGGACGCTCCGTTGAAACCGCGGAAAACAGAAACTTGCTCAGGCGCGTGCCGACTTCATGCGTTGTACCCTCTCCACCAAATCCGCTCATGTGGCAGGTGGCACATGTTGGTGCCGGAAAGTCGCGCGTGGTCAGGCGGCCCGGCTCCTGGCTCCAATTCCATTTTTCTCCTTCCGTAGCATACATAACGCCGTGTGCCGACTCTTTGTAAATTTCATCCTGCGGATGGTCGGGGCCGAGATGACATTGCCCGCACACTTCGGGTTTCCTGGCTTGAGCGAGGGAGAACTCGTGCCGGAGATGGCACTTGTTGCAGTCGCCGATGCTTCCGTCTTTATTCGGTTTGCCGATAGCATGGCAGGTCTGGCATGCGGCGGGTGTTATGTTGCCGCCTTCGAGGTCGAAGATTGCATTGCGAGTGGCGGTAGGTATTCCATTTGGTCCGCGCGTAATCTCGGTAATGCTTTCTGTCAGATTCTTTTGCGCGGGAGTGAAATCGTCGAAACCTGTAAGTGCCATCCATGCCGGCCCGGCATGTCGGCTGTGCTCGAATTCGTCCGTCTCCCTTACGTGGCATTTCGCGCACTGTCGCGGTGTCGGGGTTGATGTGATGAAGAACCCCTGGTGCGCATAACCCAGAGGATTATTATTGTCGACGACATGGCAATCCTCGCACTTGACGCCCGACTTTGCCATGGTGCTTGTTGCATACTGGTACACGATGTCCGGCGATACGCGCTGGTGGCACGTCGCACATTTGTCCCCTCCGCTGAAAGATACCTGCTGAACCTTAGCAGTCTCTCCACCGCTGGGAAGCCTGGTGAACAAGTATAGAGCAAGAAGAACTATTACCACTGCAGCAATTCCGACAACTGCAGTCCTTGGGACTTGGTATGCCATTTTTTCTCCTTCGACAATAATTAGGCGAAACTATGATTCTTTATCGCAAGCAATTCGCTGAGCGTCTGCACGGGTCATATCTATTCAAACTTCACAATCTTTTCGTCGGCGCCGCAAAAATTTAATTGCCGCTGCCTCGATTGTCAAGAGTCGCGTTGCCAAAAACACTCGTCAGAATTGCGACCTGACGGCTCTTATTCTCTTTGTCTGTCATTGTTTGAACTTTGCCTTTAGCCCTGCCCTTCCCAAGACTGGGTCCATCGGCTTTCTGTGTCATGGACTCGCGAAGAGAATCACTCACCTAACTTTCGGATTCCCTCTCCCGGTCGAGAGGGTCGGGGCCTGCCCCGCAGTACTCCCATACGGGGGTGAGGGTGTTATTCATCAGCTTCCTGTCTTTGCGTGTGGCGCCGAGGCACCACGCGGCAATCCCTCGTTTCGTAGTACATTCATTGAGGTTGCCACGTCGTCCCGCCAAAGTCGGATCTCTTTGCGAAGACATGCCGAGGTAAGTTAAGGAAGTGGTACCTCCCCTCCGTCGGAGGGGATAAGAGGGGTGGGTAAGAAAAGCAGATAACCACAAACGCCTTCCCCATAGAACGGGGTGTGCGTCATTCCGATCGATCCCGCTTCAGCGGGGTCCCACAAAACGACGCATCTGTCATTCCCGAAAAATTCTATCGGGAATCCATGGCGCACGGCAACAGTCCAAACGACCTCACCCTGTGTCCCTCTCCCATTTTGGGAGACGGATTACAATAAAATTCGTTGTGTCGTCCTGACAGGACTAAAAGCGACCTCTCACGATAATCCTTTAATCCGGCGAATCAAGCTTTATTCTGTTCCATTCTAAACCAATGTTGAACCATGATAGGTCGTAAAATGCGGATCTCCTCATTCGGCACTGCGATCAAACTCAAAGCTGCGTGTCGGGAAGAAGGCGGCGAGACACTGAGCAATCCTTCTTTCCTGCCGGGAACAAAAGACAATTACCGGAGTGTTAGTGAAGTGATTGATAGCAAGCATAGTGTGTTTCACGAACAATATTAAAGAGAGGAGAGTAAATCATGGGAGTAAAACCAATTCCGGACGGATACCATTCGGTCACGCCTGCCCTTATAGTGGATGGCGCTGCAGATATCATTTCTTTTGCGGAGAGAGTATTTGATGCGAAGGTCCTGACGAAGATAGATGGGCCTGACGGTGCAATCCAGCACTCAGAAGTTAAAATCGGAGACTCGATCGTATTTGTAGCAAACCCGATGATGGGATCTGCTCCAGCACCAGGATGGCTCTACGTCTATGTTAACGATGTGGACTCCGTTTACAGGAAAGCGATGGAAGCCGGCGCGACGTCGATCGAAGAATTGTCCGATAAGTTTTACGGCGACCGGACAGCCGCATTTACAGATAAAGCCGGCAACCATTGGGGGATCGCTACTCACGTGGAAGACGTATCGCCCGAGGAAATGGAAAAACGGATAGAAGCATTCAACAAACAAGTACAGGAGAGTTGAGGGACTTAAACCTGACGTACCTAAGAAACAAAAGACCTCGATTCTATCGAGGTCTTTTGTTATGCCACCCGGCCAAACCTGTCAGATCAGAAATGTCCGCTGCCTCGTCCGCAAATCCTGGAAACCATTTTGGGATATGATGTCCAATCGATCGATGACGGGTTTTACCGTTGTTTAACTTGATTCTCGTAAACGCCAATAATGAGGAGCCACGCGCCTGAAATGAGAAAACCGAAGGAGAGCACCATGGCTGCGGCGGCAACGTAAAGTCCGGCGGTATATCCTGATATAAGCAAGGCAGAACCTATTATCTGAGTTACGTAACAAGTTGTGCCTGCGATGAAGCGGCTGATGCTGAGCCCAACTGAGCTTCTGCCTATTTTTGTGGCCCGGATGTAAACTCGTATGTAAGTAATCGTCGGAACGAGCGCGACAACCAACCATTCAACGCCGAGCCATTGATAGTTTTGATTTCCTATGAGGGCGAATCCACAGATCATGAAGACGGCAGTGAAGCCCGTCAACGTTGCTATGGCACGATTTTTATGGGTTGCATCCCGGGTGATGATCGGAAGATTGATCGACATGGCTATAAACACCAGGCCCGCGAGAGCTGCCGCTCCGCCCCCTATCATAACAAAGAAATTTTGCCATTGGTCTATACCCATTGGAATTATGATACTAGAAAGAAAATAAATTGGCTGGGTTCTTGGTTCCGGGATCCTTCTGATCCAAAATCTTTTCGAGTCCGGCAATCGTTGGCTTGTTCCAGATAATTTCTCCTTCTTATTAGACACTTATGCTGACTATGCAATCGATATAATTATACTTGCACTGAGAAGCAAGGTCTATTTTCAAGTTTTTACGAAACCCGATACTGGCTCAGTTTGATTTGAGTCGTCACGCCGAACCCTGGTTCAGCATCTAGCGCTCTCCGTTTTAGACCCCGCAACAAGCCTGCACTGGAGCGCTGCAGTCCAGGGTTCAGGGTGACAATTAGAAAAGTCCCCTGTCAACATATTACCGCTTTCATTCCCGCGCCCGCGAGAATCCAGTCATCTCAGTAGTGGGTTATTTTGAACACTCCCGAAGGGATCCATGTGGGAGAACAACACGAACGAATCGAATTGAATCGTTTGATGACACGAACGCGTAAAAATGATTCGTGGTATTCTTGTTCAAGAAGTACGTATTCGTGCAATTTGCGGTCATGTTCTTCCAAAAGTAAAGTAGCCCGCTGCAGACATTTCTGCGCAATGCCGTTGAAAAGCATTCTGTCTAAATCCCAAGCCCCAACTGTTCCAGCATTGCCTTCGTTGTCACAAAGTCAGTATGATGGATTGTTCTCAATCCGAAACCCTTTGCCACCTCCACAAACATCTTGCGGTCGTCGATATAAACGCAATTCTCCGGCGAAGCCTGTGCGACTTCCAGCGCAATTTGGTAAATGTCCCTGTCCGGCTTTCTGAGGTGAACGAATGAAGATGCAATGAAGAAATCGATAAAGTCCTTCAGCCCGAAGTTTCTGATCCTGTAGTCGTTCAATTCCCTACCTTCGTTGCTGATCGCGCACACTTTGAGCCTGTACTTTTCCTTCAGCGACTTCACGAGCCCGATCATCTGCGGAAACGATTTCGACTGCTCGAACATAAACACCCGGAAATCCTCATGTGAGAATTTTCTTTGTTCGTAGAAGACTATTCTATCGAGATATTCCTTCAAGCTTATTTTCCCGGACTCGTAGGTGTCATAGGTCAGGTGATGCCGCTCGTTCATCTCCTCGAATTCCAGGTTGAAGAGCTCGGATGCTCTGAGGCGCGCGTTGCGGTCCCATCCGTTCGTCAGCAAAACGCCGCCAATGTCCACGAAAAGCGTGGTCGGCGTTTTTTCATTTTCCATAGTCCTCACCAATCGTCTATATCCTGTCAAAGACAATCCCCACAGAGCCCAAGTGACCGACCGGTGCCGTTCAGTTCAAAGCTGCGTCAGAATTCCGGCGCTCTCGAAACGAGGTGGTGCCCGTACCACTCAAATCCAATCGCCGCCTCCACGGAGACTACTCAACCGTTCACATCTGCATATGGATTATTGCGGCGGTCGGAGCAACGAGCATCTGTTTGGCGGAGTTCTTCAGCATTCCTATCAGGTTATAATCGTCCGTGAAGATGCCTTTCTCCTTGAGGGCTCTGAGAACAGGGCACGACATTTCCCTCAGTATCATGGATCCTCCCCGCAGCTCAAGGGCTTCCAGTACAGGCATGAGCGATGGCTCGCCGATGTTGATTAATCCCTCGGCAGCCAGCCACCGGATATCCGGGTCGTCGTTTTCAAGCGCATTAATCAGAATCGGGATAGAGTCGGGGTCGGCCATCTCGCTCAACGTCTTTACCGCTTCCCAGCTCACTCGATGCTGGTGCAGGTATTGCAATCCAACAAGGAACGATATTACCGGTTTTCCGATTTTTACTAATCTATGCCTGGCTTCCTGCCTCTCAATGCCGTCGTCGCTGAAAAGACGTTTAACCAGCAT
>JBAPNE010000027.1:0-4888 GCA_049278975.1 Candidatus Kryptoniota bacterium
GAGTGCGTTTATATCTTCAGGCGTAATTTTCAAAACGGCAGAATACGATTTCAACGCATCCTCAATCTTCCCGCTTTGCAGATAAAGTTTTCCCAGGTTCTTGAGCGAGATCACATTATTAGGCTCCATTTCAAGCAGGTTCAGCAAGAGGCCAATTGCTTTTTCTGTCTCGCCAGTTATCGAACAAAGGACGGCAAGATCATTCAGCGACTTCGCGTGCCGGGGATCTGCATCCAGGATGCTTCGGAGAGTTCTTTTTGCATCTTCGTACCTGCCGCTTTCGATCATAACCTGTGCTTTTTCATACAACCCATCGACACTATTACTCTTTATATTTACATTAACCTTCAAGACTGCTGCACCTCTTGTCACAGAATCATTTTGTGAATTGATTTCACCTACAGCTTGTTCAGGGGTTGCAAGACTGGAGCTTCCGGTTTTTTGATCATTGACTTTAAACTTGTCTGGGCCTGACAAAGCTTGCCTTGTAGCTTCAAGGAACGCGCGACCGAACTTCAAGTCCGGCTCCAGGTGGTTCCCTTCCGCCCACTCGTTCCACGCGTTGATGAAAACGATACGCTTGTCAGGCGTTCTTGACCTAACACGATTAATTTCCAATGAAAGCCATGCGGCATACTCTTCGGGAGTGGAGTCACGCAAAACTAAAGATCCTGTGGGACGTCGAGCCGTATTGTCCCAACCCGGAACGACAGATGTGAACAGCGAGTCATTACGTTGTACATTTGAGGCCAACGCAGCCAGCAATGGCCAAACCTCTTTATAATCGACGACCTTCGCTTTTATTTCATTACAGAATCTTTTCTGTCCGTCGTTCAATCGGTCCATATACTGGAGTACTTCAGTAAAGTTCGGCTGAAACAGCATCTCGGCATCAAATCCGTTCTTTGTCCATTCTTTCTCCTGGTTGACAAAAGATGTTTTTATTGCGATAATAAATAGTCCTGGTAGTCCGGCCTGCCTCGCGCTCTCACGCCACAGTGCCATGGTTCGCTGAGGGTTCGGTAAATCACCAGGACGGTACACCATAAACAGCGGCTTGTCATCAATCTTTATGGCACGCTTATCCTTGAAAAACCGCAGCAGCCATTGGAAATGTGCCAGGTCATCAGCGTCGCCGCCGTAAACTTGCTTTTGAAGCATATCCTGTTCATGTCCATCCCAGCGCCTCGTCCAGTTTTCGTTCGCCCATGCAAGACAGAATGGGAGATCAGGTTCATGTGAATTCAGTATGTCAAGTACCGGGCGTTCAAGAAGCAGTTTGCCGTTGAACCAGTAATGCCAATAGCAGAATCCCTCTATCCCGTACTCTCGGGCTAGATCCGCCTGCGCCCGCCGGGTTTCCGGCAAGCGCAGATCATAGAATCCGAGGTCGGCCGGTAGTTGCGGTTGATGGTGTCCTTCAAACAGCGGTTTAGCTTTCGCGACATTTGTCCATTCAGTAAATCCCTTTCCCCACCATGCATCATTTTCCGGAATGGGATGGTATTGCGGTAGATGGAACGCAATCAAACGTGCAGATGATTTTTGATCTTGAATTCTATTTCTAGTGGCCGCCTTTGCATCTGCGTTGCACTTGCTGACAGCTTCGGGATAGAACTTTAACATTTCTCGAACTTCTTCGTCCAGAGTCGGTATATTAGTCCGAATCGCTCCCTGGGAAAGATTCTGCAAGATATTGGGATTGCTTATCACATTTTTCATCACTTCGGCAAGAGCGTTATGATCGCCGATTTCCACTTTCAAGCCATTAACATTGTGATGGATCACCGATGAACCGAAGAAGTCAGTAACTATTTGAGGAACGCCTAAATACAACAGCTCTCTCACAACTCTATTGTATGTATCGAAATTTGAAGGGACAATTGCGACATCAATTGAGTTTGCGATATTAATAATATCGCCTTTGTTGAACGGGCCATGATATTTGATTTTAGTTGGAAAATTCTTTTCCAGCCTCACAATCCAATCGTGATAAGCTTGATCCACGATTGCGCCATAAAGGTCCAGGTGGAAATTCTCCGATGATGCAATTTCTTCGAAAGCCTTCAGCACAACATCGGTCCCCTTGCTGAACATTATGTGGCCGACGTATGCAAAGCGAATTTGTTTTCCGTCGGCGACTTTAGGTTTATCTTTACGAGCGTAGTCAAATTTGAATCCCCGAGGTATGACCCTCATCAAGTTGTTGCGGATATTTACAAAGTTGGTGAAGTATTCTTGAAACGCCTTCTCGGTGAAGATGACTCCATCGACATGGTTCGAGTATAACGATTTTACCGAATTGAATCTCCTTTCGATTTTTTCTGAAACTATTTTAAGTTTGTTAGGATCGATCTCATTTCTTGGCTTACCCAGCCTGTTAATGAAATAGCACTCTGCACACTTCGCGGGCGATTCCGGCCCTTTGCATAATTCCCCCTGCAACCCTTTTGATATTACCGGATAATCCATGTGACAAAGTTCTTCCATATTACACACGCTGCGGATCACGCGGACGCCCTGATCGTGAAAGACCGAAACTATTTGATCCGGCATGTAAACATAATCGTTGATGTGAACGACATCGGGTTCAAAGTCGGCAATAATACGTTTGACGGAGTTCATGTATTCTGTCATCGACTGAGAATCTACTTCACCGAAAAAGGCAGCATATTTATCAAGCCGAGGTAATCTGTAAAGAATAAATTTATCATTGACTTGCTTGTCATACCCGGCTTTAATATCCACTGATGGAATTAAAACAGCCACCTCCGTTCCTTGTTCCCTCATACCCAAAGCGTGATTTAAAGTTGAGATGGGGGTGCCTGAATTTTCATAGGGGTACAGATTGTGGTTGATAAATAAGATGCGCTTAACTTTTTTATGAGCCAAAATTTCTCGTTGTTGAATATTATTTTTTTTGCTTGCCGGAACATTATTCACATCGCAATTACGTTGTTCGGGAATAGTCATCTCCATACTCTCAGTGCAAAAAACATTTTTCCCTGTCAGCCTGGCTATCTCGGCTGCCTGCGATAGATTGCTTTCAATAAATAGTTCTTCCTTCCTGTTTCGATAGACTTCTGCTTTGAATAGAGCATGAATGTTTCGTTTCAGTCGCTCTTCCTTAGACGGCAGATCCAGCATAATCAGACCACCATAGTTGAAGTTGTGTTTTCGCAGCCATTCTTCTGTTTGACCTCTATATTTCTCAAGTCGGCTAGAGACAAAGCACCCTATATGGAATTCACTCATGAACAACGGCTTAGCATTGAGTAAAAACTTCTTGTATTTTTCACCGTCGTCATTTTGTTCTTCTGTTGGATCTTCACAAACTACGCCGTCGATGTCCACACAGGCGTTAGCCAGTATCCACGAATTCAGTATGTTCCACTGGAAAATACGCGGCCATGAACATTCTTCGAATCCGATGTCAATGTTGCTGAGGCTTTCACGAACATAATAGACTGCACAATAAAGAGTGTAAATATTGCACTTATCACTTTTCGTTATTCTTTCTTTGACCTTATTCATCGAGCTACCGCTATTAATGCTGTCATCGACGATCAGAACTTTTCTTACGTCTGAAATATTTGTGACCAGTTTCGTTGGTCTGCGGTAATTACCAATCTCGTATAACTTACCTTCGATATATGAGTCCAGTGCGACCACTGGCTTATTTAATATTTGCCCGAGCATTGTGGCAGGCATTATTCCTGAACGCGGCACACCGACAACTAAATCAATATCCCGTGGAATTTTAGTAACGTTATTTTTTATTGTTAAACTCAGATCTCGGTAGGACTTATAGTTCAATTTATTTATGATTTTTTTCCCCGAAGGCGCTCTTGGTGTTTCGTGTGTGAGGGCACTTATTTCCTTAATAAGTTCACGGTTCTTATTACTGGATTCGATGTTGGTCTCAATTAAATTTCTTATTATTCTTTCTAACCAGAAATCAAAACTTTCTTTATGTTGGAGAAAGTATCTGCTAATTCTTATTCTAGCAAAGATGCTTGCCAAACTTTTTTCTACATCACTCATGCCCATATAAACACTGTTCTTGTGAATTCTATAAACAGACATCACTTCATTTATGAATTTTATTTTATTGTTTTGAGAATGGGAACAGAGTGAAACTATTAAGAAAATATCTCCTAAATTTATTCCAGAATCCCATTCCGTATTCTTATATAAGGCTTCTTTTCTGAAAACAATTGAAGCAGTGGGTATGAAATTAGTGGGGTTCATAATAAAATCTTCAACAGTATAATAGGGAGTATTTTGTCTGGGCGGTTTATTATGGTATGATTTTGAAATAACTCCCTTTTCTTCGTCAATGGTCATCGCATCATGACAACAAAGCACATAATCCTCATTTGCTTCTAAAAAATCAACTTGCTTTTGCAATTTCATCGGATCGGTCCAATAATCATCGCCTTCGCATAATGCGATATATTTTCCGCGCGCTCTGGGCCACACAAATGTCGCCGACGGGCGTATCCCTTTTGAGTATTGATTTTCTGTTTGAAAGATAGGGACTATGAGATCAGGGAACCTTTCGTAAAATTCTTTTATAATCGAAGCTGTCCTATCCGTCGAAGCATCGTCGTGAATTATTATTTCAATTGGGAAAGTCGTCTTCTGCATTAAGAATCCTTCAATCGCCCGGGCAATGTATTTTTCGTGATTGAAAGCCAAACTGCAGACACTTACCACGATATTGGTACTCTCCATACCTATCTCTTCTTGATATCTTTTGACTTCAGAATAAATATCGGCCTGTTCAGGAATTCCCCTAATGAATCATCTCTCACTATATTCTTTTCATTAACATCTTTGTAGACAATTCCTCCTTCATGTTTTTCCGCAATCCCGATTGCAAGAG
>JBAPNE010000028.1:0-7376 GCA_049278975.1 Candidatus Kryptoniota bacterium
CGCCAACCGTCATTTCAAATTCGGAAGGTGTCAGAACGACGCCATCGGTGGTGGCACAGTCGAAAACCGGCGAGTGGCTGGTCGGGGCGCCGGCAAAACGTCAGGCAATAACAAATCCACAGAATACAGTTTTTTCAATTAAGAGATTCATGGGACGATTCTATAATGAAGTAACCGAAGAAATGTCACGGGTGCCATATAAGGTGGTACGCGGTCACAATGATTCTGCGCGCGTCGAAATCGGCGGCAGACAATATTCACCGCCGGAAATAAGTGCGATGATTTTGCAGAAGATGAAGCAAACTGCTGATGATTATCTCGGAGAGAAGATTACCGAAGCGGTAATTACTGTACCAGCATACTTTAATGATGCGCAGCGCCAGGCGACGAAGGAAGCCGGAGAGATAGCAGGGTTAAATGTTCGCAGGATTATAAATGAGCCCACGGCTGCGGCGCTCGCTTACGGCCTGGATAAAAAGAACAAAAACATGAAAGTTGCTGTCTATGATCTCGGCGGCGGGACCTTCGATATCTCGATTTTGGAATTGGGCGAAGGAGTCTTTGAAGTCAAATCAACAAATGGCGACACTCATCTTGGCGGCGATGACTTCGACATGAAGATCATGGACTATATTGCGGATGAATTTAGAAAGACTGAAAGTATAGACCTCCGCAAGGATCCGATGGCGCTCCAAAGATTGAAAGAAGCTGCTGAAAAAGCTAAGATGGAACTTTCATCACAACTTCAGACCGAAGTAAATCTTCCTTTTATCACAGCGACTGCTGATGGCCCAAAGCATCTCAACTTGACATTGACTCGCGCCAAACTTGAACAGCTTGTCGGCGATCTCGTACTAAGGACAGTCGAACCTGTCAAGAAAGCGCTCGCCGACGCGAAGTTAAAGCCGTCGGAAGTAGACGAAGTTATTCTTGTCGGCGGTATGACCAGAATGCCGAAGGTGCAAGAAACCGTGAAGAACTTTTTCAATAAAGAACCTAACAAGGGAGTAAATCCCGATGAAGTGGTCGCGGTCGGCGCAAGCATTCAAGGCGCAGTTCTTACCGGAGAAATAAAAGATGTCCTGTTGCTTGACGTAACACCACTTTCACTTGGCATTGAGACACTGGGCGGAGTGATGACCCCGTTGATACCGGCGAACACGACTATTCCGACTCGCAAGAGTGAAATTTTCTCGACTGCCGCGGACAACCAAACATCGGTTGAAATACTTGTACTCCAAGGTGAACGGCCGATGGCGCTCGACAATCGCACGCTTGGAAGATTTATTTTAGATGGGCTACCACCTGCGCTTAGAGGAATTCCGCAAATCGAAGTCACATTCGACATCGATGCAAATGGTATTCTGCACGTTTCTGCAAAAGATAAAGCAACAAATAAGGAGCAAAGCATACGCATCACTTCTTCCAGCGGTCTCAGCCGTGAAGAGATAGAGAAAATGAAGAAGACTGCAGAGGAACATGCGGCGGAAGACAAGTCGAAAAAAGAAGAAGTCGAAACGCGCAACCAGGCGGACAATCTAGTTTTCCAGAGTAAGAAACAGCTGCAGGAATTCGGCGATAAGATCCCCGCCGATAAGAAGAAGGCTCTCGATGAGGCAATCCAGAAATTGGAAGCCTCGGCAGCAAAGACCGCGTCAATCTCGCAGCTCAAGTCCGAGATCGAAACCTTGAACAAAGCCTGGAGCGAAGCTGCCGCCTTCATGTACCAGCAAGCATCTTCTCAGCAAGCTGGAGCAGAGAGACAGGGAGCAAGCCAATCGAGCCAAGGCGGTTCCGGAGAAGATAAGAAGGCGCCGGCAGAAAATGCGGACTATGAAATAATCGATGATAAAGAGAAAAAGTAAATAGGTTTTAAAAAGCAACGGACCCGATTTAAATTTTTCCGAGAATAAAAGAAGATGCCATTTTCCTATGTCGTTTCCTACAACACGTTCGGAGGTGACATAGGATACTTCTTAGACAAACACCTGAAAGAGAGGTGGAAACCGTATTTTGTTTCCACTTTTGTGTAAGGAAAAATTTTAGTATGGAACTCGGGTGGCCCCATGACCGTGAACATCGTTCCACTTCAGTTTAAAAAGTATGGAACGGAATATTTAGTTCACTGTTTTGCGGCATTAAGGAGAGGAGAAAATGAATCCCAATAAACTTACAATTAAATCTCAGGAAGCGTTAGAAGCCGCTCAATCAATTGCGACAGAGAATCAGAACCAGTCTGTCGAACCTGAACATTTGCTTCTTGCGCTCCTTCGGGACGAGGATGGAATTCCGGCATCCGTCTTGAAAAAGGCGGGTGCCAACTTAGATTATATCAAATCGAAAGTTGACGAATCGGTAAAAAGATTTCCGAAAATTTCTACGGGTGGTGGAACAGCAAATCAGTATCTATCTCAACCGCTTGCAAGATTATTAGACTCGGCTGAAAAGGAAGCCGCTCAAATGCGGGACGAGTTTGTCAGCACTGAACATTTGCTTCTCGGTTTTCTGAACGAACGAAACACGGATTCATTTAGAGTTTTGAACTCGCAGGGAATCAACCGTGATTTAGTCTTGAAGGCCCTTCGAGAAATTCGCGGAACGAACAAAGTCGTTGATCAAAATCCGGAAGAGAAATATCAATCGCTTCAAAAATTCGGGCGAGATTTGACCGACCTTGCACGTAAAGGAAAGTTAGATCCTGTTATTGGCCGCGACGATGAGGTACGAAGAGTACTTCAGGTTCTCGCGAGACGAAGAAAAAATAATCCCGTACTGATTGGAGATCCGGGTGTCGGCAAGACTGCTGTGGTTGAAGGAATTGCAAGAAGAATAGCAAGCGGAGATGTTCCCGAAGGACTTAAGTCGAAACGAATTGTCGAACTGGACATGGGAAGTTTAGTTGCCGGCACGTCTTATCGTGGACAATTCGAAGACAGGTTGAAGTCTATTATTAAAGAAGTTGTTGAATCAGAAGGCGAGATTATCCTTTTTATGGATGAGCTTCACACTCTCGTTGGAGCCGGAGCTGCTCAAGGCTCAGTGGATGCTTCAAACATGCTGAAGCCTGCACTTGCGCGCGGCGAGCTGAGAGCCATTGGGGCTACGACAATCAACGAATACAGAAAATATATTGAGAAGGACCCGGCTCTCGAAAGAAGGTTTCAACCGATTATGATCAATGAGCCGACAATCGAAGACACAATTTCAATTCTTCGGGGGTTAAAAGAGAGATATGAAGTGCACCATGGCGTTAGAATAACAGACGGTGCTATCGTGGCTGCGGCTCAGCTTTCAAGCCGCTACATCACCGACAGGTTTCTTCCCGACAAAGCGATCGATTTAATTGATGAAGCTGCTTCGAAGCTGCGAATCGAAATGGATTCACTTCCAGAAAAGCTTGATGAAGTCGAAAGAAAAATTAAGCAGCTTGAGATAGAAAAGGAAGCGGTGAAACGCGAGAAAGACGAGGATTCACTGAAACGTCTTTTGGTTATCGAACAGGAACTTGCCGACCTTCACGAGCAAAGTGGGCAACTTAAAGCTCATTGGCAGGTTGAAAAAGAGCTTATCCAATCGATTCAAAAATCGAAAGAAGACACTGAGAGACTGAAGTTAGAAGCGGACAAAGCCGAGCGGAATGGAGAGCTCGGAAAAGTTGCAGAGATACGATATGGAAAGTTGGTTGAACTTGAAAAGAAAATGAAAACATCTTCGCAAAAGCTTGCGGAAATACAAAAGAACAGCAAGATGTTGAAGGAAGAAGTTGACTCGGAAGACGTTGCGGAAATCGTGTCGCGCTGGACCGGAGTTCCGGTGTCGCGCATGCTTGAGAGCGAAAGGAGCAAACTTCTCCACATCGAGGAGAAGATACATCAGCGTTTGGTGGATCAGGAAGAAGCGGTTTCCGCCGTCGCTAATGCCGTTCGACGCGCGCGCGCCGGACTGCAAGATGAGAAACGCCCGATAGGCTCCTTTATTTTCATCGGCTCAACTGGAGTCGGAAAGACGGAATTGGCTCGCGCGTTGGCCGAGGCTCTGTTCGATGATGAAGATGCCATGGTACGCATCGACATGTCGGAATATATGGAAAAATTTTCCGTCTCGCGATTGATCGGCGCTCCGCCGGGATATGTCGGTTACGAAGAAGGCGGCCAGCTCACTGAAGCAGTGAGGAGAAAGCCATATTCGGTCGTTCTTCTTGATGAAATAGAAAAGGCCCACCCTGAAGTCTTCAATGTGCTGCTGCAAGTTCTCGACGAAGGAAGATTGACAGACAGCAAGGGAAGAACGGTAAATCTTAAGAACACGATCATCATAATGACATCGAATCTTGGATCGCAGCTGGTGCAGCAGAAAATCGAGACGACAACAGAAAGAAACCGTGCTGAGATGATGGAGAATTTGCGAAATGATTTGTTCAACTTATTGAAGCAAACCATCAAGCCTGAATTCCTAAATAGGATTGATGAGATAATTGTGTTCAAGCCTTTAACAAGAAATGAAATTCGCAGCATCGTTGACTTGCAGCTGGCGCGAATCATTTCAAGAGTCGGCGAGAACAACAATATTAAACTCAATGTGAGCGAAAGGGCAAAGTTATTCCTGGCAGACGCAGGTTACGACCCGACTTTCGGCGCGAGGCCGTTGAAGAGGACGATACAAAAGTACATTTCAAATCCGCTTGCGGAAAAAGTCCTTGCTGGAGAATTTGAATCTGGTGACACGATAGAGATAGACATTCCAGAGTCAGGCAAGATGGAATTCAAGAAAGCTTACGAAGCAGCAGAGGTCGCGAAGTAAAACCGTAGTATCAGATTATTTGTCGTCAAAGATGACCAGGTGATCCCATGTATCCTCATTATTGCTAAGTGCAACGAATTGTTACATGACATGCATCGTGACCCTCCTTTAATTACCACGAAATGACACGCTCAATTACCAAGAAGATTGCTTCTTCTGGAGCCTCCACATATATTTTCTCTAGAAGCGAAACAGGAAATGACACTGTGTCTCCAACTCTTTTTTCTACCTAGTTTTCGGTAATGTGGTACAATGAGAAGGCGGTTGTCGATTCCGCTAGACCCGACGATATCAAAACTCGGCAATCAAAAAAAGAGAGATAACATTATGAGAATATTAGCTTTCACAATGGTCTCGATTTTTCGTTCAGGACGAAGGAAAAATTTTGTGGTTTTCGGATTATCCCTACGCAGTCGAAAACCAATACTTGTTGCAGTTCGCAGCTGCTTCACTTTTGCGATTATAACGATTTCCTGGTTGTTGTCGGGATGCAGCAAATCGTCTTCTCCAACTGACCAGGGGAATAACGGACAACAAAATCCATATCAAGTGTTTGCAGACTCAGGAAAACTTGCGGGAGTTTTTGGGGGCGGGCCGATTTATAAATATCCGGGTGTAACCATCAAGGATCTCAAAGCTTCCGGTTTTACCGAAGTGGTTGTGTGGAACATATTTGTACAGAGCGATGGTGATTTGAATTTTAATGGTGAGTTCCCGATTGTCTCAGGCGCCTCTTACACCGGAGCTTCGACATATCCTGCATTCGCGGGCGACATGACGGCTCTAAAACAGGCGCCCACCAGTGTACAAAGAATTACGTTCAGTATAGGATCATCCGTTGTTGGAGTCTTTCAGGACATCAGGGATTTAATCAATGCTCAAGGCACCGGGCCGAACAGCATTCTCTACAAGAACTTCGAAGCGTTGAAAGCTTCGATTCCAGCTATCGACGCCATAGATCTTGACGACGAGAATTGCTACGATTCGACCACAATGGAAAGTTTTTGTGTCATGTTAGGTAACCTTGGGTACAAGGTCATGTTGGATCCGTACACCTATTCTTCATTCTGGACTGAAGTTGCCTCGCAAGTCAATCGTGAACGTCCAGGGATCATAGATGGAGTGCACCTCCAATGCTATGCAGGCGGAGAAGGGAACAGCCCTTGCTCGGATTGGGATTTCGGCACCGTTCCGGTTTATGCCGGAGTGTGGGATGCTGATCTTACTCCGACTGAAGTGCAGAGTCAAATGGCAAGCTGGAGAAAAACTTGTGGGCTCAACGGCGGTTGGATGTGGTTGTATGACGATTTTTATGGTACAGCAAAAACTGCACAGTACGGGGCCGCTATTTTCAATGCATTGAAATAAATCGCGAGAATAAACAACTATGTTTGCTTTAAATACCAAAGATGCACTAAGAATGAAATATGTGGTAAAAGCAATTAGCTGTAACTGCCATGGCTTTTAACGAAAAGGAGAAACAAAGTCTCTGGAGTTAATCAGGCAGAATTAAACCATAATGAGGAGGGAACACAGTATGAAAAACGCATTTCTATGATTGGCTATTTTTGCAAGCCTTATTTTTGGAGGAAGGCAGGCGGTTGCGCAGAAAATGTCCGACTGTGAAAAAGAAAGACAGACGTTGGAGGGTAACAAGAAGATGGTCGCAGATTTTTACCAGCAATTGTTCGGTGATAAGGACATCCGAGTCATCGATAAATACATCGGCGACACTTATATACAGCACATTCCTTACTTAACGGATGGCAAACAGGCATTGATCGATGCCTGCAAGAAGTGGTTCAAAGATCCGCCAAAAGAAAAGATTGACATCCAGCACTTAGCCGCCGATGGGAATTTGGTTTTCATTCATACGAAAAGCCACGATGGAAAGAAAACCATCTCCGTTATCGACATATTTAGAATCGAGAACGGCAAAATTGTGGAGCATTGGGACGTTGGCCAGGAGGTTCCCGAAAAAGCCGCGAACAGTCATCCGATGTTTTAGATGGACTGTCGCGCGAAGCAAGACACATTATTGGTCAACCACGACCCGTTCGTGTATCTGGACGGGTTTGTCGCAACCATGGTCGTGTGTGCTGCACCGGAAAACTGAGTTGCACTTCATGGTTAAAGGAAATAACTTTGAAGTCAGTATGCACTGCAGACAAAAGGGAAATAAACGACATATGTCGTATAGCACGGAATCAGCACAGGAAAAACGACATAATGTCGTCAACCAAGTAGTTATCTGCCACCGCGAACTATGAAGATGAAAACCAAAGGTTCATCTTTATTCGGAACATTTCTTGCCATCTTGTGGCTACCTACGGTGTCATTGAGTCAGGTAGCTTCCGACTCCTGCACGGAGGCAATCTTGAATGACACAACTTATACCGTAACGGTAAATCAATCGTTGCCATCCTATAGAGTTCGGTTTGAAGAAGGCGAACACTGCTATGGGTTATCGGTTTTCCGAGACGGACAAAAGTTGCCTCTCCAAGTTATCCAACATTCGGTATCGTCATATTGGACACTTCCGACACCCGATTGCGAATACTGTAACAAGCCCATAG
>JBAPNE010000029.1:0-10607 GCA_049278975.1 Candidatus Kryptoniota bacterium
CACCGACTGAGTTAAGTCCGATTTGTCTATTGTCGCTGACATAATTTGATTGAAACTGCCCGAAGCCGTAAACGTTACCGAAGATATTGCGTCTTATCTCGGTCCAGAAATTTTCTTCATCACGAATTAGATTTGGCTGTTCCTCTATTAAAACGGAATGAAAATTTTCGTTGAGGGTGTCCTGAAAATCGTTTGTGTTCCAGCCTACGGCTGCAAGCCCGTTCCAACTTGCAGTAGTTAAGTCTTGGTTGAATCCCGTCAATATTGAATTTTCAATTGGGGCCTTGACGGTATCTTGTCCAGGGGAGCCTTCTAACGTTTGCGAATAAGACTCTGAAGCGATGAGCAGGATCACAAAAAGTATTTGAGCAATGATCTGGCTATGCATCATACGTTCGGGTTCCTAAAATCTTGTAAAGAAATACCGCATAGATAATGCTGACGATATGGATTATCCAGCGTTATATCTCCCGTACTATATTGATCCGTATAAATCAATCCTTCGAGTCATCTCCCGCTCATTCGCCTGTATGAGCACGCGGCGCAAAGTTTACGAGGCCTATTTCATTAGCTTTATATTTTATCTTCGAGGAATGCATCTATCGACCTTTGTTCGGTGGCGTCACCAATATTTTCTAAAAGCGCATTTTCTAAGTAGCCTTTCTTGTCGATAAAATTTTCCCTCGCATATTCAGCGGCAATATTTCCTTTGTTTATGAAATAAACTTTGTCGCAAACATTTTCAACTATATCAAGCAGATGTGAGCTGTAAAATACTGCACCACCATGAGCGGTGAACGATTTGATAAACCGTTTTAATGAAACTACGGATTGGACATCCAAGCCGTCGGTCGGCTCATCCAAAACCAAAATCTCCGGCTTGAAAATGAGCGCCATACTGATCACAACTTTTTGCTTCGTACCCTTCGATAAACTTTGTAGAGGTTTTTTTAGCCAGTCCTCAAAGGAAAAAACCTCCGCCAGGAATTCCAATTTGTCGAGCGCGCATTTTTTATCAAATTGCCTCAACAGAGCCGCAAGTGCAATCGTTTCGCTGGGAGTCAGCGATTCATAAAGCTTCGGCGATTCTGGGACGTAGCCGATTTGGGATTTGGAATTTCGAATTTCTGATTTTGGCTTTTTTCCCTTATGATTCAAACTCGGGAATTCTAAATTGGAAAGTATTCTTACTTTACCTGAGTCGGGTTTCTCAAGACCGACTATGATCTTTGCTGTTGTTGTTTTGCCTGCGCCATTTGGTCCGATGTACCCACATGCGACGCCTTTCTCAACCCGAAAGGATATGGAATTGAGTGCAGGCTGCCCCGAAAACTTTTTACTGACTTCTGTGAATTCAATCATTGTGTTATTGTAAAACTGAAAACATCACTAACAGAGTTTGGTGTATTTTGATCGATCGTCGTTGCGGCAACATGCCAGAAATATAACTGATTAGGATTTAATGATGAACCTGAAAATGCTATTGAATCCTGATCTGGGGTGATGGTCGATGTGTAAATATCTCCTCCGTTAATTGAACTCGAAACATAAAAAATGTATCCTGTCGCACCTTGAACTTGTTTGAAGTCAAAAGTAAGACCACTGTAGTAACTGATAGTCGCGCCATCCGATGGAAAGATGAGCACTGGCTTTTCCAATATCATATCGTTCGCAGATTGTGATGGTACACTCCTCCAGCGTGCGAAGTCGAAAGCAATCACTTTATAATAATATTCCTCATCGAGCAGGAGATTTGTCGTGTCTTTGAAGGAATTAATTTTTAAAACTGCGGCTAGATTTTTGAATGAGAGCGTATCGGGTTGGAATGTGCCTGAAGTGTCGCGATAAATTTCGTAACCTCCGAGATCACCATCGGTGTTTGCCGACCAAATCACGGTCATGTATTTCCCATATCCGTCATTATGACCCTGAACGCTTAATCCTAACGGCATTGCGGGATAAGACAAATTTACAGGCTGCGCGTGCACATAGTTGCTTGGACCGCTTTCTATACCATTCTCATAATCGGCTGTTATCCGGAAATAATATGTGGAATCATAACTCAGGCTGTCGATAAAAAAAGAGTTGTCTGTCGTCTCGCCGATGTAATTGAGTTTTGCGCTATCTGTGCTGAAATATACCTTGTAGAATGAAAAACCCACCGCATTCACCGGTCCCCAATAGACAAGTATGGATGCGTCACCTGCAAAGTAAACAGCGAGACCAGCGGGTGGAACAATTATGAAATTATCTTCTGAAGTAGGAATCGATGAAAGTTTCTGACAGCCAGGGAAAATCAAAACTATGATTAAAACGAAGAGTGAAATTTCTTTGCGGCGTTTTGCTCTTTCATTTCTTGGCATAATTGAAACTTGTGGAGAAATCTATTCTTAAGCAATGCTTGTTCAAACCCTGCACGGTTCAAATATCTATTTGAAAATGTCGGAGACTTTATCTCGTGGTAAATATTTCAAAACAACTTTTGCAAGGTCGTTTGATATAAGACTTTTCGACCCCTCCATTGGTTGAACTATTTGAGTCCCTTTGTAAAATTCTCTGATCAAATCTTGTGATGAAAGTCCAGTCCAATTTTCATCCGCTGTAATAAAAAAGCGGTCAAAACCTTCACTTTTATGTTTGATCGCTTTTATGAATGCCTGTGAAACATCATGGACGCCGACCCATGCCCATAAGTTTTTGTACCAGTCTTTATAATCAGATACGAGTTTACGATAAGTCGCCCTTTCTTTATCTTCCGGAACCCAAATCCACGGAAAGCGCAGGGCGACAGTGCTGACTCCATGTGCGCGCGAAAAACTTTTCATGATTTCTTCCGCGCATAATTTACTCAACCCGTAAGCGTCTTGCGGCTCAAGAGGATGCTGCTCATCGATAGGGAAATAAAGTGGCACAAGCGGACGGGCGGCAAATGCAAAGCCAAGAGTGGATTCGCTTGATGCCAATACCACTTTTCTAACGCCCCTTTGGGCAGCGAATTGCATTATGTTAAACGTGCCGCAGGTGTTGGTATAAAAAATTTTCTCCGGTGGATCATTTAAGGGATGTGGAATTCCCGCCAAGTGGAGTATTGCGTCGAATGATTCAGTAATTGTTTTTAAGGTATTACTCTCGGTGACATCGACCTTGTAAAATTTTACATCAAAGTTGGGTTTGACTATGTCTGCAATAGCAACTTCATATTCAACCGCTAAATCTTGTGTTAGATATTTTCCAACAAGCCCGGCTCCCCCTGTTATCAATAATTTCTTCAAATGATAAAACTCTCTCCCTTCTTTGGACTACAAATGTTGTTGAATCTATATTGAGTTAGAGATTGTGAAAGTGCGCTTTGTTCCTGTGGTTCTCCGTGAACAAGGAATATATTCTGTAATTTTCCGTTATCGAAATTTTTTGTGAAATTCACAAGGTCATCGTGGTCCGCGTGAGCGGAAAAAGAATGCATCTCAACGACTTCAGCTTTCAGCCGATATTCATCTCCAAAAATTCTTAAAAGTGGCTGGTGCTCGACGATTCTTCTTCCGAGAGTATTCTCTGCCTGAAAGCCCACTATCATAATTGTGTTGTTCGAATTGCTCATATTATTTGCGAGATGGTGAAGTATTCTGCCGCTTTCGCACATTCCGGATGCGGAAATTATCACAATCGGCTCGTGAAAATCATTCAGCTTCTTAGAGTCCTCGACAGATTGAACGTAGTGTATATATTCGAAACCGAACGGGTCCTCTTGCGCCATCACCATTTTGAAGGTATCCTTGTTGAAACATTCGGGATGCAATCGGAAAACCTCGGTCGCATTTACAGATAACGGGCTGTCGACAAAAACTGGAATCCGGGCAAGCACTTTATTTTCGAATAGGCGATGAAGCGTGTACGTGATTTCCTGAGTCCGTTCCACACTGAAAGCCGGTATGATTACTTTTCCGCCGCGCTTTATAGTCCGCAAGATAACTTCCGCAAGTTTGTTTTCCATGCCTTCAATCGGGTCGTGAAGTGTGCCGCCATAAGTGCTCTCCATCATCAAAGCATCGGCATCATGGACTATCTCCGGGTCTTTCAAGATTGGAAGCCCCTTTCGTCCGAGATCGCCAGTAAATAAAAGTATTTTTTCTTTGCCGTCGTCATCGATTCGAAGCTGTACCATTGCGCTGCCGAGAATGTGTCCGGCGTCAAGAAATGTGAGTTTTACCCCGTCAGCTATTACGGTTTCTCTGTGGTATGATACCGAAACGAAGAGCGGCATTACTGCAAGTGCATCTTCGATATCATAGATCGGCTCGATGAGTGGAGACGATGCATGTGCACCGTTTCCTTTTTTGGCGATTTTCTTGTTTAAGAATTTCGCATCTTGCTCTTGAATTTTAGCGCTGTCGGCAAGCATGATTCCGGCGAGGTCGCGAGTGGCAGGAGTAGCGTAAATCGGTCCGGAAAATCCTTGCTTAACTAAATTAGGGAGGTTGCCGCTGTGGTCAATGTGAGCATGGGAAAGAATAACCAGATCGATCTGCGCAGGATGAAAAGAATCGAAGGTTTTGTTTATCCTATTGCTTTCCGCCCGCTTGCCCTGATAAAAACCGCACTCGAGCAATATTTTCTTTCCATTGACTTCAAGAAGGTGCATCGATCCCGTGACCGTTTGCGCGGCGCCGATAAATTCCAATTTCATATTCTAAGCCAAAACAAGTGTCTTGGAATATATCATGCTTCGTTTAGTGTTTCAAGATAAGATGGAACATGGAAAGGGGAATGTGATTGATTATAAGACGTTTTTTTAGTACTTTTATGAAACAAATCAATGGTATGAAATGACTCAGCCCCTCAATGTTTTATTTTTGTCCTCCGAAGTGTTCCCATTTGCGAAAACAGGCGGACTCGCCGACGTTGCAAGCGCGCTTCCACAGGCTCTCAAGGAAATTGGAAACGACATCAGGCTTGCAATCCCTCGTTACGGATTCGTGAGTGAGCGAAAGTTCCGCATTCATGAAATTATTCGGTTGAAAGACATAGATATTCCGATCGGGAAAAAAACGGCAAAGATGAATGTGAAATCTTCTTTTCTTGTCGGCGAACGCACAAAGGTTCAAATTTATTTTATTGATAGTTCTGAATATTATGGGAGGCCCGGCATATACCAAGACCCGAGATCCAAGAAGGATTATCCCGACAATGACGAGCGTTTCATATTTTATTCTCGAGGAATCTTTGAAATCCTGAAGCTACTCGGATGGGTGCCGAACATTATTCACTGCAATGATTGGCAAAGTGGGCTCGTACCAGCTTACCTCAAAAAAATTTACAATCGTGATCCCTTTTTCAAGAAAATAAAAACAGTGTTCACAATCCACAATGTCGCATATCAAGGTAACTTTCCGAAGGAGACTTTTCAGAAAACAGGATTGCCTGCTGACGTGTTCACTCCCGAAAGCGCGGAGTTTTACGGAAAATTCAGTTTTATGAAAGCTGGCATTGTGTATTCAGATTATATAACCACCGTCAGCGAAACTTATGCGGGCGAAATTTCGGAAAGCTCGGAGTACGGCTGCGGCATGGAAGGGGTTTTAAAAAAGCGAAAAAAAGTTTTTAACGGAATCGTAAACGGAATAGACTATTCTATCTGGAATCCGGACGTGGACGCATTTCTTCCTTTTAAATACAGCATCAAATCTCTCGACGCTAAAGTGGAAAATAAAAAATATCTATTGAAGCGATTTAATATGCAATACGATCCGAAAGTACCTCTGATCGGCATGATAACTCGTTTGGTGGAACAGAAGGGAATAGACTTAGTCATTGGAGCGTTTGCCGAACTGATGAAAATGAATGTGCAATTTATTTTACTCGGGACAGGTGAGAAAGGATATCATACTAAGCTGGAATCGTTGGCAAAAAAATATCCCGGAAAATTTGCACTTGAGCTTCGTTACGATGACGAACTTTCGCATCTCATTGAAGGAGCATCCGATATTTTTCTGATGCCGAGTAAGTTCGAACCATGTGGACTGAATCAGCTTTACAGTTTGAAGTATGGAACTATCCCGGTGGTTCGCAAAACCGGAGGTCTGGCTGATACAGTTAAGGAGGTCAACCCACAAAAGGGAACTGGCACCGGATTCTTTTTCGAAGCATTTAAGCCGCAAGAGATGTTGAAAGCTATTTCCAGAGCTGTTACCCTTTTTTGCGATGAAAAAAACTGGAAGAAGATTATGCACAATGCCATGATGGAAGATTTCTCATGGACAAATTCCGCAACGCAATATTCGGAGCTTTACTCGAAGATACTTGAGAAGTGAAGCGCGCAATCTTTATTGATCGTGATGGTACAATCAATATCGACAAGGATTACCTCACCGATCCCGACCAACTGGAATTCATAGAGGGTTCACCTGAAGCGATCGCTTTAGCTAATAACCTCGGATTAAAAGTTATTGTTATATCCAATCAATCTGGAATTGCCCGCGGATTAATGACAATTCAGCAAGTTGAAAATGTAAATGCGCGATTAGTTGAAAAGCTTAAAGCGCGCGGCGCGGTGGTCGATGCTATCTATTATTGTCCGCACCATCCGGGCAACGGAGATATCTGCGCATGCAGAAAGCCGGATATTGGAATGCTCATTCGCGCGAAGGAAAAATTTGACATCGATCTCGTTTGGTCATTTGTCGTCGGTGATAAGTGGAGTGATGTTAAGTGCGGAGAAAATGCCGGCGCTTACACTTCACTTGTGCTTACCGGCTACGGCGAGACCGATTATCGTCGGTGTATTGACGACAGAATCAAAATAGATTATCTTGGAAAGAACCTTTTCGATTCAGTCACAAATTTTGTCAAGAAGAAAATTGAAATCAAAAATTAGATTTGTTCTTTTCACAGCATTGTGTGTGTATGCGCTGACAGGATGCACAAACAAAATAAACCAGACCGGATCATGGCTTGTCGCTACCGACAGCACATTGATTCCTAAATATATTGATTCTATTACCGATTCGTTTAGAATAACCAGCTCCCAGGTTAATATGAGTATAATAACAGGCTCAAGCGACTCGTTATCTCTTGGAAGTGTACCATGGACCGAAGCAGATGTGCTCCTTGAATTTTACAATGTCGATTCGGTTTTTTCCGCGAGGACTATCACATCCGCGCAGATAATATTGACACGTGCAAGGTACGTATTGCAGCCGGCAGGATACGACGTAAAAAACATGCAGTTTGCTGGATATGTAATGGATTCATCATGGAGCCCTACGACATACACCTGGGACAGCGTCGCAAACGCGCCCCGCGATAATATAGACATCGTGTTGGGCCGGCCAGGGATAACTGATTCGACTATAACGATAAACATTGATACAGGAATTGTTAGGCAATGGTCGCTCGCCACTGAATATCCAGATTCGACTTATTATAAAAAGAACGGGTTCTTGCTGAAGCCGGAGAATTTAAGCGGGATACTGTCAGTCTATTCCAGTATATCGTCTTATCCGCCTGAACTTATTGTGGCATTTATCGATACCAATGGCGTTGCGGATACTACCATCTCGACATCAAGTTATTCCGCATCGGTTGCACACTCGACAATTACAAGCACAGCCCCGGGTGGTCCCTACAGATTTCTGCAAAGTGGTACAGGCGTCCGGGAAAAACTGCTTTTTGACCTTACGCGCGTCCCGAATTTGTCAATCGTGAATTACGCTCAGCTTACTCTTTTTGCCGACACATTAGATACACTTTACTCCGGTAATGCCGAGGATTCGCTGTATGCTTATTACATTGTTGATCCATCAACAAATTCAACCGCTACGATCGCACTAAGCACGCAGGTTGGCCACAAATACACTTTTAATGTAACGACCGCTCTTCAGCAAATGCTAAACACAGGGAACTACGGGTTCTTGATAACTCGTTATGATGAATCAACTAATGTGGATGCACGATTCATATATGACGAGAATGCGCCGGACTCGCTGAAGCCAAGGCTCGGAATCACATATTCGCCGGTGGTGAGAAAGAAATGAAGATAAAAATGTTCATATGTTGGCCAAAGGCGCTGCCACATGCACGCCTTTTAATATTTCTGTTTTGCGTGACAAGCGTTGTTTATGCTCAAGATGGAACACCGCTTTCCGCAAAAGATGGTGTCGGAGCTTTCACAAGTTTTGCTGGAAGCTGGTCATCTGGAATGGGAAATGCCGGCATCGCTCTAATTGGAAACGAGGTTCTCAGCAGAATGAACCCTGCGACATGGACGGGTTTGGATAATGTACAAATTACTGGGACATATGATTTTTCGGGAGCAAGTTCGCAAGACAACACGAATGGTTTATCTTCGTATTATGCGAACGGAAATTTCGGCGGCGGAATTTTTGCGCTGCCAATCGACAGAAATTTGGGAATAACTTTAGCTGGTGGTTTTACTCCGCTTACTTCTTACGAGTTTGAGATCAGTTCGCAAATTGATTATACCGAACCACCAAATTCGCTTCCAATTGTCCCTCCTGCCACTTACGAGTCAACTGGCTCCGGCGGACTCGGAGAAGGTTTCGTCGGATTTAGTATTTCACCAATCTCAGGCGTGAACCTCGGTGGCATGTTCAACTATGCGTTTGGAAGGATGGAAATCACAAGAACGGTGAATTTCGGTAATTCAGATACTGTAAATTCATACTCGGACAATAGCACGTACATGAGCGGCTCGAGCGGTACGTTTGGAATCGTAATCGACAGCTTGGATAAAACTTTGGGTGTGGGTTTCTTGAAAGGGTTTTCTCTTGCCGGATATTATAAGTTGTCATATAATCTAGATGGAAATTCCGTGCTCGAAAATCTTTACGCAGACACTCTTTATTCTCCTTACTCGGAGAATGTTACCGGATTTATTCCACCGGAGTTTGGAATAGGAATCGCAGAAAAATTTAACGACCGATTGATCGCGGTATTAGATTTCAGAGCACAAAATTTTTCAGAATACAAAGACACTTTTACTCCGACAGGTTCCTTGGAAGACGCACTATTCCTTGGTGGTGGGATTGAGTATTTGCAAGGTAACAAGATTGGTTCGCTTTTTGACAAGCGGATTCTTCGCGCTGGATTTTATTATGACAAGACACAATTCGTTTTGCCCACAAAGTCCGGAGATAACAAACAGGTTGATGAACTTTTCCTAACTGCCGGTATCGAGCTCCCATTAAGTCTCACGTCAACGATAAGTTTTTCGGCGCAGTATGGGCTGCGGGGCTTGTCGAGTGACTTCCTTCTCCGAGAACGAATATTCAGACTGTACGTATCTATCACCATGGGCGAAGCCTGGTTCATGCGTCCCGAAGGAGAATAATAAATGATAGCGATCGGATCCGATCATGCCGGATTTATCTATAAAGAGAAAATAAAACAATTGCTCGACGAGCTAAAAATTAGTTACAAAGATTTTGGGGCTTACAATAGCGAGCCAAGTGATTACCCCGACTTTGGTTATGTTACAGCAAAATCTGTCGGTTCAGGTGAATGCGATCGAGGAATACTCGTATGCGGAAGTGGTATCGGAATGGATATTGTAGCCAACAGAGTGAACAATGTTCGTTCTGCTCTTTGTATGACCGTGGAAATGGCGGAGCTATCACGGAGACACAACGATGCAAATGTGCTCACGATTGGCGAACGTTTGACGGATTGGGACACTACCGAAAAGATTGTAAGAATTTGGCTTTCGACTCCTTTCGACGGTGGAAGGCACAAGCGTCGGGTTGATAAAATAAATAAACTCGGCGGATACTAAACCGAATATTATCCGACGAACTCTTTGGATAATTTTAAACCTAAAATTTTCGGAAAGATACTATGGATTCTTTAGAAATTCTCAAACAATCTGATGAGCAAGTTTTTCAGGCAATTGCAGATGAAATAGGCAGGCAAAGTGGTACAATCGAGCTTATTGCATCCGAAAACTTCGTGAGCAAAGCCGTCCTTGCAGCCGCCGGCTCGGTTATGACGAATAAATATGCAGAGGGTTATCCCGGCAAACGGTACTATGGTGGCTGCGAATTTGTGGATGTTGCGGAAAATCTCGCACGCGAGCGAGTAAAAAAGCTGTTCGGCGCGGAGTACGCGAACGTGCAGCCGCATTCTGGCTCGCAGGCGAATATGGCTGTGTACTTCACTTTCATTAAGCCGGGGGATAAAGTGCTCGGGATGAATCTGTCCCATGGTGGTCATCTCACTCACGGCTCGCCGGTGAATTTTTCAGGACAGTTATACAATTTCTCCGCGTACGGCGTAAGGAAGGAGACAGGATTCATCGACTACAATGAAGTGGAACAGATCGCCGTAAAAGAAAAGCCGAAACTCATAACGGTCGGCGCCAGTGCTTATTCACGAAATATAGATTATAAAAAGTTCCGCGAGATTGCAGACAAGGTGGGCGCATTTCTTTTTGCTGATATTGCCCATCCAGCCGGATTGATCGCTTCAAAACTTCTTAGTGACCCATTACCATATTGTCATGTCGTAACTTCGACAACACATAAGACTCTTCGCGGACCGAGAGGCGGATTGATTTTGATGGGAAAAGATTTTGAAAATCCTTTTGGAATTGTTGC
>JBAPNE010000030.1:0-4454 GCA_049278975.1 Candidatus Kryptoniota bacterium
AAATAAATGATTACTTAGATTCCATCGCGCCGAATAACTCAAGTGCCAAATGTGCCATCGATATTGCAATACACGATTGGCTCTGTAAAAATTCTGGCATTCCTCTTTACAAATTCTTCGGAGCTGATAAAAATAAAACGCCGATCTCGACTTTAACAATCGGGATCGATACACCCGATGCAATCATGCAAAAGGTCAAAGAGGCATGCTTCTACGAAGTTTTGAAAATTAAAGTCGGATTGCCGAACGATGAGGAAATCATTAAGGCCGTGCGAAGCGTTACAAACAAGCCCCTTCGTGTCGATGCAAATGAAGGATGGAAATCGAAAGAAGATGCTTTCGAAAAAATAAAATGGCTGGCTACGCAAAATGTAGAATTCATCGAACAACCCATGCCAGCGACACAAATCGATGATGTAAGATGGCTCCGAGCAAGAGTAAAGATGCCAATCATTGCCGATGAAGCACTCTCGCTCCATGATATTGCCGAATTGTCGACTGCCTACGATGGAATAAATATAAAACTCCAGAAGAACGGAGGGTTGTTCAAAGCTAGAAATCTCATCAATGAAGCACGCGCCCACAAAATGAAAATTATGTTGGGCTGCATGATTGAGACTTCAGTCGGGATAACGGCGGCAGCGCATCTCTCACCACTTGTCGATTGGAACGATTTGGACGGGAATGTGCTGATTTCAAATGATCCTTTCAAAGGAGTCGTAAACGAAAACGGAAAACTTTTGCTCAACGATGAACCCGGGTTGGGGGTAAATCCAAATTGATCCATTATCTGATTCTATTTCAGCAGCATGAGCTTTTTTGTCGCAGTAAATACTTGTCCGTCACTTCCGATTGCATTTATCTTGCAAAAATAAACTCCGCTGGACAAATTGCTTGCATTAAACTTAACGTCATATCTTCCCGGCTTCTCAGCTTCATCAACTAATGTCTTCAGTTCCCTTCCAAGCACATCATAAACTTTAAGAGTTACGTGACTGCCCGCTGACAACTGATAACCGATGGTTGTCGCTGGGTTAAATGGATTCGGAAAGTTTTGATAAAGCACAAAATTTGTCGGCAAAGCCTTAACAGCGATAACTCCTGTTGCCACCGCATTATTGACCGGCATGAAACCTGCGCCAGAGCCAGCACTACTTTGAACAACAGAAATGTTTCCACTGCTTTGAATTCTATAAACATAATTTCCAACTGGAGAAGTGAAAACATATACATCACCGCTTTGGAGAATGGTATCCTTAACTGAAACAGGCGATTCGTATGGGTATGCTGTACCACCAAGCTGGATAACTTGAACGCTGTTATTATCGTCACACGAAAAGATCGACAAATCGCTTTGCGTTGTGGGAACAACGAATGAAGTCCCGATATTTTTCCCGGTGGAGTCTGCAACCCCGGCAAGATACCAATAATATGAATACGTGTTTTCCCACGATTCCTCAAAGGGAATGTTAGCTGCCGTTATTGTGCCGGTTGATGTTACCTTCCAGAAAGTATCTTCGGTAATTCCAAAAGTTTGCACTTGCCAATGATTAAGTGTGTCAACTGCGAGAGTGTCGCTAGTAGTCAAGCTCGTGACGACGATTGCATTGCTATCGGAATATGAAACGAGTGTTATTGAATTTTCTTGCGCTGATGAATAGCCGGAGAAACCGTAAAATAAATTACCGGCAAAAGTGCCGTCCGATGATGGTACATAATATCCCTGATCGGTATAAGAAAGCACAGACACGGGGTTATTGCTGATAACTTGCAACGCTTTCTGCTGGACTGAAGAGACATTTGGAATATCGAAGTAGCAAGTGGAATCAACTATTCCACCGGCAAGCGAGTCTCCGGTGGCAAGGTCCCTGACAACGAATTGCGTTCCGCTCTGATATGCAAATATAATGAAATGTGGATCGAATCCTGAATCTCCTCCCATCATCCATGTATTCAATTTCGTGGTTGTTCCATTACCGTATTCATCCATTGCAAAGTACCCGCTCGCAGTACTCGTAATTGCATCGCCCGTAAGAACAGCGCACGGTTTGTTGCTGTTTACAAAATAAATTCCATTGCCCGGTGAAAGCGTATCGTATGAATCTGCGTTTAGAATTATGTCGGCGACGATATTACCGTCCGGCGTCGTGATGGTAACATTCGTGCTGTCAAAATATGAAAATACAGCAATGTCGTTAAATGTGTAAAAGTATGCCGGGTAAAATGAACCGCTTATTTTTCCCGGGTTGACAAGATTCCTGTAAGGCAAAGCTGTCGGATGTTTTGGGATACCAATTCCCTGAGGTGCACCCGGATGATTCCCGGAAAAAACATTTGGTCTTTTTCCCTGAGAAAAAGACAACTGCCAGAAAAATAGAGTTAATGCAAAAGACAAAGTAATGGTTTTCAATTCACTCCAGCGGTAAGAATTTTCGGCTGCATAGCACAAATTTAATTTCTAAATTATTAAGTTTCGATAAGTCTGAACACTATACAATACATGATATTAAAAAACCATCCTGCTAATTAAATTATAAATTGTTAATTATTAATTTTGAATTAACCACTTAAAATTCAAAATTGTAAAAAGGAGGCAACTTGGAAATCAAATTCACACCGATCTCGAGCATAGGCGAATTCAGACTCATCGACAAATTCAACGACATCGCATCGCGATATTCGAATCCTAACGTCGTTCAATCGATAGGCGACGATACGGCAATAATAAAGCCGTCTCCTGACAAACTCACTGTCGTTACAACCGATGTTCTGGTCCAGAGCGTTCATTTCGATTTGTCTTACACTTCGATGAAGCATCTCGGTAGAAAAGCCGCAGTTGCAAACCTCAGCGATATTGCCGCCATGTCTGCCCTGCCGACCGCAGCGTTCGTCTCGCTCGGAATCCATTCTAATTTAAGTGTGGAAATGTTAGAAGAATTCTACCAAACCTTAGCTGATGAGCTTGGCAAATATAACTGCGTAATAGCTGGAGGTGACACATCTAGTTCTCCGATAGGGTTGATCGTTAGCATTACAATAATCGGAGAAGTCGAGCCGGATCGGCGCGTTCTTCGAAGCGGAGCGCAAGCGGGAGACGTAGTGTGCGTTACAGGTGATCTCGGTCGCTCACACGCGGGCTTGAAAATTCTACTGCGAGAAAAAAATAGATACATAGAAGCTGGCCAGCCGGCAGAATTCACACCCAAATTTGGCGGCTATGACGACGCCCTCGAGAAACATCTGCGACCCGAGGCAAGAATTTCAATTTCAAGAGATCTCACACAAAAGATCAGGCTCCATTCGATGATCGACGTGAGCGACGGCTTGGTTTCGGATATGATGCATATATGCCGTGCGAGCAATCTCACTGCCGAACTCGATGAGGAATTCATCCCAATTGATCCGATCACGCGAAAGATTGCCGGAGAAAACAAAGATGGGCCGCTGGATTATGCCCTTTATGGCGGCGAAGACTACGAGCTTCTCTTTACGATTGCTGAAGCAGATTTCAACAAACTTTATTCACTAGAAGGAAATATCCGGGCAATTGGAAGGATGAAAGAAGGTGAACCAAAAGTAGTGGTACGGCACTTAGACGGCAAGTCGGATGAATACAAAGATTTTCCTTCGTACCAGCATTTCACCAGCAACAAACATTAGTTTTTGGTCTGTCCATTTATCATAACGACGGACTAAAGGCTAACGCTGATAACCAAATCCTATCTAAGGATTTTTTTTGCAATCGAACCTACCGCTGCAGGATTATCTGAGATCACTCCATCAACCCCCATTAGTATCATCTTCTCTATCCTGCGAAGTCCGTTTACCGTATAAACAAATACTTTTATTCCAAAGTCATGAAACTGCTGTACCATTGTTCGATTCAGAAAGAGGTGATTCAAAACGACTCCCTGCGCACCATACTGCAGCGGGAACGAACGCGGAGTCGGATTCAAATTGTGCCGGTAGAGCGGTGCGAAACGGAGATGGGGAACCTTGTAATGCAGATAACGAAGTGCCTCCAAATTGAACGAAGAAAAAATCACGTCCTCGTCCATTCTGTGTCGCTCGATTATCTTTGCACACTTATCCACCAGCGAGAACACGCCGTTGTGCCGACGATGCTTCATTTCTATGTTCAATCTTACCCGACCCTTCGACAACTCAAGCACTTCATCGAGGAGCGGCACGTGTTCTGAACTATATTTTTGACTAAACCAAATTCCAGCATCCAACGATTTTATATTGCTGAGGTTAATTTTTTTTACAAGCCCACTTCCGTTCGTCGTCCTTCCAAGCCGATAATCATGGAACACAATCACATGATTATCTCCTGTCATCATCACATCCATCTCAAGCATATTCGCACCCGCTTCGATTCCTTTCTCAAAAGCCGCAACCGTATTCTCCGGTGCTACTGCTGAAAAGCCGCGATGAGCGACGTTATAAAATTC
>JBAPNE010000031.1:0-12001 GCA_049278975.1 Candidatus Kryptoniota bacterium
CCATAGAATTCATAGATGTGAACTTTGATGGGTTTAAGGATATTATGGCTGTGGAAAATGAGGATGGTCGATTTGTTACCTTTAGATTCTACCTATTCGATATTGGTTCTGGTACATTCAAGTTCGATGGCGAGTTTACTGACATCGTTGGCTACAACACGCGGGTCGACACTTCTGGGCAGGCGATAGAAACTGGCGGTGGTACATCTGATGAAAGCTGGTATTTGAATACTTATGAAGTAGATGATGGGAAATTAGTGCTCGCAGAAAAGGAGGAAGTGTCTCGGGATTTAGTGGACGGGGTCGCACAGGTTGATTCAAGCGGAGAGGACATTTGTGTCCACACACTGAAACGACTTGTTGATGGCAAACTCAAACTCGTTAAGAAAGTTGCTGCTCCAATTGGAGACCTTGATGATGAGTGGCTCAAACATTGAATTGACGGTGGAGTCTTGTTCGTGGCGGCAGATAACAAGCGCCAAAAAGACGCTCCACAATTGTACATATCGTGGTCGCTTCATCGCTTTCGCGCGACGCTTTGAGGCTGCACAACATTTGTATCGCGCGAAAGCGATGACATTTTGCCGCAGGACGTTATACGGAACAGATTTACCACCGGCTATTCATTTGTTGAAAGCTCTTGTCTAAATCAGCTCTCGACGCTTTGATTGATCCTTCCGTCATACCATAACCTATTTCGAATACGTCATCTTTGAACCCCTTCATTACGGCGGCCACAAATTCCTTAGACGTTAGGCCTGCTTTATAATTACCACGCTTGGCCCTTCCTTCGGGGTTCAATTCCGTATCCACTGCCGGCGGAACGACCTCAAAGACCTTAATTCCAATTTTAGATAGCTGATGCCTGAGTGCCATGGAAAACGCGTGCAGTGCGGCTTTCGTCGCGCTATAGACCGGCATTCGAGCGGCAGGCACAAAACCCAACCCGGATGAAACATTGATGATGGCGGCTTCTTTCTTTCCGGTCAGGTGCGGTATAAACATCCCTGATAGAATTATCGGGGCTTCAAGGTTGATCTTGATCTCATTTTCTCCTGCCAGAAATTCAGCAACGCCTTTTGTGAAGTCAACATCCCTTTGAATACCGGCATTGTTCACCACTATGTTTAACTTCGGGAAGTTAGTAGCTATCCATTCCACCAGCGCCTTTCGATCCGCTTCCTCAGCTACATCGCATACTTTGATATGAAACTCCGGATGTTTCTTCTGAGCTTCAAGAAGTCGTTCTTGTCGACGGCCACAAATAATAACTTCATTCCGCGCCTGCGAAAAAGATTCTGCGACCGCATATCCTATGCCAGTCGCGCCGCCCGTAATTAATACTGTATTACCTGAAATCTCCATTTGAATTGTTCTCCGTTATTTTTACTGACTGTGCACTTGACAAACTAACCACAAAAAGATTTTGAACACGAATTACACAAATAATCTTATGCCTTTCAAAACGCACTACACGAATGTTCTTTATTCGTGAGATGTGATGTCTCGGATATTTTATTCGTGTCATTCGTGGTCCCAATTTTTGCTGGCCTATTTTGTGAAACATGGAGTCACTTATTTTTTTCTAGGATAGCCGACTGTCTGGCCAAAGAGCACACGCTGCTCGACACGCAAATTTAATTTCGCTGCAACGGCGGGTTTGTTGCAATTATGGAACCATGATGCCAGGCCTTGAGAAGCGGCGAACAAATATACGTTGCCCGCAATGAGACCGGTATCGACATAATAATATGCTTTTTGAACTTCAGGATCTTGCAGCCCGGGTTCCTGATAACCGGATGTATGGGAGAGCCTATTAACATTCACAACGTAGATGAGCTGAACCGGAGCATTCATTACAAAATCAGCCTGGCCTGGACCGATTGCCAGTGCACGCAAGTCTTCCGCAAGAACCGGAATGAGTGCATGATGGATCGCATCATACAAATAAATCCCTTTCTCCATGGCAACATAAAGATCAATTTCCTGTGAGTTACTCGCCGACGCAGCGGTTCGTCCGGGAATTTCAAACGGCCCCACCTTACGATTTACACCACATGCCGCCCAGAGGAGATTCGAAAGTAAATGTAAAGGAAGTTTCCTATCACTTATCTCGCGGGTAGTTTTTCTCTGTTGCAATGCTTTTACTACAGGTGTACCACGACCGGTCGTGGGTTTCGGCAGCTCGATCACTCCATGCTCCTGTGAAGAAACTGTCTGAGATATCTTCTTCCTACTTTTATTGATCATAATTTTCTCCTTTCTTGGGGATTTCCTTACTAGGAAATATAATAACAATTAATTGTTAATTCTTTCAAATGCGAACTTTGGTAGTGGCTCGATTTGAACACAGCCGTCATCGATGGAAGCAAAGCGATCTCATTGTGTTGCTGGTATAAATAGTGCGGGTAAATTGAGTAGTTCACGAAGCTGAGATCGCCACGTCTCCGCCTGCGGCGGATCCTCGCGATGACATCAAATGGCTTCATCCCGCCATAGCCAAACCAAGGATAGAATATTTTTTTATTCAGAGTTGTCCAAGAAGAAAGGCGTCGAGCGGGCTCGACGCCTCAAGGAGGATGAACCCCGGAGGGTTTTGGAGAAATAAACCGGTTTCCGAAGGATTCCCGTCTGGATAATTTATTGAGTGTAGTCCTTTTCGGGTTCCCCTCGTAACAGGATAATTACTATAATACCGTCCTCAGGCAGTTACGTTTACAATGTTGCCGACGTAAGACTGCTGGTTTGAGCTGTAAAGAGAGGAGCCTGAAGTGGATCCACTGCTCATTCCGGGCGGCATTAAGTCTTGCAATAGAGTCGAGTAAGCGCTCTGAGCGGACGATACACTACCGGATTGGAGTGCGCTCTCAAGGCTTTGCAGATCGCTGCTTACCTGGCTGTTTCCCGTCAAGGGATTAGTTGAACTGCTATTGCTCTGCATGTCCTGAAGGAACGCACTGAGCGCCGACTGCGCAGATGAAGTACTACCGGATTGAAGGGCGCTGCCGATAGAGCTTAGATCGCTCATCTGTTGGGCCATTGCGCTATTAACTTGTCCTCCATGATGATGATGGTGGTGAGCACCGCTCGACCCGGAAGAACTTGTCTGCTGTGTTGCCTCCATATCCTGTTGTAAAGTTGCAAACGCGCTCTGCGCCGAGGAGATATCTCCAGATTGAAGCGCATTGCCGATTGCCTGAAAAGCGCTGCTAATTTGGCTCGCACCTGAAAGAGGGTTCTGTCCGCCGCTCAAGCTTTGAAGACTATTTTGGATCGTTGAGTAAGCGGATTGTGCCGACGACAGGTTGCCTGATTGAAGTGCTTGTTGCAGCTGCGAGAATTGTTGCCCGATGCTGTATTGGGGGGGATTTGTTTGAGCTAGCTGGTAAGCATTTGTTGCCGAGGGAATACTACTTATACCCATTGTTCGTTTCCTTTCAATTTGTTAACTGGCCATCGCCTGATTATATGTCGGATTTCATCCGACACTTCTTTAACTGAAAGGATATCGTTATCAGCACTCATAGCTTGATTCTCAATTTCCGATGAACCTCTCCGGACTCGACCGGGTGTACCATGGCTTTTATATTTCTTCCCGATAAGGTCAAAATGTCAGGCCGCATTTGGACAAAAGTTGGGAACAATGCAGCGAAGTCCATGAGTCTGGTTGTAATTCCAATTAAACTCCTTGCGCTATCCAATAGTCAAATAATTGTGAACTGATAAAAGACTTTTTCCGTTTAAGCTTTAATTAAATATGAGGATTTTTATGAAACACATAATTGAAAACTATTTGAAGATTAAGTACGTCGTCGCTCTTTTGACGATGGTCATCCTTTCCTCCTTCTTTGTTACCTCTGAAGCAAACGCCCAGAGGAGACGAGCAGGCGTGGAAAGAGACAGACCAAGCCGCGTCATAAACCTCCCGCGGAATCATTACAAAGTTTTTGCTGGTGGGAGGAATTACTTCTATGGCAACGGATACTTTTACCGTCGGGCGGGACGAGGATATGTTTCTGTTCTGCCGCCGATTGGTGCGAGGATTAGAGTTCTACCATTTGGGTTTGTAAGTTTCCGAATTGGACCGCTTGCTTACTATTACTGGGGCGGTGCGTACTATCAGTTTATCCCGGATGAAAATGTTTATGCCGTAGTTGATAAGCCGAGCGGCGCACCGGGTACTTCCGCATCAAACACTTCTGATGAGTCGCAAGATCAAGCAGTGTTAACGGATGGCACAACGCTGGCGGGAGTTTTCATGGGAGCAAGTCCGGACTCAGTGCTATTTCAGGTAAATGGTCAAATCCGACATCTTCCAATTACTAGAATCTCATCAATCACATTTGCGCCGTCAGCATTCGACACCAGCGGTCACAAGTAATTACAAATTTGGTCAAAGAATTTCTGGCCGAAAGGTGTCAGTCTATTTCATGCCATGCGGAGGAGCCTACCGAAGATCACGTCGAACGTGAAGCTCTTTGCGTTCAGGCGCCGCTCAATGAACTCAGCAACTTTCTAAAGGTGAGCGGGGATGGACATATTTTGTTTCTTTGGACGAAGACAAATAGTTTTGAATGTGAGCGACAATTAAAATGGGAGAGGGGGGAGTGACGCGATATGCAAAAGATAAATATTTCCCACAAACTTGCGCTCTTCAATGATTACTGGAGCCCAAAGATAGTCGGTGAAGTCAACGACTCTTACGTAAAATTGGTAAAGGTCAAAGGCGAATTCGTTTGGCACTTGCATGAGGCGGAGGATGAGTTGTTTCTTGTTGTCAAGGGAAAGTTAACGATCAAGCTCAGGGACCATGATGTCCATCTTGAAGAAGGCAAGTTCTTCGTTGTGCCGAAAGGAGTCGAGCACATGCCAGTCACAGAAGAAGAAGCGCATGTGCTCCTTCTTGAACCAAAGACAACTCTTAACACAGGGAACCTGCGGAACGAGAGAACGGTCGAAGCACAGTGGATCTGATTGAACGAAGATAACAATGAATCAATTTCGGATCGCCCGGGCTAACCGTGAATTTATCTATGCTCGCCCGAGCTCATAGTCCATGTGAAGGAGAAATATTATCTCCGCGTCTTTATCTTATGTCTAAATACTTCTGGTCCACATTCCAGCCGCTGATGGAGACCATGGCACCAGCAGCGTTCACGGCCGGAGTATATTCAATATAGACCGTCTTTTCTTCGCCCGGCAATACTGAAATATAGTTGTCGCTATAGAAGACGGGCAGAATCCTTTCCTTTCTTAAGGAGTCAACCAGCGAGATGCGGTTAAAGAACGCAACCGGTTCGCCGGAAGGGTTGCTTATTGTGACCGCGATTCTTCCATCACCTGCTTTTCTGGCTTCGGAATTTACTTGTGCTACAAACATTCGCGGCAGGCCGGTGTAATTGCCCGTCGAATCCGGCAGCCAGTAAAGATTATCGCTAAGTACCTTATGAGAAGTATCAAGCAGGCGCAAAGACAAGAATCCTCCCTGAGAAGAGAATAGCGCATCCGTGACTCTCTTTGCGGAAAAATATTTCTGGACGGAGTTTGGGCTCAGCTCGATAAACAATCGTGAGACAAGCGTATCTTTTCCCGCCATATCATAAGCAGTTGCCTGCAGGACAAGGTCATGGTACGGATTAAAGGTTTGGTTTACGACCGACACCATTCCATCCGCGGGATTGTACATGGCGTGGAGCGGTTCACCACCATGGTGCAAGCCATAGAGGCCTGCGTTCGGATCGAGGTAGCAATCATACATCTGTCCACGCATTGCCGTCCAGGGATTCTGGGTCTTCCAGATAATGACGCCGGTGTACCAGTCCCACATGTGAGATAAGTGGCCTTCAATAAGCGACCTGTACTGGTCGTAATTGATAAGCTGTGCCCTATCGGCAAAGGCCCTGACATCTCTGGATTTTCCGTAAGCGCCTACATAATTCCCGTAGCTACTGTATTTATGATACCTCCACACGGAATCAATCTTAGCATAATCGGAATCCGGAACCTCCATATCCAAAGCCGGAATAAAACGGGCGAGAGATTCATAATCTCCCATGCCGACAGATCCGATTTCGGAATTGAAAGGGAAGGAACGATTTTCCCAGAAGAAGCCGGGTGGCTCGAGACGATAAGGACCATCTCCAGTATAGCCGACGGAATTGTATGACATGCTGTCCACGTTCGAGTAAGAGAAAAAATAACGGGTACTGTCCAATGCCGGCAGAAGAGAATCTTGCAAGGCGACCAGAATATCTTCGGGAGGAGTAATCTCGTTGCCGCCGCAATAGAATGCCAGGGAAGGATGATTGCGCAGCATCTTAACCTGGTCGGTTACCGAGGCGAGGAACAGCTTGTGGTCATCGGGGTAACCGCGCCTTACCCATTGGTCATCCAATTTAGAGGGATCAGCCCACCTGCCATTGCAATCGCCGGACATCCAAAAATCCTGGAAGACGAGTATTCCATATTTATCACAAGCGTCATAGAATTCGGGCCTTTCTGTGATCCCTCCTCCCCAAACACGAATCAGGTTCAGATTCATGTCGCGATGGAAGCGGGCTTCCGCATCGTAGCGTTCAGATGATAAGCGGAGCATAGCATCCGAAACAATCCAGTCGCCGCCTTTGATGAAGATTCGCTGGCCGTTCACAAACACCTCCCGGCTCTGAGTATGTTCATTCCATCGAGTTTGAATCTGGCGTATGCCGATGGTGAGATCTTTTTCATCCATTAGCAGGTTATCGCTACTTATGAACTGGAATTTGATTGTGTACAATGATGGTTGGCCATAGCCGTTGGGCCACCATAGTTTCGGATTATTTAAAATGTAATCAGGCAATTGTATTTCCTCTGTGGAGTCGGCCTGAAGTGTTACTTGCTTACTTACAATATTCTCATCCAGAACATACCGCAACGTTCCTTGAACCGGGGTGCCGGTCGGGTTTTCAATCTCAACGCTCGCTTTAATCACTGCCGGAGCCTGCGATTGACCAAGAATCCTTTTGCCAGGGACAGAGGTAACCACATACGGATTCTTAATCTCAACCGTGTTCGTCTTCTCGATTGATACTTTGTCCCATATCCCGGTATTCCGGTCGCGCATCGGCTGAATCCAATCCCAGCCTGCGACGTACTGGCTGGAGACATTACGTGCGATCGTACCATCGCCGCCCTGGCCGCCATTAGGATTACCGACCGGGTCGGGGGGATAGACCAAAACCGCCAGCCGGTTATAGCCATTCTTCGACATGTAGGAAGTAATGTTATAAGTCTGACGCAGGAACATCCCGAAATGTGTCTGCTTATTCAGCCTGTTCCCGTTGAAGTACACATCACAGCCATAATTGACGCCGCGGAAGTGGAGCCAGACCTGTTCGCCGCCGATAGGAGCCTTCTCCTTGAAATCTTTTACGAACCAGTATGTATAACGGTCGGGTCCTGTTTCATAGATATCGGGAATCTTCTGATCGTTCATTCCATAGAACGGATCGGGAATTAAATTATTATTCAATAAGGTCGTCAGTACCGTTCCCGGCACCGTAGCGGGCATCCAGTCCGGCAATGGAAAGGATCGGTTGGATAATACTTCACCCGTCGAGGTCACATCTTTGATATTCATGCACACCCAACCGGAATCCAGCAGGTATTCATGACGGGGTTGTTCAAACACGAACTGCTCAGTAGCAACATAAGAGGGCCCGCAGCCCTGCATTCCCAAAAGGACAATTAAGAGTAATAATGCCGCTGAAATCTTCTTATACATTTTCCAAGGCTCCTCGAATTAGGATTGAAATGCTTAAACCTGAACGAGATTAAGATAGTATTTGTTGAGGTAAAATGCATAGGTCATGGGACTGCGCGAATCATTTGCATCGTGAGGAAACGGGCCGCCCATTATAGGGCTTAGAGAATTGCGGCGATTGGGATTATACTCACGGCACTGTTCTTAACGAAGTGGAGTGTCTTCTAACTGGCGTTCTTCTTCCCACGCATTTTCAAAAGTCTCTAGAAAAAGATGACTGGACTGTACCACAGCGCTTCCGCTTCATCTTTGTTAGTAAACTGTTCAAGTGCGATCTCGAACTTTCGCTTACCTATATAGCAAAACGGGCAAACAACGTCAGACCATATCTCTACTTTCATACCAATCATTTTTTTCATTGAACAGATACCTGCTCCACTTCGTTCAACCTGTTCAGCTGCAGAGCCATGTCGCCGTCTTTCGTTACGCTGAATGCGGGAAGATATTTTGCTCCCCAAAGAATCTCATCAAACCTGTAGGAGTACCGTGAGTGGACAACCTGGCTGAAGGTATCGTCGAAAGCCTTTATCAATATCAGGATTTCAGCCTGGGAATCGGAAAGATTCTTTAACGTTTTTCCGAACAGCGGGCTTTGTTCATCGATAGGGTGGACGACCGTCCATGTCAGAGGAAGAAAATATACTGATGAGCGTTCGAGGTTCAACACGTGATACTCACGTCTGTGATTTTCTCCAGTGCCGGACACCGTCATGATCATTACCTTCGCTTCCAGTTCCATGAGCGTGTTCGTACGTTTGTTCGCGATTCGGAATTGAAAACTTGTCTTCCCAAAGTAAGGAGCGATGATTGCATTGTCGCTGAAGACTATCTTCGCCGACGGCCGCGAGAACCGGCCGTAGAGTAATCCAGTCGCGAGCGCGAGTCCCATCAATCCTGTCAGAGCCTCGAACGCCGCGATTACGTTCGTCCAGATGTCCTTTGGCGCAATTGTTCCATAACCGACTGTCGTGAACGTATGAACGCTGAGAAAAAATGTACTCAGGAAAGCCGATAACGGTGTACCAGCATCTGCACCCTGGATATTCCGGATACCTGCAAGAAGATAGAGGCACGCAAAGATCGCGTTGACGAGGATGTATCCTGAAAGAATCACGAGAAAGAATTGGAACCACGAGATATTTATCAGGAACTGGTAGAAATGGAAATTCTTCAGGCCCACGCCCGTCTTGCGGACGTTAAACGAACCGTCCTTCTCAATAGTGCGCTGAAGCTTTCCGGTGTATTTTTGGGTTAGGCCGGGATCAAAGGATGTCTGATCAAAACTCATACGGAATACTCCTCAAGATTATATATCTTAAACAGCAAATCGTCGAAAGAAATTCTCCCGAAGATGGGGAGCGCGACGGCATTGAAGCAGGGCTTCAGGAGATGTCGTTCTTGAAATGATACGCTGAATACTCCTCACGCAGTCTGTGAAGGATGAAGAAGGGGTTGTGTACCGCTAAGCAATGACAGCAGGCGTTGGGAGTGACGTGTTGTATTGAAACAGAAATCCAAAAGTTACTAACCATTACGAGGAACACGGCCGGGGCAATCCTGATTGCTGTACCACAAAGTAATACATTGCCACAGGGCGGCATAGGATGTCATTTCAACATCATCATCTTCTTCACTTTGTTCCACTTATCCGTGCTTATCCGGTAGAAATAAACTCCGGATGAAACCATGGCCCCATTCTTGCTCAAGCCGCTCCATGTTAGTTCGGTATAGCCGGCAGGGTAATCTGCATCCGTAACCTGCGCTACCTCTCGGCCGACGATGTCGTAGATAACGAGTTTCACGTGAGATGCCTTCGGAAGATCAAATGCAATCTTAGTTGACGGATTAAATGGATTCGGAAAGTTATTATAAAGCTGATAGTCTTTGGGTGCTGCAACTTCGATGGTAATATCCTTCGTCCATGTTTGACCATCAGACGTACTTATCGTTGCAGTCAATGTCGTATCTTTTTCAACCGGGGCTTTCTTATCAACAGAAAATGTGAATTCAGCATCACCCGAACTATTTGCACTCACGTCTTTCAATAACGCCGAACTAGATTTGAACTCAAGCCATGTCGGAAGGTGATTGAAAGTTACAGAGACATTCTTTGCTTCGAGACTGGAGTTGTTTTGAATATTTAGGGAAATCGTGTTGCCTGTCGATGCAAATGGTATCTTCCAGACTTGTCCAGGGGCATTGCTGGCAGCCAGAGGCTGATGCGCCTCCGGCGCAGAGGCGACCTTAGTCGTCTGGGCGAATGTCCCTCTGGTAAAAGCTGAAATGGCAAGTGCCAACGATAAAATGAAAGCGTATCTCACTTTATGAACTCTCCTTTCTAGTCATTGCGCATTCTTATTCCTAAAATGTGAAGCGATAGCATTACGGTTGTCATTTTGCCAGCGTATTCCAATAGAGGTTACTTCATGATCTTAGGAAATTGATCAATTATTATTTTCTCATCATCGATTTCTGGACCAGTATTATCATAAATTATGAACTTTTCATCACTAGAGAGATCGAAATGCATTATGTCGTAATCAAAGCCGAATACGTACATGAGTTGTGGATCTCCAATATTGCTACAACTGATTCTAAACACTCTCATTCCGTCGGAGTAAAAAAGGAATTGTCCGTCTCTGGACCATTTTATGGCTACGGCTTGGATTCCCTTTCTGAATATCCTCTCACAGCTGCCGTCAGAATTAATCAACCAGATTTCATATGAACTGCCACCGTCAGTATGTAAATAAACTATTGTTTTTCCATCTGGCGACCAATCACCAATATACTCCCATGCCCGTGCAGGTTCAGGAGTTAAAGGATGTGCACTGGTTCCATCCGAATCAGCAATCCAAAGTCTCTGTCCATGGGTCCAAACGATTTTGTTGGCCTTTGGTGACCAAAGCGGATTCTGGTCCCCTTCGCCTACTGGAGGAATAAATTGATGTTGATTAGTGCCGTTAGATTTCGCCACCCAGATTGAGAACGTATCATTTCCCGGTACAGGATGATGCCCATAACTTTGAAAAACAATCTTTTGACCGTCAGGCGACCAGGATGGTCGAAAATCCCACCCGAGCGAGCTTACCTGTCTAATTTTTTTCCCATTCAAATCTTCCACATAAATGTACCTGTCTTTTTCGAATGCTATTAATTTCGATGATTCAGAAAAGACTGGATAACTCCCTTCTGAAATTACCCTAGGCTGAGAAAGACCATCATGTGCACCAAGGAAAACGATGATGGTGATAAATAGATTTATTTTTTGTTGCCTCTCTGAGGTGAAAAACACTTTTCTTTTAATTCCGCCTTCAAATTTCTTCATTCCTTTTTCCTTCATCTCAACTCATACGCGCCGAGGTCATACGTTACACCTTGTGGACGGACGTTTCCATCTTTGTCTTCATCGGGAAGTTGTCCTGCTTGAAGATCAGGCGCTGCGAAACTTGAAGTTCCCTTATCGATTGCGATCGAAGTATCCGTCAAATGATAATCCGGCAGAAGAACATCGCTAAACTGCGCGCTTGATAATCCTGCAATACCGATTCCTTCAGCTCCAGTTGTGGTGATGTTTCCACCGTCCGAAACATCCAATATCAACTGATAGTTAGACATGTCTTGTGAGTTCTTCTTGTTTACTGTGCCAGCATTCCCGATGATAAGATTATTGAGCAATGTAATGTCTGTTGGATTTGTACCCGCATCTCTCTTTATTCCGTATCTTCCGCCTGTTGTTCCAGCCGTAGTTCCATTGAAGGAAATAATATTGTTGACTAAGAAGACACCTTGCTGTGATGCCGCATCGATTCCATTATATCCATTTTTCACGATGGTGTTATTGATGACATATTGTGTCCCGCTTGTTCCATCTGAGAAATCTAATCCGTTCATCTGATTGTTCACAATGACATTATTGACGATTCTCGTTCGAACTGCGTATTGACCTATTTTGATGCCGTTCTTTGCAGAGTTTTGTATCTCATTTGATTCTATTGTGATGTCGCTGTCATTCGCTCCCGAAATTTCAACGGCGTTTGTGTCCGAGTTCGAAGCGTCTATAGTGAAGCCATTAATGTCAATGACGCTCGACTTAGCTATACGCACACCTTGAATTGTTGTATTTCCCGATGAAAGAAGTGTGAGTGAATCTTTGCTCGCAATGTTGACAACTTCTTTGTATGTTCCTGAGTCAACAAG
>JBAPNE010000032.1:0-8635 GCA_049278975.1 Candidatus Kryptoniota bacterium
GATAACGGTTGGGATTTGGGTAGTGGGCTATTTTGAACACGAATAACACGAATGAATCGAGTTGAATCATTTAATGACACGAATGCGAGAAAATGATTCGTGGGATTGGTGTTCAAAGAATAACTATTCGTGCCATTTGTGGTCAAGTTTTTTCAAAAGCAAAGTAGGTCACTACCAGGATTTGCACCTCATAGATAAAAGAAATAAATTTGGAAGTCAGAATGAAAGGAGTGCAAAATGCAAAAAGACGACATATGTCGTATTTCATCCCAAATTGGCAGTAACAACGACATTTGTCATAGTTCAAGTAGTTAGTTGCAATTGCCCGTCACCAAAGAACCAACTGAAAGCTATACGCGGATGATGAAGAAGCGAGAATTTACATTGACGGTTGAGCTTCTCAACGCATACAAAGAGAACGCGATAAAGAATTCGACTTCTTTGCTTGAAGAATCCCAAATCCTTTTTTCCCGAAACAGATGGGCCCGAGGCTATTTTCTGTCGTGCGCTTCAATCGAAGAGGCTGGAAAGGCGTTTCTGGCTTTCAACTCCGTTAATCGGAATTTATCAAATGCTGCCGTTCAACACTCCATTAAGCTGGACTTTGAAAACCATAACATGAAGCTCCTCGCAGGTCTAGGTAGCTTAATGATAAAACGCGGAACTAATTTAGCGACCATCAATCATTTCCTCGACATCAATTCCTACTTGCTATCTGGTCGAGAAAAATCTCTTTATGCAGATGTTAACAACGACGGCACTCTGACTTTACCAGAATCTTTAGTGCCACCGAAGGGTGCCGCTGATTCTATAAGGCTCGCTGAAGATTCACTGCTCGCAACTACCGAGTACATGTCCAACAATTCTCCCAAGTTTTTTTCCGCCATGGATGACAAAGCATATACTATTTCGAGGAATCACCAAATTCAGAAGCTGATGAGCACGAGCGACTTTTGGTATTTCTATATAGATGTCATAAGCTCTAAGCAGTCCACTTCAGAGGATTGCCTTAATGTGGCTATTGCCAGATATTATGAAAGATTTTATTCCAAGGGGAAGCTTTGGGGCAAGGAGAAAGCGCCATGAGAATTACTTATCGATTTTTTCTGGTAATCGCATTTATAGTTTTGTCCGCTAATCTATCAACGGCTCAATGGGAGCAAGTTAACGGACTTCCCGGGACAGTAGTGGAGTCCATCGCGGTTAGTGGCGCGAAAATCTTTGTTAGTACTGAAGCGGGTATTTTCGCTTCTACCGATTACGGCACAAATTGGAGTACAGCCGCCATTCTCCCGTCGTCCGGGGGCTTTGGTGGCCTACTTGCCATCAACGGTATGTGTCTCATCGCCTTAAGTGAATGGATATACCTGTCTACCGACAACGGCGCAAGCTGGACCAAAAAGACTGCTCCGCCTATTGGAACAGATGCGGAGACCGCAATTTGTTCAAGCGGCTCTAATCTCTTTGTTGGTACTATGTACGATGGCGTTTTTATATCAAGTGATAGTGGAGCGACTTGGAAAGCTTGCGGTGCGGCGCCTAGTGGCATCTTTGCTGGTGATGTTACTGCCTTTGCTCTTAGTGATAGTAATTTCTTTGTCGCAACATCAGGTCTTGGAGTTTTTCTATCCACCGACAACGGGAAAACTTGGGCCCAGCGGGACACTGGACTGACCGACGTCCGCGTACATTGCCTTGCGCTGTCTGGAAAAAACTTATTTGCTGGAACTCAACTTGGTGGTGTTTATCTTTCAACGGACAATGGGGCGACTTGGCTTCCCAGAGACTCAGAACTGACGAACACAACTGTTTCATCTCTCATCGCTATCAGTGATACAAATGTTTTTGCGAGCACTCCTAGTGCGATCTTCGTTTCAACCAATAGTGGCACAAGTTGGAGTCCAGACACATATATGGGTGTTAGCGTTTACGCGGTTTGTGGAACAAACCTATTCGCGGGCGGTAATGGGCTTTGGCGAAAATCAATCTCGGAGATGCTTACAAACGTTAGAAATGACAGAGACCAAAATATCCCATACTCATTTGGTATTGAACAGAACTATCCTAATCCTTTCAATCCATCGACAACCATAGTCTATCAATTGCCACGAAACACATTTGTGACATTGGAGGTATTTGATGTTCTTGGAAGGCGGGTTCAGACTTTGGTCAGCCAACCTCAGACCGCTGGCATCCGTTCTGCTGTGTTCAACGCAACCGATTTACCGAGCGGGATGTACTTTTGTAGACTTGAAGCAGGAACGTACCATGACACCAAGAAGATGCTTTTGCTTAAGTGACGGGCAACTGCATCTAACACGCGACAAAAAGACGCTCCACATTCGTATATATCGTGGTCGCTTCATCCCGCTTCGCCGCTCTCATCGAGCTACGCACGTCTATGGCGGCAAAGCGGGGCAAACTTTTTTTGGGAGTGTACGTTATGTGCCATGACTGTTGTACAATGAACGATCACAGGAAATTAGTTCCATGATTGAACTTTCGGAAGCTGAACAAAGTGTGTACCTGGCTAATGCCATGGTCGCTGCATATACCGACTCGTTCCTTTCACCAAAAGAACTTGCCGCTATAGACGAGATTAGGTCTGCGATTGGCGCCAAAAAAGGGATGGTAACTTCTGCGAGGAAGCTGGTCGAAGCCGGCGGCTACACCGCGACCCCATGTGGTGACTTTGCAACTCAGGTAGTCAATTTATCCGACATGCTCTATGTTTGTCTTATTGACGGAGAACTTTCTGACAAAGAGGTATCTATTGTGGCACGGTTTTCCAGCGCAATTGGACTTACAGCTAAACAGCTTGATTTGATGCATAATGATGCGTCCGAACGTGTTGGAGCACTTCCCCTCAAAGTCGAATGCCCCAAATGTGCCGCTGAAGCAGACTCGAAAGCAAAGATATGTCCTAACTGTGGAACCGCATTATGGAGTCCAACTGATGAAGCTGTCAAGATGGATTTAGAAATACGCAGCTCTGGCCACTCTATAGAATTTGCTGAATCAATATCAGAAGATTTTCCGGCGGCATTAGAGATTGCCAAGAGTGCGCCAAGATTCGAGACTTGCGTTCGCGATGGGAAAGACTGGCATCTCGCAAACTGGCCCGAGGAATCCTTTATTGAAGCTGTTCGACTCGCGGATGCTCTCGGCGAAATCCAAGATTCTCGATACTACCACAATGGGTTTGAGATTCCATGGGACGAAACCTTCACTTTTACCAGGTGTATTAATCGCAGAGCTTTGACGGATTGCCCGGTCGAATACTGCTTTGGAAAGGACGAAGATAAATTGAATCCTTGGGGTTGTAAGCAGCTCCAATTCGAGTGGACGGAATCGGCTTGCTGGTTCTGTTACGGCCAGTTCATGAAAAGCGAAGAATTCAAAAACAGAGATGTATGGGTTTTTAATAAGAAACGCATTCGGGGCGAGGTAATCACAACCATGCATCTGTTCCGCCGTTGTCCGTTTTTGCGGCCGACACTTGTCGAGGCCGTGCTTAACGCCCTCCCAGAGGAAGTGGATCTTTCTGCGAACAGCGGCTGGAAGTATAGTAGAGCCTACGGGGAACCTCCCGGAAGCATCAAGATTACAGAGGTTGATATGTCCGCCGGTTATGAGTTCAGAGAAGAGTATTTCTCCGATGGCATTCGGCCCGTCGGTTTAACGGCTCTTCGGCAAGTTCTCATGAAAGCATTCGACGAGGCGAAAGTGATGGATGTAAAAGTGGATCAACTACTCAAGTGAAGCGCAAAACCGATGGAGTAACTACGTGAGCTACGATGTTCAATCGTCGTGTACCATGACGTGTTCTGTCCCATGATATGTTTGCCCTCTGGGAATTAAACTACGTTCTAAAGACTTTCTATAAATGTCGTAAGCAGCTTTGAAAATTTTTTATCGACTTTTGCGCCGATCTTTGTCACCTCTTTATGTGAGAGCTTTCCCGAAGTTATTCCAGTGCTGTAGTTTGTAAGGCAGCTAATCCCCATTGCATCCATTCCGACCGATCGTGCAAACATCGCTTCGTGGATTGTTGACATTCCGACGGCATCCGCCTTCAAAGTTCTGTAGAACTTTACTTCCGCGGGAGTCTCGTAAGATGGCCCGGTCAGTCCGAGATATGTGCCGGACTTTAAATTTACGCCGGACTTTTCCGCGGCTGTGAGAGCTGCCGTTGCAAGCTTCTTGCTGTAAATTGGGTTTAAGTCCCTAACGGAGATATTCAAGTCGCGCAGAACATTTCTGAATGTAAGATTGATTTGATCCTTTATAAGCATCAAATCACCGGGAACATATTTTTCATTGAGAATTCCCGCCGCGTTTGTCAGGATTATTGTTTTAATGCCGAGTTGGTGTGATACAATTGAAGTTACCGCGGCATCGATGGTCGAGGCTGTCTCGTAATAATGAACCCGTCCGCTAAAAACGAGGATTCTTATATTTGCAATGGATGCACTTACAATTTCTCCATGGTGTCCTACGACAGTTGAACGTGGGTAGCCTGGAATCTGATTCGTTCTTAAAACAATTTTTCGAGAAAGATGTTTCGTGAAACCACTTAATCCGCTGCCGAGGACGATTGCAATATCATGGTGCACATTGCTGAGATAGTTTGCGACGAAATCGGAGGCGGAACGAAATGGAAGCGAGGGCATGTTTTATTTTTCTTTCTCATACGGAATTCCATCTGCTGCCGGAGCAACAGACTTTCCAACGAACCCTGCGAGTATAATAATCGTGGCAACGTAAGGAATCATCTGAACGAATTGTGTTGGCAAGGCGGCACCTTGAAGCTGGATCTCGAAACTTTCGGCAAATCCAAATAGCAAGCATGCTGCTGCCGCGCCGAGCGGATTCCATTTCCCGACGATCATCGCGGCGAGGGCGATGAAACCGCGTCCTGCCGACATGCCGTCCGTAAACGAATGCTGGTCGAATGCCAACCACGCGCCGCCAAGTCCTGCGAGGGCACCACTGATCATGACTCCGGAATATCTGTAAAGGGACACACTTAATCCTACGGTGTCCGAGGCTTCAGGATTTTCCCCGACGGCGCGAAGCCGCAAGCCGAACCTGGTCTTGAAAATAATGAAGTGGCTTGCGATGACGATGGAAATCGTAAAGAGCACGAGCGGGTTGCCGAGAAGCCGCTCAATTTCAGGCGAGCGTTGGATGAACGGCAACTTTATCAGAGGAAGACCGACTATTCTGTCTGAGTTACTTGAGCTGTGAAATAATAGTTCGAGGACGAATTTCGTGATTCCAACGGCGAAAAGATTTATCGCGATTCCAGAAATGATCTGGTCCGCCTTGATGTTTATCGACACGACGGCGTGTATCAGAGCTGTCAGCAAGCCGAATGCAACTCCACAAAGCAGCCCGGCCATTGGGTTGCCGGTGTAGTACGTTCCGACTGTTGCGCCGAATGCACCGTTAAGCATGATCCCTTCGAGTGCGATGTTGGTCACTCCGCCCCGTTCGCTGTAAACACCGCCTAATGAAGCCAGGGCATAAGGAACGGTGATCCGAATTGTTTGTGCAAGAAATGCGAGAGAGAGAATCTGATTAATCATTCTGGGAGATGGTCAAAGTTTTGTTCTTCAAGTAGTTCACCACGATTCTTCTGAATATTTTATTCGATGATATAACAAATATTATTACGATTGCTTGAAGTATGCTGACTAATTCCTTTGGCACCATGGTGTTTATAACCAAGCCGCCGTAATCCAACATGCCGAAGAGCAGGGCAGCAAGGATGACTCCGAAGGGGTTGTTCAAACCAAGAAGGGCAACGGCGATTCCCATAAAACCGATTCCGTTTGAGAAGCCTTCTTCAAAGTAATATTTGTATCCCATCACGAAGTTTGTTCCGACGAGTCCGGCAATTGCGCCGCCAATTGTCATGCTCAAAATAATACTTTTCGAAACACTTATGCCGGCGTACTCCGCTGCCTTTGGATTGATACCGACAGCGCGTATTTCGTAACCGTATGTTGTTTTCGCGACATAGTACCACACAAACAGGGCGGCAAGCAGCGCGATAAAGATTGAGAAATTCACCGGCGATCCTCCGAAGCCGGAAAAATATTTATCGAAACGGGGAAGAGCACCGGAGGGCGATATTGGCGGCGTATGAACGGTTGCTGGAACGTTGTAAAGATTCGTAACGAGATAGCTTATGAGGGCAGCGGCAATAAAGTTGAGCATAATTGTGTTTATGACTTCGTGCGTTCCCACTTTAGCCTTCAGGTATCCGGGAATAAATCCCCAGAGTCCGCCGCCGATGATTCCAGCGAGTGTCAAAAGAGGGATTTCGATATATGATGGTACGTCGACAGTTTTCATACCGACTAGTGCAGTGGTGAATGATCCCATCTGCAATTGTCCCTCAGCACCGATGTTGAATAATCCGGCGCGGAAGCAAATTGCAACCGAAAGGCCCGTGAAAATTAACGGGGTCGATTTGAACAAAAGCTGTCCTATGCCATACCAGCTTCCTATGGTTTGCGAAAAGAGGGCTGAATAGACATCAATGGGGTTTTGCCCGACCATGACTATAAAAATTGCACCGACAGCAAATGACAAGATGACCGCAATGACCGGTATCAGAAAATTCTGGATAAGCGGATGTTCAAGAAAATGCTTGCTGGTTTTCATTTCCCTTCGATCCAGTCATGTAAAGCCCGAGTTCACTTTCCCCGACTTTATTATCTGAGAATATCTTGACAATTCTGCCGTTGTACATTACCGCAATCCTGTCGGACAAACTTAATATCTCATTTAAATCTGCTGAGATTAGTAAGATCGCCTTCCCGGAATCACGAGCGGATATGATGGTACGATGAATAAACTCAATACCGCCGATATCGACTCCCCGAGTAGGCTGGCTGGCGATTATTATTTGTGCATTTCTTGAAAGCTCGCGTGCCATGATGACCTTCTGTTGATTGCCTCCGGATAATCCGCGAACATGAGCTGCAGGATCCGTAGGGCGGATATCGAATTTTTCTATCAGAAGTTCTGCGTTTTTGGTTATTTTATCTCTCTTCATAAGAAACCGGGAACTGAATTGAGCATGCAGTCCAAGAATTAAGTTCTCCTTGACTGAGAAGTCAATCACTATCCCTCGGCTTATTCTGTCCTCCGGGACGTGTGCCATCCCATGCGCAAAGATATCTCGCGTGCTCATGCCGACGATTTCAATATCACCTATCTTAATCGAGCCGGAGGTGGGTTTTAAAAGCCCAGTGATACATTCTACGAACTGAGATTGTCCGTTTCCTTCAATGCCAGCTATTCCGAGAATTTCACCGGATGCCACTTCGAGTGAAACATCATTCAACACTGCCACGCCGCGGTGATCGATATAACTTAGATTTTTTATGAAAAGTCTGGGCGCGCCGATCTTTTTCAGGGATTTCTCGACCCGCAAAAGTACCGGGTGGCCGACCATAAGCTGCGCGATCTCCTGCGGATTTGTCTTCGAGGTCTCAAGGTCTCCGACAATTTTTCCTTTGCGCATTACTGAGACATGATGGCTTATCGCAATTACTTCGTTTAACTTATGAGTGATAAGCACGATTGTCTTCCCTTGTTGATTCAACTCCGATAATATTTTGAAAAGTTGAACCGTTTCTTGCGGGGTCAAAACAGCTGTCGGTTCATCAAGAACGAGGATATCCGCCTTGCGATATAGCGCCTTCAGTATTTCTACACGTTGTTGAATCCCGACACCCACGTTTTCTACTTTCTCATTTAATGGTACACTCAAAGAAAACTGTTTTATAAGTGCGGTAATTTTTGTTGTCGTTGTTTTTAAATCGAGAAATAGATGTTTTGTAGTCTCTGAACCGAGAATAATATTCTCAAGGATGGTCAAAGGAGGAATAAGCATGAAGTGCTGGTGTACCATTCCGATTCCGAGATTTATAGAAGCGTGGGGTGATTTTATGATAACGTCCTTTTCGCGGATGCGGATGCTTCCGGTGTCGGGCTGATAAAGGCCGTAGAGAGTTTCCATCAGCGTCGTTTTACCGGCGCCGTTTTCGCCGACGAGAGCATGAATGGATCCCGCTGGTACTTTCAGAGTTACATTATCATTGGCGATTGTTCTCGCAAAGCGTTTGGTAATGTCGAGAAGTTCTATCGCGTAGGGCATATTGGGGATTCAATAGTCAAGGGTTAAAAATCAAAACCAGAACTCAAAGGTGAAAGTGAAATGTCACGAAATTGCCGGATTCCAATATTTGACTTTCGACTTGTTATTCTTTCGGAACTTTTATTTGTCCGCTGATAATTTGCTGCTTCAGAGCTTCAACTTTGTCATAAACATTTTGCGAAATTATAGGTTTGTTGTTCTGATCGTAAACGAAGCCAACACCATCGTCTGCAAGACCGAAAACCTGAGCTTTGCCGCCGTCAAATTTATTTTCCTTCCATTCTTTAATGATTTCATAAACCGCGACGTTGCCTTTCTTCACCATACTTGTCAGCACAAAACCGGGAGCCTCTTTCCACTGATCCATGTCAACGCCGATCGCATATTTTTTCATTTCCCGTGCAGCCTCAAACACTCCAAGCCCTGTTACACCGGACGCGTGATATATGATGTCCGCAC
>JBAPNE010000033.1:0-6339 GCA_049278975.1 Candidatus Kryptoniota bacterium
AAAACAGTGTACCACCTTCGGTTTCAGATGTGAGATAGGTTGAAAGATATAGGATTAGTTCGAAATAACACGGAAACCTTCAAACGAAGATAGAGAACGATATTATCAAAAGAGGTAAACCTATGAAAAAAATTGCGACTCCGATCTTGACGGTCTTGATCATTTCATCGACTCTGGTTTATGCGCAGAATTACGATCTCTCGACCCAGAAGGCGCTATATGCCGTTGGCTATGCGCATCTTGATACTCAATGGAGGTGGGATTACCCTACAACCATCGACGAATTCATATGGAACACCATGGAGGACAATTTCCCCCTCTTTCAGAAATATCCCGATTACATTTTCAATTTTACCGGCGCTAATCGTTACATGTTCATGAAGGAATATTATCCCGCGCAATACGACTCCGTAATAATGTATGTCGCGGAAGGGAAATGGTTCCCCGCAGGATCATCAATGGAGGAAAATGATGTGCTATCGCCGTCGGCGGAATCTGACATTCGACAGGTTCTTTACGGAAATGACTTCTTCAGAAAGGAATTCGGAGTTGCAAGTAATGAATTCATGCTCCCAGATTGTTTTGGCTTTCCTGCGTCGCTTCCTTCGGCTCTTGCCCATTGCGGAATAAAAGGATTCTCAACTCAAAAACTCACATGGGGTTCGGCAGTCGGCATTCCTTTCAATGTCGGGAGATGGATCGGCCCTGATGGCAAGTCAATCGTTGCGGCGTTTAATCCTGGAAGTTACGGAACAGATATAACCAGTGATTTGGGGCAGGATACGATGTGGATAGATCGGATTAATAAATTGGGTAGGGAATCAGGCGTTTATACGGATTACATGTATTATGGTACAGGCGACATGGGCGGATCCCCAACGGAAGGATCTGTTCAATGGCTTGAAAAAAGCATCCGCGACACATCCAACATAAGAGTAGTATCCGCGAAAGCCGACGCAATGTTCAACGACATAACGCCGGATGAAAAAGCGAAGCTACCTTCCTACAAAGGTGAGCTGTTGCTGACGAATCATTCAGCCGGCTCGATCAACTCAGCAGCGTATATGAAAAGGTGGAATAGAAAGAACGAGTTTCTTGCATACGATGCGGAGGCTTCCTCTGTGATGGGATCCTGGCTGGGCGGGATGAAGTATGACCAAAGGAAAATGAACCAAGCCTGGCGGCTGGTTCTCGCGAGCCAGTTCCATGATATGCTCCCGGGAACTGTCATTCCGGAAGCATTCGATTACGAGTGGAACGATGAACTGGTGGCAGCAAATCAATTCAGCAACATTTTTGCGAATGCATCCGGCACAGTTGTCCGTACCATGGACACACGTGGAAAAGGAGTTCCAATAGTTGTGTTTAATCCACTTCCTTTCGAAAGAGAAGATGTAGTCAACGCCACTGTCACATTTGACACCATACCCCCACGGGCGGTGAGAGTATTCGATCATCAAGGTAATGAAGTCCCATCGCAAATGCAGAGTGTCGATAGAAATAAGGTGACAGTTATTTTCCTAGCGAAAGCTTCATCGTTAAGTTACAGCACTTTTGATGTGAGGACATCAAAATATCCATGCGCACTCTCAACAAGATTGAAGGTGACCGCTTCAACTTTAGAAAATGCAAAGTATCTTGTAAAGATCGACAGCAGCGGCGACGTAGAAAGCATTTACGATAAAACTGTAAAGAAGGAATTGTTATCGTCTCCAATTAGATTAGCTTTTTTACACGAGAGGCCCGAGCAGTGGCCTGCCTGGAACATGGATTGGGCAGATAGAAAGGCACCACCAGAAGGTTACGTCGATGGTCCTGCGAAGATAACAATTGTTGAGAATGGGCCAGTGAGGGTTGGAATACAGGTGGAACGCGAAGCTCGCCATTCAAAGTTTGTTCAAGAGATCCGCTTGTCTGCGGGAGATGCTGGTGACAGAGTTGAGTTTAACACGAAGGTCGATTGGGCTACGCAGGAAGCATCTTTGGAAGCGACGCTTCCCCTGACGGTCTCCAATCCGTTGGCGACGTACAACTGTGATGTTGGAACCGTGCAGCGGGGCGACAATGACTCCGTTAAGTTCGAAGTCCCTTCCCACCAATGGTTTGATTTAACTGACAAAGACGGAAAGTACGGTGTTTCTATTCTTGAGGACTGCAAGAACGGCTCGGACAAACCGGCTGACAATATCTTAAGGCTTACTCTCCTATATACTCCCGGAGTGCACAATGATTACAAAGATCAGGCTTTCCAGGACATTGGTAAACACCAGATGCTTTACGCCGTCTATGGCCACAATGGAGACTGGCGGGAAGGGAATTCTAATTTGGTTGGTTTCCGGGTCAATCAACCATTGGTTGCTTTCCAGGTTGTGCATCATAATGGGTTCGTCGGAAAATCGTTCTCATTTTTGAAAATCAATAATCCCAACATTGATGTGATGGCACTAAAAAAATCCGAGAACAACGACGACATAATTTTGAGAATCGTCGAAGCAAAAGGCAAAGAGTGGAAAAATATAGAAGTGTCTTTTGCGAGTCCGATCATAGTTGCAAAAGAAGTCGACGGTCAGGAGAGAGACATAAAGCAAGCAGGGGTCAAGAATGGTAAACTTGTTTTTGATGAGACACCATACCAGTTGAGGACATTTGAATTGCGTTTGAGACAGCCGAGAAAATCACTTCCTTTACCGCGATGCACCACTGTCCAACTCCCATACAATGTTGACGCAATGAGTTATGACAAGAATATGTCCGACGGAGATTTTGATGGCGAGGGAAGAACTTATCCTGCGGAAATGCTGCCGGATACAATAATCAGTGAAGACATAAATTTTGTCCTGGGACCAAAGGCGGACGGCAAGGACAACACGGTTGCATGTGACGGTCAACGCGTGGAACTTCCCAACGGGAAATTCAATCGTATCTATATTCTTGCGGCGTCAACGGACACATTGGCGGACGGAATATTCAAAGTGGCCGATAAGTCCATCGACATACCAGTGCAGCCGTGGTCAGGATTCCTAGGTCAATGGGATAAACGGATATGGGACAGGAAAGACACAGCAGAGTGGAATTATACATGGCGTGGAATTAACTATCTCGGTATAAAGCCGGGATATGTCAGAGAAGATAATGTTGGGTTCTACGCAACCCATCGCCACCTGCGCGACGGCAAGAATGATGCGTATGCTTATGCATACATGTATAAATATAAAATTGATCTTCCTGAAGGTACAAAAGAGATTGTCCTCCCGTCAAACAAGAAGGTAAGAATATTCGCGATGACGGCGGCATACAATGAAAACGACAACACCGTTCCTGCGCAGGCACTTTTCAACACGTTGAACCACAAACATGGTTACGAGAGATTCATGGCAACTGCAATGCCCCAAGTATCGCCTGGCATTGGTTACATAGATTACAATAAACCCTTGACAGTCACGGTAAGCGATGCAGACGATGGTGCTGAGATTCATTACACTCTTGATGGTGCAACTCCGACGATGGAATCTCCTCAATACACATCTCCGCTGAGTTTAGACCGTACGTTTGTCCTGAATGTGAGAGCATTTGACAAAGCAAAAATGCCAAGCCCGATTTCTACTGGATATTTTAGCAAGTCACTTCCGATTATGAACATTAAATATCTCGAACCGTACTCAATGGAGGTTCCTGGCGATAAGGGAGACAAAACACTAATCAGTCTTCACGAAAGAACATCTGACTTTGATGAAGATGCTTGGCAAGGGTTTCAGAAGAACAACCTTAACGTGATTCTGGACCTGGGACAAGTGAGAACCCTCGATTCGCTGACGCTAGAGTGTCTTCAAGCCAACTATGAAGGGGCATTCCTGCCGGACTCGGTTGAGGTTGCAATTTCCAGTGACAGTGTAAATTATCAAATTGTTGTCAACAAAAGTTTAGCTTTGCCGGAGAGGCATCAACGTTTTTCAATTAAAGAATTGAGCTATGACATGAAGGGAACAAAAGGGCGTTACGTACATATCATCGCAAAAAACATAGGCGAGTTGCCCAAGTGGTCACGTAATGCCGGAAAAGATGCGTGGATGCTCTTTGATGAAATCACAGTAAGGTAGATTTATGTCATTTTCCTTTTTGTCATTAATTAAATGGAGTCGAAAGGATTTTGTATGAATTGGAAACGCGCGTTTGTGTTGGTGACGGGAATGCTATGTATTGCAGCAATGTCTCAGGATGGATACTCGCAGAGGCTCAAAGAATTGGCTGACTACGTCAATCCATATATTGGTTCTATAAGTCCGAAGACCGGAGGTACATCGCCGCTTGTTTATGTGCCCCATGGTACGATTGAAGTGGCGCCGGATTTTACTCCTGATATTGGAGACGAATATCTTGCCGACAAGATATTCGGTTTTCCTGCAGGCCCAGCGTCAATAATGGCGACGACAGGAGAATTGAAAATCGATAGAGGAGAAAACGCGTCGGGATTCGATCATACGATGGAAACCGCCACGCCTTACTATTACCAAGCGTTGTTAGAAGACTTAAACATAAACGCTGAATATACCGTGACCGATCATTCGATTATCTTCAGATTCACATTCCCGGAATCGGCAGGTTCCAATATCCTGATGAACATATTTCGCAATGGATCAATTGAAATCGTCGGCGATAATTCCATCGAAGGATCGGGAAACATCAGATATTACAAAAGCACATTCGGTGTCATGGCAGATGATACGGTATACTTCCATGCTGAGTTCAATAAACCACTAAAAGTTTTCGGAACATGGAAAGACAAGAATATTGCCAGGGGGGTAAAGACGCAAATGGGGGATAAAATTGGAGCTTTCATTAGTTTCCTCACTGCGAAAGATGAACAAGTGGAAATTAAGGTTGGTACTTCGTACAACAGTATTGATGAAGCTCGCGCGAATCTTGTAAAAGAAATTCCAGGCTGGGATTTCGCACGGGTAAAGAAGGCAGCAAAAGAATCATGGAACAAGGCACTGAATCTTATTAAGACAGAAGGTGGTACAGAAGATCAGCGCATAAGTTTCTATACAGCCCTTTACCGTACGATGGGAAGAAAGGGGAATGTGTGGGATGCTTATAGGTGCGCATATCCGCTTCAAACGATAATTGAACCGGACGAGACGGTGAAAACAATCGAAGAGTTCGTAGATATCTACAAAAAAACCGGGTGGCTTCCGAGTTCGGGCGCGATGATCGGGAATCATTCCACCGCAGTGATTACCGATGCATACACGAAAGGTTTACGAGGCTTTGACGTCGAAAAAGCTTATGAAGGAATGAAGAAAAATGCGACAGAGGCAACCATGATCCCATGGCAGGACGCTGGTCATATAACGGAGCTTGAAAAATGTTATTTCGAAAAGGGATTTTATCCGGCGCTTCCCGTTAGAGAAGATATGAAAGTACAAGATGAACGTAAGTGGCTTGCGGATGATGGTGAAATAACATATTCGAATATGCCTTATCAGGTCACATGGCTTCCCGAGGTCGGGGTCAAGGAATGGGTGAAAGAAGTTGATCCATGGCACAGGCGGCAATCGGTCTCCGTCACACTCGAAAGTGCATATGACGATTGGTGCCTCGCCCAAATGTCGAAAGCACTTGGGAAGGATTCAGATTACACCTTATTTATTAAGCGTGCACATAATTATCAGAATCTTTACGACTCGACTATCGGGTTTATGGCACCGAAAACTGCCGATGGCCAGTGGGTTCGTCCGTATGATCCGAAATTATCCGGCGGCTTCGCGGGAGAGGCTTATTTTGCGGAATGTAATTCATGGATTTACACTTACTCTGTGCAGCAAGATGTGGAAGGTTTAATCAATCTGATGGGCGGGAGAGAGGATTTCAACAAAAAACTTGACCAGCTGTTTGTAGAACAGCCGGATCCTATGGATAAGCCGGCTTTCCTTGGACAATTCCCGGATATGTCGGGACTAATCGGGATGTATTGCCAGGGGAACGAACCTGCTTTTCATATTCCTTACTTGTATGATTTTTCTGGTGAGCCATGGAAGACTCAAAAGATGGTCAGTGAAATAATGCAGCTATGGTACAATTCGGGTCCGTTCGGTCTTCCAGGCGATGATGACGGCGGAGCCATGTCATCATGGTACGTATTCAGTGCGATGGGTTTTTATCCGGTCACACCGGGATGTCCTGACTACGAAATAGGAAGTCCTATCTTCAATAAGGTTGTAATCAACGTCGGCGGTGGAAGAGCGTTCGTAATAGAAGCAAAGCAAGTCTCAGAAAAGAATAAATACATTCAGTCAGCCATGCTGGATGGCAAGGCTTTGAACAAGCCATGGATTGAGC